>CAIRBL010000046.1 GCA_903876815.1 uncultured bacterium
AATCAGTCGGTCTGTGTCCGTCAACACAAAAATTAAGTGTCCTTATTTAAGGAAATTAAGGTGGTACCGTCCTTTGAAGCTTTGTGCGTAGAAGGACCCTTAAGCGCAATTAGTTTGCGTTTTTATTTTTTATAATTTTTTCTTATGGACAAGCAAGATAATTTTTCTTTAGCCAAAGCTTATGAGCCTCAGCTTTATGAAAATGATATTTATAAAATTTGGGAAGAGTCTGGTTTTTTTAATCCCGACAATCTGAAAGCGACAGAAAAACCATTTGTCATTTCCATGCCACCACCAAACGCTACAGGTATTTTACATCTTGGTCATGCGGCTGCTCTGTCGTATGAAGACTTGATGATTCGCTATAAGCGTATGCAGGGTCACCAAGCTTTGTGGTTGCCTGGTACAGATCACGCAGCGATTGCTACTCAAACAAAAGTGGAAAAGATTTTGGCATCCGAAGGCACGGATAGGCACGCCTTAGGTAGAGAAAAGTTTATTGAGCGCGTCAAAGAATTTGTGGCTACTTCTCGCGATACTATTCAAGATCAAACTAAAAAAATGGGTTCCAGTTGTGATTGGTCCAGAGAAGCCTATACTTTTTCAGATGAACTTTCAGGATCTGTCAACGAAGCTTTTGTAAAAATGTATAACGACGGTTTGATTTATCGTGGTTTAAGAATTGTAAATTGGTGTCCTAGATGCGCTTCAACTTTGGCCGATGATGAAGTAGAGTATCAAGAACAGCAAGCAAAATTATACTATATTAAGTATGGTCCTTTTGTGGTGGCCACTACTCGTCCAGAAACCAAACTAGCTGATACTGGACTAGCTGTCCACCCTGATGATGAAAGGTATAAAGATTATATTGGACAAGAAATAGAGATTGATTTGGCTGGACATAAAATCACAGTCAAAGTTTTTGCCGATCAAGAAGTTGATCCTGAGTTTGGCTCAGGAGCTATTGGTGTTACGCCAGCGCATAGTGTGGTGGATTATGAATTTGCACAAAAAAATAATTTAAAAATTATCAAATTGATTGATGAGCAAGGCAAAATTTTAGCTAGTGGTGGTAAATATGCTGGACTCGATGTGCAAGAAGCAAGAAAAAAGTTTGTAGCTGATTTAGAGCAAGCAGGCTTATTGGTCAAGGTAGAAGATTATGCAAATAATTTATCAATTTGTTATCGTTGTGATACAGCGATTGAGCCTCTGACATCTGAGCAATGGTTTGTAGCAGTCGATAAAAAAATACCTAGTCGCCAAAATAAAACTCTCAAAGAATTAGCCATAGAAGCAGTAAAGTCTGGACAAATAAAAATTTTACCAAGTCGTTTTGAAAAAATATATTATCATTGGATGGAAAATCTATATGACTGGTGTATTTCTCGCCAGATTTGGTGGGGGCATAGAATTCCAGTTTGGTATACCGCTGATCAAAAATTGATAGTGGCTCATGATGAAGCGGAGGCTCAAAAATTAGCTGGCGGACAAAAAATCAGTCAAGACCCAGATACTTTAGACACTTGGTTTTCTTCTGCGCTCTGGACTTTTTCTACTTTGGGTTGGCCTAATGTAGAAGCTAAAGATTTTTTGAAATTTCATCCGACCTCTGTCATGGAGACTGGCTATGATATTTTATTTTTTTGGGTCGCCCGCATGATTTTGATGTCAGAATATTTATTAGGCACCAAGCCATTTGAGACTGTTTATTTGCACGGCATGATTAGAGACAAAGAAGGCAAAAAAATGTCCAAATCTTTAGGCAACGGCATTGATCCGATTGATATGATCAATCTTTATGGTACCGATGCCTTACGTTTATCTTTGATCTCCGGCGCTACTCCTGGGGCAGATCTCAAGCTTTATGAAGAAAAAATTGCTGGCTCTCGTAATTTTGTCAATAAACTTTGGAATATTTCTCGTTTTATTTTTTCACAAACAGAACATATTCACCAAGTGGCACTTGAGCCAAAAGTTACGGATAAATTAGATCAAGCGATTTTAGCTAAATTTAATAAATTAATCAAAGAAGTAACAGAGCATTTAGATAAATATGAGTTTTCTATGGCCAGCGTCAAACTCTATCAGTTTACTTGGACAGATTTTGCTGACTCTTATGTGGAGATTGCTAAAAAGCAAGGCAACAAAGAAGATGTGCTTCTGTATATTTTAGAAAGATTATTAAAACTTTGGCATCCATTTTTACCATATGTGACTGAAGTAATTTGGAAACAGTTTAATACTCAAACTTTGTTGATGGTAGAGTATTGGCCGCAAGCGCAAGGTAAGGTAGATGGACAAGCTATACTTTATCTTGATGGTGTGGTGGGAGTTATTTCTCGTTTGCGTGAGTTAAAGGCGGAAAATAAAATAGCGCCAAGTGAATTTCCGTTTTGTAAAATTGTTTCCTCTCAAGTTAGTGTAGAGCATTTACAATTGATAGCTGATTTGGCCAGAGTTAAACTGACAGACAAAGACATTGAGATAGAACCAGAAAAAATTTGGCAGTGTAGTATTTATATCAATCTCAAAAAAGCCATGTCAGCCAAAGAAAAAGAGGAATTAGAAAATTATATAAAATCTTTAGAGTTAAAACTAGCCAACGATAGTTTTATACAAAATGCTCCACCACAAGTAGTAGAAGAAAATCAGAAAAAATTAGCTGAGTCTAAGCAAAAATTGGCAAATAATTAAAATAAAAAATACCCCCTGTTCCTTCGATTACGCTCAGGATGACAGGGGGTATTTTTATTCAGTTTTATCAAATATTTCTTCTAAAGAGGTGAGACCATCAAGAGCTTTTAAGATGCCATCTTGCAACATGGTCACCATACCATCTTCTATGGCAAGTTTTTCAATAGTATATTCAGAAACGTCTTGAGAGAGAATTACTTTTTCAATTTCTGGACTCATAATCATGATTTCATAAATACCTACTCGTCCTTTATAGCCAATATTATTGCATTCAGGGCAACCAACTGCTTTATAAAATTTGAGATTGCTTAGGTCGGTGACTGTAGCGCCAGATTTAGCATTGATGCTATTTAGGGCATTCATAATAAGTGTCATTTTTTGGTTATCAACTTCAGTTTCTGCTTTACATTTTTGACAAAGTCTTCTGACTAAACGTTGACCAATAACAGCGTTTAAAGACGGAGCTAAAAGATAAGGCGGAACGCCCATAGCCAAAAAGCGAGGAATTGTTCCAGCGGCTGAGTTGGTATGAATAGTAGAGAGCATCAAGTGACCAGTCAAAGCAGCGTTGATAGCAGTTTCGGCAGTTTCTAAGTCTCTTATTTCTCCCACCATCACAATATCTGGGTCTTGTCTTAAGATTGCACGCAAGCCTTTGGCAAAAGTATAATAATTTTTTCGACGAATAGCTCCAGTAGCCGTCACTTCTTCATTTTGTTCTTGCATATTTTCCACTTGGCTTTGGACAATGCCTTGAACCTTGTATTCTATCGGATCTTCTAAAGTTATAATCTTTGTTTCTGGCTTATTAAGTTTGTTTAAAATAGCGTACAAAGTAGTTGTCTTACCAGAACCAGTAGGACCAGTAGTGATAATCATGCCATTTGGTTTTTGTATTTCATGAGCTAGATCATTGAAAGCTTTGCCACGCAAACCAAGTTTTTCAAATTCTAGACCAACTTTGGAAGAGCGCAATAAACGCATGACAATACTTTCACCAAAAGCTGAGGGAATAGTTGAAACTCTGACGTCTACCTTGTCATCTGATAAATGAATAGTAAAACGACCGTCTTGCGGTTTGTCGGCAATATTGAGCTTAAGGTCAGATAATAGCTTGATGCGTGAGGCTATTTTTGGCCAAGCATCTTTTTTTAAAGTCGCTACTTCCTGTAAAACTCCATCAATACGAAACCGTACTTTGATTTCTTTTTCTTCACTTTCAATATGTATATCAGAAGAATCAAATTTGATACTAGCAGCTATGATAAGCGTCAGTGTTTCAGTGAGACTGGTGTTGTTTGTTAATTCTTTGAGAGAGTTGAAGCCTTGCAAAGCATCGTCATATTTTTTTAGTTCCTCAGCATTGATATTGAATCCTTCTAGCTGTTCTATGGTTGGTATTTTGCTATAGAGCTCAAATATTTTGTCAAAACTTTCTGGAGAAATTAAATAAATTTTTACTCGACTATGATATTTTTCTGCTAATTCTTTTGATAAATAAGTAATTTGTGGGTTGTCTGGATTGACAGCTCCTAAACGCATTTCTTCTCCAGTATAGAGAAAACAAATGGCCTGCAAAGCTTCGGCTTGTTCGGCAGAAATGATTTTGAGCGCCTCTTGAGAAACAGGAAAGCCGTTTAGATTTATATAAGACCAGCCACCTAAAGAGGCTTTTTCTTTGATCTCTTCTTCTTTGCCTTTTTCTGTTAAGGTGGACAATTTTTTTTCTAGTTTTTCTTGGGTTTCTTTATCACCTATGTGTACGTTTGTTTGTGTGTTGGGAGTATCCATAAAATTTTTAAATTAGTAGTTTCATTATACTTTTGTCATTCTTTTAAGTCAAACGACCCCAGAGTTTATCCGGGGTCGTTATTTATGAATTTTTAAAAATTTATTTAGTGAGAAATGGCATGTGTCTGTTTGCTAATCGGTGTATTTTACTATGTTTTTGTCCACGTTCAGTTAAGCGCAAGAAAAGTTCTGACCAAACAATTGTATAGTAGGAAGCAAAAATAGCGATTGAGCTTAGAAGTATAAAAATCACTAATAAACCACAAATAATCATCAAGAATAAAAAGGCTAAGTTGCTAATTTGAGCTACTAAAAATCCGACAATTAAAAATGGCGTTACCACAAAAGCTAAAATACTAATAACGACTATTGTGTAGGCCATGGTTATTAATAAAAGTAAGCCAGCATTTTCTAAGCTGATTATCCAGTTTACTCTAAATAAATTCCAAGCACTGAAAAAAGCCTGTGTGGTATTTTGTTTTTTGATAATGACATAAGAAGCGCCATATCTAGTGACAAAAGAAACGATAATAGCCAATGGTATAATGATAAAAAATATTATCAAAGTAATAAGCAGATTCATTATGGTAGCACTTTGGCTTAAATATAGTAAATCTATAATAGGCACTATTACACCAACAACGAAAACAAAACTAATAAGTTTATTTATAATGTTGAGAGAAAAAAGAGACCAAAAATTTTCTATACCAACCTGTAAATGGCTGACTAGGGGATTTTTGAAAGTAGTTTTTTTATGACTTTGGTTGGTGGCATCAATTAAAGCTCCCTGTGAAGAAATAGCCATCACTAGTACTACAGCAAAAACAAAAAGTATAGCTACTAGTGTCAAAAGGGCTGGTAATTTTTCCCAAGTCATTTGAGCAGTAGAGAAAGAATAGAAAATATCTATCCAACTGGTCATGGTGGTAGAGATAATGTCTTGGGTTTGTATTTGGTCTTGTAGATTTAACAAGGCTTTGAAATCACCAGTTAAACCTAGTGCTGCTACAAAAAAACCAAAACACAATAGGTACCAATTTGTTTTTATTATTTGCCAAGAGTGCAAATAAATTTTGCGATAAAACGCTTCCATATTTTTATTTTATTATTTATTTTTACTTTTATTTGATGTTTATATTATAGCATAATTTTATTTTTTTTTGAATACTACAAATAAAAAACAACCTCAGCAAATAAATACTTAGGTTGTTTTTTAAAATTTAAGCGACTAGATTATCAAATTCTTCTTTTTCTATGGTTTCTTTTTCCATTAAAACAGAGACTATTTTTTCCATTTGTTCTTTGTGTTCGCGGATAATTTTTTCAGCACTTTGTGCTGCTTGTTGAACGTAGTTAGAAATTTCATGGTCAATACTCTCAGCTGTTTTTTCACTATAATCACGACGTTCATGAATTTCTTTACCTAAGAAAACCATTTCTTCTTTTTTACCAAAAGTTCTAAAGCCCAACTTTTCATTCATACCAAATTGAGTAATAAGACTTCTAGCGATAGCTGTAGCTCTTTCTAAATCATTGCTAGCACCGGTAGTTACTTCGTGACAAAATATTTTTTCTGCCATACGACCACCCAAGAGCACGGCCATATCGTCAATAAAATCTTCATAGCTATGCATTTTTTTGTCTTCTTCTGGCAAATTGATAGTATAGCCAGCAGCACGTCCACGAGAGATAATGGATATTTTGTGTACTGGATCGGCATGTTCTAAATAGTGGGCAACGACAGCGTGACCGGCCTCATGATAGGCAGTGGTCTTTTTTTCTTTATCAGACAAAATATGACTTTTGCGTTCTGGTCCAAGCATTACTTTTTCGATGGAATCCAAAACAGTTTCTTGGCTAATAATTTTTTCATTTTTGCGAGCAGTCATAATAGCTGCTTCATTTAAAACGTTGGCCAAATCAGCGCCAGAAAAACCTGGAGTTCTTTGAGCTACACGTTTGAGGTCAACATTTTTTTGCATTGGTTTTCCTTTGGCGTGGATATTCAAAATTTCTTCACGATCTTTGATGTCAGGCATGTCAATGACTACCTGTCTATCAAATCTGCCAGGACGAAGTAGAGCTGGATCCAAAACATCATGACGATTAGTAGCAGCGAGGACTATGACATTGGTTTGGTTATCAAAACCATCCATCTCAGTAAGGATCTGGTTTAAAGTTTGTTCACGTTCATCATGTGAGCCGCCAAGTCCGGAGCCTCTTTGACGACCGACGGCATCAATTTCATCTATAAAGATAATACAAGGAGAGGCTTTTTTTGCTTTTTTAAATAAGTCTCTGACACGTGAGGCACCAACACCAACAAACATTTCTACAAATTCAGAACCAGAGATATGAAAAAATGGCACTTTAGCTTCACCAGCCACAGCGCGAGATAATAAGGTTTTACCTGTGCCAGGGCTACCTAGCAACAAAACACCTTTGGGGATTTTTGCTCCTAGGTCTAGAAATTTTTGTGGGCTCTTTAAGAATTCTACGATTTCTTGCAAATCTTCTTTAGCTTCTTTAGCGCCAGCTACATCTTTGAAAGTCACTTTAGTTTTTTGGTCAGCGAGTTTTGCTCCACTTTGCCCAAAAGTCATAGCTCGGTTGTTGACGCCTTGGACCTGACGCATCATAAACCAAATCATACCCAAAATAAACAAAGCAGGTATCAAGAATGGTAGTAGACTACTAAAACTAAAAGTAGAATTTGCTTCTTCTCCAACAGTTAGTTCTAGGCGACTGATTTTTTCGGGACTAACTCCATAGTTGCTTAGTAGCGTAGTTAAAGATTCACCGCTTTCTTTTTTACTGATGCGATTTGAGCCGTCATTTAAAGTGATGTCTAGCTGATTACCTTTGACTTGAATGCTTTTGATTTGTTCATTTTGAATTTCTTGGACTAATTGTCCCAGATTCATTTCTTCAGGTTTTTCTATTTTATTGCTATACAAGCTAAAGATAGCAGCAATAATAGCAAAGACTAGAAAAAATACAGCGAAATTTTTAAATATATTTTTCATCTCTTACTCTATTTAAATCAATTATTGATTAATTATAACTTATTATTTTAATTTAGCCCAACTCTTGATTTAAGACTTGGGCTAAATTTTTTTATTCAGTTTTTTCACTTACAATTTCGGCGTCATTTGGAGTTTCTGGGGGAGTTTCTACGCTTTCTGTTTTTTCTACCTTGCCTTCAGCCTTTTCTTTGACTACTTTATTTTCACCCTCTTCTTTTTTGACTGGTTTTGCACTTGCTGCTTTTAAGGACAAGCCCAA
>CAIRBL010000047.1 GCA_903876815.1 uncultured bacterium
ACCCGTCTTAATTTTATCAAAAACTTTATCATAAATCTTTTCAAAAATTCTAGGCACCGAGTTGACAATATATGGCTGAGCAACCTTGATATCTTCTACAATGGTTTTTGAACTACGAGCAAAATAAATGCTAGCACCAGAAAATATCGGCGCATAATAGCCAGCTACTCTTTCAAAAGCATGAGAAAGTGGTAAAAAAGAAAAAAATCTATCCCTAAAAGTGATATCTACCACCTCTTTAGCTGACATCACATCGCTGATTAAATTTTTATGTGTCAACATCACTCCTTTTGGATCTCCGGTGGTACCAGAAGTATAAATGATGGTATGTAAATCATTTTCCAAAACTTCAAAATTTGGGAAATCAAAAATATTTTTCATGTTATCCAAATTTGGCCAAACTTGCATATTTTCAGCCAGAGACTTACATTCACCAACTATAACAATTTTTTTAAAAGGAAAAGCACTCCATAAATCTTTAAACTTATTAAAATACTCATCTTGAATGACCAAATAATCCACTTGTGCGTGTTTGATAATTTGTTCTAACTGAGCTTTGTTGTAAGTCAAATGCAAAGGCACAACAACCAAGCCAAGGGTAGCGGCCGCTAAATCCACCGTAACCCATTCTGGACCATTGGCCAACATCAAGGCGATTTTCTCACCTTTTTTCCAAGACAAATCATGAAATTGTTTTGCCAAATTTAAACGTCGATTATCCAATTTTTGGTAACTGACTTTATGATATCTGCCTTTTGCCAAAAAAGACACTGCGTTGTGCTGACCATACATTTGCGCGATAGACTGAAATTTGCTTGCAATAGTAAACATATATTTAATGATGCTTAATGAATTCTAAAGTTTTAGTAAAAATAAAATCTCTCCTAGTATTATCAATTACATTGTGCTCATCTTTGTTCAAAATAAATAAATGTTTATCACGGGTGCCACTCAAGTTAGCAAATAAAAACTCTGAACTATAAGGATCAGAAACCAAATCATCCCGTGAATGAATCACTAAAACCGGCACAGTAATTTGTGCCAACTCTTTTTTGGTGTGCTCATCAATAAAATTATAAAAATAAATAATGCTATTAATAGGAATATGGTTGTGCCGACCCTCATCTTTCATATTATGTTCATCTTCTTCACTGAGCCAATATTTTTTGTAAGTTTTCTTAAAGATTTTCGCCAATGGCAACAATAGTCTAATCCTTCTTTCGTTACGCATAAAAATCGGCAATCCCAAAGAAATAACGCCAGTAATATGCTCTTTGTATTTGATAGTTAAATTAAAAGACAAATTTGCTCCAAAAGAATAACCAACAAAAAATATTCTTTTATATTTACCCAAATTCTCTAATAAATATTTTTCCAAAGAATTAATCCAATCATCAGCTGAGCTTGCTGCTAATCTTTTGGTACTACCACCATGCCCAGCTAGCAACGGCACTACCACATCGACATGATTTACTGATAAAAAATCTGCCAAAACCCACAAATCATAAGGCGTACCAGTAAACCCATGCACCAAAATAGCCAAAGTATCATTGCCTTTTTTGATATCAAAAGGCCAAGCCTTACTCGCAACTCCCTCCAAACCATGAAAATTTTTTTCTTGCTGTTCAATCATAAAATTTCAACTAAGCTTTATATTTACTAGCTAAAAACTTTTTATAATCCGAATCCTTTTGTAGACTGTCATCAATCAATGATCTTAGCCAATCCGCTTTGGGCATACCGGTAGCCTTTGACTTCCAAGCTAAATAATCAGACATTTTAGAAGAAACTCGCAGAGTATATTTCACATTGATGATATCACGACCGCTATTTTGATCTAATTTTTGTAAAAAATTTAATAAAATATTAGAAAAATTTTGTAAATTACACACAAAAATATCTAATTTATTTTTAAAATTTTTATCTTCACGTAAAGTTTGCAAATTTTTACTTTTATTACCTTTAGTGTTTGTCAAAAATAAAATCGGTTTATTTTCAGAAATTGCCAAAGCGATAAAATAGCTACTAGTTTCTGCTAAATTTTCATCATAAATTACCAAAGCATCTGCCTGGCTCAAAGAAATTTCTTGATTTTTTTTGCTATCTAAATTACTAAAAGTTGCAACTTGGGCTTTATTTAGATATTGCAAAATGGCTCGACTGACATCATTTTTAGCTTGACTATAAAAATAAACTAACATATAAATTCTTAAAAATTAACAAATTCATCAATCACATTCGACTTGAGCATCTTTTGCCAATCCTGAGGCTCAATATTTTCTACCAACCACAAAACTTTGGCTATAGCCGTTTCTTTGGTACAAGCTGTCAAAGTCATAAAATCTTTCTCTGCTTGTATAAATTGGGGATGATAAAGAATGATCGGCTTATTTAAAGCTTGTAAATAATCTTTTTTCTTTTTATCTAAATCCTCACTAGCTAAAATGAGCAATACAGCCTTATAAGCTCCAAACGCCTCTTTGGGCCATAAATATGACCCCACCAAACAATCTGACAAAATACAAACTTCTTGAGATAATTTTGTAAAATTTCTTTGGCCTGTTTGAGAATAATTTAAATTATTTTTAAAACTAATACCAAAATCTATTTTGGCCAAATAATCATCATCTACACTACTCAAAATATATCTACCTTGTTGATATTCTAAACTAGCTTTAGTACTAGCTACCAAGCGACTACCAAACATGATAGCTACCGGAGACAAAGCTGCACCGGCCACCTGCACGGCGTTGATCAGATTTGAACGCAAACCTAAGCCTCCTTGAGTGGCTATCAAAGCTTGCATACGTTCTTTTTTATCCTTGGTGTATAGACCGCTCATTTGTGAAGCCGTAACCACCAAAGTTTTGGCAAAATTTTGTAATAAAAAATTCAAAGCTACTGCCGTGCTCACCAAAGACTCAGCTTTTGTCACCAAAACAAAACCATCAAAATTATCCTGTTGTTCAACTAAAAATTGAGCTACTTCAGACCATAAATCTACACCCACTACCGCTTCTTCATCAGCTACAAAGTGAAGCTCCAAATCAGATAAAATGGCTAGTTCTGGCATAGTAGCCAGCCAAGCATTCATATCGTCAGCCTTGTTGACGGCTAACATATTTTTTGTTTTATCTACTGTCCAGGTGCCTCCAGCCAACAATAAACAGATTTTCTTTTTTGTAGCTGTCATTATTTTTCTTTTTCAAAAAATACTAAATAAAATACCACACAATTCATCAAAAAGGTAAAAATAGGACCAAGCCAGACATAATGAAAATTACCGAAATAACATAAAAATAAATCAAAATATGCACCAAAAATTAAACCTAATAAAATAGCAAAAAATAATAATAACAAATTCCTTTTTATTCTGCTGTCAATATTTTGATATTTTACAAATAAAAAATATAAGCTAAAACAAACTAATAAAATGAAATAAATAGCATAAACAATATACACTGGTTGAAATATGTATAAGGTATGCTCTTTATACACAAAATCATGATGAGCATTTACAATAAAATACTTTGGTATAAAAACTAAAATTGATAAAATAATACTTGGAAAAATTAATATACAATTTGTAAGCAAGCTAAAATTTTTCAATTTATATGGAAAATAAACAGTAAAATAAAAAAGTGAAATAGCGATCAATAAAGCCGCAGGATAAGCTAGCGATGCCCAAAAAAACCATTGCTCTATCCACATGGTTCTAGCTAAAAATAAACTCATACCCCACAAAAAACAAGCAAAAGTCAACAAAGAAAAATAAAGGTTTATTTTATTTTTACGAACTCCGCGACTAAAAATAAAAATAGCCATTACTAAATTAATCAAAGCCGAAATCAATAACAGCCAATTTTTCCAACCTAAGGGTGTAATCAAAAAATCCATATATTTAGTATTCTAATTTTTTATCTTTTTTCAAAAATATTAAATAAAAAACAACAAAATTAATAGCCAAAGTAAATAATGGCCCAAAATGATAATTATCAAAATTATCAAAATA
>CAIRBL010000048.1 GCA_903876815.1 uncultured bacterium
CTAACTAAAATAAATAAAAATCAAATTCGTATCGTTATCAAAAAAGCTGGCCTAAAACCAGCGAGAAAAAATGTATGTCATCTATCACTGTATATGCGTACCTGTTGACATTTTACCCATTTTTAGCCAAGATGTAAATGTCTAAGTATTAATCATAACATTGTATGAAGAGCGATTTATTGCCTGTGAAAAACAGGTCTTTAGCTTTGCCAAATAGTCATCCACTAGCCACTTTGGCACAGGAGTTGATCATCCGTGGTTTTAGTCGCCGGACGGTCAAAAGCTATCTGGCTTATAACCAAAAATTTTTGGAGTTTGTGGCTAAGTCTGCCAAAGAAGTGGACTCACAAGATGTCAAAAACTTTTTATTATTTTTAAAAGGTCAAAATTATACCAACACTTCTTTAAATCTAGTTATTTCGGCTTTGAAATTTTATTATGAACAGGTGCTGAAGCGGCGGCTGTTTTTTAGTGTCACAAGACCAAAACGCGAAAAGCATTTGCCGCAAGTTTTGGCAAAAAATCAAATTGAAAAATTGATTACAGCCGCCGGAAATATTAAACATCAGCTTATTTTAAGTTTGTTGTATGGTTCTGGCTTGCGAGTCTCTGAAGTAGTGACTTTGGAGATCAAAGACTTAGATCTAGAAAATAAATTTGTCTTGGTGCGTGGTGCCAAAGGCAATAAAGATCGTTATACTTTATTAAGTTCTGCAAGTTTAGATTTGGCTAAAAAATATTTGAGTGATTTGCCGCTAGGGCAGAAATATTTATTTGCAGGAGCTGGTGGAGTGGGGCATTTGACGACAAGATCGGCGCAAAAAATCTTTGAACATGCCTGTGCCAAGGTCGGCATCAAGACTGATGTTAGCTGTCATAGTTTACGGCATAGTTTTGCTACACATTTGTTGGAGAGTGGCGTGAGTATTCGCTACATCCAAAAATTGTTAGGGCACAATAGTTTGAAAACTACAGAAATTTATACTTCGGTGGCGCGTGATTTTTGGGAAAACATCAAAAGTCCACTTGATTGACAAATTTTTTTGAAAGTTTTAAGATAAGTTTGAAGAAGAAAGGAAAGCGATTTTTTATTTACGTTTCGGCCTCGCCGGCTAGGCGTAAAAAAATTTAATTTTATTTTTGTCGCTTTTCTTTATTTGAAGATTTAAGCGATTTTTTATTTATCCCGTTAAATATTTTTATAATATTTGAAGGGAAGCGATTAATTAATTATTTAATGGGATGTCTCAAAAAAATAAAGTGTACACTATTGCGCCTTTGGGTCTCAATGGTGTGGTGGTAGAAGTGGAAGCCAATTTGTCTCGGCATTTACCAAAAACTATTTTGGTTGGTTTGCCTGATGCCGCTGTTTCTGAAGCGCGTGAGCGAGTTTGGGCAGCGATTGAAAATAGTGCTTTGGAGTATCCACGACAAAAAGTGGTGGTCAATTTAGCGCCTGCGCAAATTCGCAAAGAAGGTGGTGCTTATGATCTTGCTATTGCTGTCAGCATTTTGTTGGCTAGTCAGCAAGTGGTTTTAGCAGGCAGTCGGCAAGCTTTTATTGGTGAGCTATCTTTGACGGGCGAGCTCAAAGCTGTACCAGGAATTCTGGTGATGGTTTCTGCTTTGCAGGCTTTTGGCTTTAAAGAAATTTTTGTGCCAAGTAGCAATGCAGCTGAGCTAGCAGTTTTGAGTGATGTCACTATTTTGCCTAGCCGCACTTTAAAAGAAGTTGTTGAACATTTGAATGCCAAGACATTTTTGTTGCCTTTAAATAGTTTGGAGTTTGTTCCCAAAGTCTCTAAGCAATCTGTGGATTTAGCTGATGTACAAGGGCAAAATGAAGCCAAACGTGTGTTAGAAATTGCTGCGGCTGGTGGGCACAATGTTTTGTTGGTTGGATCACCGGGCGCTGGTAAAACTATGTTGGCCAAAGCTTTTTTGTCTATTTTGCCACCTTTGGATGTGAAAGAAAGTATTGAAGTCAGTAAGCTGTATAGTTTAGCTGGACTTTTATCAAATGAACAACCTTTGGTTGATAGTCGTCTGATGCGTAGCCCGCATCATTCTACTTCAGTGGCAGCAATGGTTGGTGGTGGGACATGGCCTAAGCCCGGTGAAATATCTTTGGCCCATCACAATGTTTTATTTTTAGATGAAATCTTAGAGTTTCCCAAAACAGTTTTAGAAGCTTTGAGACAACCTTTAGAGGATCAGGTGATTACGGTTTCTCGTGCTAAAACAAGTATCAATTTTCCCGCCAAGTTTATTTTGCTTGCGACTGCTAATCCTTGTCCGTGTGGATTTTTGTTTGAGCCAGAACAAAAATGTAAATGTTCACCCTTAGATATTAAGCGTTACCAAAAAAGAATTTCTGGGCCACTCTTAGATCGCATTGATTTGCATCTGCAAGTAGAAAAAGTAAAAACTAGTGATTTACTTTTGAGTAATAATTTAGCTGAAAGTTCAGAGACAGTGGCTTGTCGAGTAGCACGAGCTAGAGCTAGACAACGGCAGCGTTTGGGTAGGGTTTTGAATGGCCAAATTTCTAATCAGCAAGTAAAAAATCTTTGTCGTTTATCAGACTCGGCGCAAAATATTTTGAGTCAAGCAACTGAGCGTTTGTCTTTATCTGCTCGGGCGTATTTTAAAGTTTTGAAAGTAGCGCGGACGATTGCTGATTTAGACAACAGAGAAAAGATAGAGGAGGCAGATATTTTGGAAGCAGTCAGATACCGCGCCCGAATTTTTGAGTAGTATGAAAATTCCTTGTGTTTATATTTTGACCAACTATACTCGCAGTACTTTATATGTCGGTGTCACTAGTGACTTAGTAGGTAGAATGTGGAAACACAAAACTAAATTTTATTTACATTCTTTTTCGGCTAAGTATAATGTTTGTTATTTGGTTTATTATGAAGTATGTGAGGATATGCTGACTGCGATTTGGAGGGAAAAGCAGATTAAGAACCTAGTGAGACGCAAAAAGATTTTATTGATAGAAAAACATAATCCTCAGTGGGAGGATTTGAGCGATAGTTTATAGCGAGGTCAATTCTGGAGCGTAGCGATAGAATCTAATCGAGCGTAGTAGACTCTATCGTCCTGCTAGCGCAGGACTCCAGAGTGACACTTTTGGTTATCTTGACATTTATCAATTTTTATGTTATACAATAAATAGAGGCACATTACAATCAAAAGCAAAGGTTCTCTGCAGAATTGTAGGCTTGAAGTTCAAGCTTAGAGTCCTGCAGAGAACACTTGGGTACTTGCTACCATGAAAATGATGTCGATCATTTTCAGTGTTTACTTCAGGCTTTGTAAATAAATGACAAACACATATGTCAAAATTATTGCAACTAGCCATCCTATTGGTAGTACTCAAATTCTTTGCTCCAGAAATCTTCACTTTGGCGGTCGATATTTTAACCAAAATATTAACCATCATAAGTGAACTGATTAGTTCTTTCCAGAGTCAAGCTCCAACGCTTGATCTCCAATCATTCACAAACCTTAGTTTGTGAAACAAACATGCAGTCATTGGGTCCGGGATTTCCTTGGGACCTTTTTCGTTTGTTAATTTTTAGTTTTTGTTTTAGAGTATATGTATGATAAAAGAAATAGAAGTAAAAGCCAAAATAAAAAATCATGCTCAATTGTTAGATAAAATAAAAGCCTTGGGTTGTATTTTGTCGGCGCCTATCAGACAAGAGGATCAGGTTTTTTTGCCATTGGGTTATGATTTAGATGATAAATTAAAAGGCATTTCAGTTTTAAGAATTAGGAAAAACAACGACAAAATACTTTTTACCCTCAAACAATCTCAAGCTAATGATTTGGCTTGTCTGGAAAGAGAGCTAGAAATCGGTGATGAAAAAATAATGAGAGAAATTATAGAATTATTGAATTTTTACAAAGTAGTTGAGGTCAAAAAAATTAGAAGAAAATGTAAATACAATGATTACGAAATTTGTGTAGATCAAGTTGAGTCTTTAGGTGATTTTATAGAAGTAGAAAAAATGACAGATCAAGATGTTGTACAAACACAAGAAGAATTATTTACTTTTTTAGAAAGCCTAGGAGTAAAAAGAGAGGACAGAGTGTTGCATGGTTATGATGTGTTAATGTTTAATAAAAAAAATGAAAAATAAATTAATTATTATTTTAGTTATACTAGTTTTAGGTGGAGGATTTTTTGTTTGGCAAAATAAAAAAGCGCAGCCGATCTCAGTTGATTTGCCACTGGCCCAAAATTATCAAGATTTTACTACCAGCACTAAAGAAGGCGGCAAAGACGAAATAGTCAAAATTGAAGAAAAAGTTACGGAAGTCCTTCGACCTTTCGACAGGCTCAAGGCTCAGGATGACTTAGAGAATATTGAGTCAGAGTCAATAAATAAAAATATTAACCTCAATGTTCCGTTTACATCACAAGCGCCATTGTCTGATTGGTCTCAGCCTTGGCAAGATGCCTGCGAAGAAGCAAGTGTCATGATGGTAGATTATTATTATCAAAATAAAAGCTTGCCAAGCAAAGAAGAAGTAGCAAGCCTTTTAAAAGACATGGTAACTTGGCAGGAAAATAATTGGGGTGGCCATGAAAATTTACCAGTAGCCAAACTGGCTGAATATATCAAGGCAACTTTTAATTATGAGACAGAAATTATAGAAAATTTGACAGTGGAAAAATTAAAATATTATTTGCGTCTTGGTCAGCCGATTATTATTCCGGCCAATGGTAAAATTTTAGCTAACCCAAATTTTAAAAATGGGGGACCGGAGTATCATATGTTGGTGGTCAAAGGTTATGTTGACGATAAATTTATCACCAATGATCC
>CAIRBL010000049.1 GCA_903876815.1 uncultured bacterium
CAAAAAAATTGGCCGATATTAGTGGTTTGTATTTTGTTATTTTTATTATCTCTCAGTAATGTTGTGGCTTATGCTGATAAAATTTTATTTATCATTCCATTGCCAAAAATTTTAAGTGAAGGATTATTTGGCATAGTTAGATCTTCGGGTAGGTTTTTTTGGCCAGTATTTTATTTATTATTTTTATGGTCCTTTTATTTCTTAAAAAATATCAAATATAGTTTGGCTATTATAGTGATAGTTTTTGCTTTAGGCTTACAAATTTTTGATTTATCTTTAATAATACAAAAAAGAGGTTTAGAATTTGTAAATCAAAATTGGGAAAATAAATATTTACAACAAAAAATGCCGAGCATTGCCGCTGGCTATGAACATATTTCATTTTTGCCTGTAGTGCCAAATAGAAATTATATGGATTATGCACTCTATGCTTCGCAGCACGGCATGACTATTAACAATGGTTTTTTTGCTAGACCAATCAAAAATTTAGATAATGGTATTATTGATGAAATAAATAGTGTAAAAGCAGGTCAAATTGATAAAAACACTCTCTATATTTTTTCTCGTGATCATGAAGAGTTTATCAAAAATTTAGATATGACAAAACATTTACTTACTCAAATTGATAATACATTTGTTTTGTCTCCTTATTATCAAAAATAATTTTTGGAGAAAATATTAAAATCTGTTATAATATAAGTAACATTTTTTATGGCAGATAAAACAGAAGAGATTAATTCCAAAAGTTTCCTTAATCAAGGCACAAAAACGTTAAAACATGACATTTTAGCGGATTTTGATGATTTTGTTTTAGATCAAAAAATGGATAGTGAGGCCAAGTCAAAAGCTTTGGCTCAATTAGATAGGCTTATTAAACAGGATTTATTTGAGGCAGATACTTTGTTGAAAAAATATCAGGTTTACAATTCACAAAAAACACCAAACAAACCTCAATTTGTATCAGCTAAATTATCCACCAAAGCAGCTAGTAAGTCTCATAATGTTTTGGATTTACGTCAGTTATTGGAAGCCCAAAAGAAACCACAGAAACTGAATAAGTATAAACAATTTTTTGCTAGCTTAAAAAAAGTTAATACACATAAGTTTTTTGCCAAAAAGGAAAAAAACGAGGTAGAGGAGCAGATTGTTTTTTATCAACCAGTAGAAAAAAACTCATCATATCGACATTTTACTCTCAACTTTAGCTTAATACGAAAATTAGCAATTTTTGCTTTAATTTTGGCTATTTTATTATCGCCACTAAGATTTTTAGTCTTACTTGGTCGTGTCAAAGAAGACAAAGATCTTATTTGGCAGTTGGGTAGAAATGGTATTTTAAATTTGCAGTCCGGTATCTTATCAGCTTCTGAAAACGCTTATCAAAGCGCTGATGTGGATTTTGAAGAGGCTCTGAAAAATTTTTCAGAAATACAGCAAGTTTTGAATGATTATGATCAGTGGATTTTAGAGGCTGGTCAGAAGTTGCCAGGTTTTGGTAAATCTTTGAGTGTAGGAACCAACTTATTAAAAGTAGCCGATAATATATCTCAAGCAGCCTTAAATTTAAATAAAAAATTACAAGCAGAAGCACCGCTGACAGAACACATGTTATTTTTGGAAGAGCAAATTGCCAAGACTTTACCATATTTAAAAGAAGCTACCAAAAATATCAACAAAGTTGAAATTAACTCTTTGCCAGCAGAGATGCAGCCTTATTTTCAGTCACTAAAAGATTATTTACCAAAAATTACCAATAATCTAGGTGATTTGGAGGATGTTTTGGTCACTATGTCAGATATTTTGGGACATGAAAAGGAAAAGAGATATTTAGTTTTATTTCAAAATAATAATGAGCTTAGAGCAACCGGTGGTTTTATAGGTAGTTTTGCTTTGCTTGATATTTATCAAGGACAAATTAAAAATTTAGAAATACCACGCGGCGGTACTTATGATTTGTCAGCTGCTCAAGTAGCAAAAATAAAAGCGCCTAGAGCATTATCCATGATTAATCCTTATTTTAATATTTGGGATGCTAATTGGTGGCCGGATTTTCCGACTTCTGCTCAAAAAATTATGTGGTTTTATCAAAATTTTGGTGGCTCTACGACAGACGGCGTAATTGCTGTAAATGCAGATTTACTGGGCGATTTATTAAAAGTTACTGGCAGTATTGAAATGCCTGAGTATAATGTCACTATTACTGGTGATAATTTGTTTACTACTTTACAAGACAGAACAGAGCTGACTCTTGATCAAAAATTGACTGAGCCCAAAGCTATTATTGCCGATTTAGCTCCAAAATTATTAGAAAAATTAGTCAACAATAAAGATGAACAAAAAAAGACCGTAGAAGTTTTGTTAAAATCTTTAGTCAATAAAAACATTCAAATTTATTTATCTGACGAAAATTTACAAGCTAAAATCAAAGATTTTGCTTGGGCAGGTGAAGTTTTGAAATCAAGTAAAGATTATTTGCAAGTAGTTAATACAAATATTGGTGGTGGTAAAACAGATTTGGATATTTATCAAAGTATTGATCACCAAGTTGAAATTATGGCCAATGGGGATATCATCGATACTGTGAAAGTGACACGCACAAATAAAAGCACAGGCAACAATCCTTTGGCTGGTTTGGATGGTGGAAACGTGAGTTATTTGCGTTTTTATACACCAAAGGGTAGCGAGCTATTAGAAGCCTTTGGTTTTGATGATTTTTCTGCTTCTTACTTTCAGGCTTCAGAAAATGAAATACTTACAGATTCTGATGTGGAAGCTGAGGAACAAAGTAAAATGCTTGAGGCTGTTTCTCAAACAGAAATTTTTGAAAGTTTAGATAAAACAGTATTTGCCAATTGGCTAGCTTTGAAGCCTGGTGAATCAAAAACTGTGGCCATAAAATATAAATTACCATTCAAATTAGATATTGTAGACCCGCTAACTAATAATTGGTGGTCAAAGATTTTTAATGGTGATGTCTTTTTAGATAATTATAGTCTTTTGGTACAAAGTCAAGCTGGTAGTAAAAATACAATTTTTAATTCTTCAGTTTTATTGCCGGATAATTTAAAAGTTGTTTGGAATCAGTCTAGTGACATAGAAAAAATGAGTGTCAATAATAAATTAGTGACTTATACTAGTGATTTACTTGGTGATCAGTATTTTGGTTTTATCTTAAGCTCAAAATAAAGCATGTGGGCAAAAATTTGGCATAAAATAAATAATACAGTAGCAGGCGGGGCAGTGATTATTGCCTGCTTTTCTTTTTTATCAAAAGTTATTGCTTTATTTAGAGAAAGATTGATTGCTTATAATTTTGGTGCTTCTGAAATTTCTGATATTTATTATGCTGCTTTTCGTTTGCCTGATTTGATTTTTAATACTTTAGTTTTAGGTGCTTTAACCTCCGCTTTTATACCAGTTTTTCAAAAAGTATGGCATAAAAATAAAGAAGAAGGTTTGATTTTGGCTAATTCGGTTTTAAATTTATTTTTGATTATTATTTTTTTCTTGAGTTTATTTGCTTTTCTTTTTACCCCGCAAATCATGGATTTTTTAACACCAGGCTTTAGTGCTTGGCAAATGATCAAAGTAAACCAATTGACCAGAATAATGTTGGTTTCGGTTTTATTTTTTGTTGCTTCCAATGTTATTGGAGGAATTTTGAATTCTTGGAAAAAATTTTTTAGTTTTTCTTTAGCGGCATCTTTTTATAATTTAGGTATTATTTTTGGCATTATCTTTTTATACCCACTTTTTGGCCTCACAGGATTGGCTTGGGGTGTGTTGATTGGAGCTTTTTTGCATTTACTTGTGCAAATACCAGAAGTTGTTCGCAATGGTTTTCGCTACCAAGCTACATTAGTTTTTAATAAAGATTTAAAAAGAATTTTATATTTGATGATACCACGTACCTTGGGTCTAGCCGCTGGACAGGCGAATCTGATTTTTACGACTATGATTGCCTCTAGTTTAGCTGTTGGTAGTATTGCAGTTTTTAATTTAGCTAATAATTTACAAAGTTTACC
Source organism: uncultured bacterium (assembly GCA_903876815.1). Lineage (GTDB taxonomy): Bacteria > Patescibacteriota > Patescibacteriia > UBA1558 > GWA2-36-10 > CAIRBL01. Next base: position 4,026 of record CAIRBL010000049.1, read on the forward strand.
CGTAAGTTTATTTGCTGTTTCGTTGGCTATTGCGGTTTTTCCTACTTTTACCCAAGCTATTCAAGAAGACAATAAAACTTTGTTTGCTAAACATTTTTCAGCTAGCTTCAGGAGAATTTTATTTGTTTTGATACCAGCTTCAGTTTTTATTGTAATTCTTCGCGCGCAAATTGTCAGATTAATTTTGGGATCTGGAGCTTTTAATTGGCAAGACACGATTGATACAGCGCAGACCTTAGGTTTTTTTGCTTTGTCTTTATTTGCTCAGGGTTTGATACCAATACTGGCTCGCTCTTTTTACGCTTGGGAAGACACCAAAACCCCGATGTTTGTCAGCCTGTTTAGCATAGCGCTCAATATTATTTTATCATTTTTATTTGCCAAAAATTTAGGCGTTGTTGGTTTGGCTCTAGCTTTTTCAATTTCCAGTGTATTAAATATGATTTTGTTGTATATTTTGTTACATCGAAAAAGTAAAGACTTAGATGATCAGACGATCTTTTTTTCTACCATAAAAATAAGCTTGATATCTTTTGTTGCAGGCGTTGCGACTTATCTAGCTTTGCAGTATTTATCAAAATTAGTAGATATGCAGACTTTTTTAGGTATTTTGATACAAGGTCTTGGTGCTGGTCTTTGTGGCTTGCTAATTTATCTGATTTTAGCTATAGTTTTCAAACTAGAAGAGGTGACCTTGGTCAGCAAATTGCTGAAAAAGTTGTGGAGGGTAATCCGATAAATGTATGGAAAAAATTAGAAATTTTTGTATTATTGCCCATATTGATCATGGTAAATCTACCTTGGCTGATCGTATGCTGGAAGTGACAAATACCATTGATAAAAGAAAAATGAAAAATCAGGTTCTAGATCAGATGGATCTAGAAAGAGAGCGTGGTATCACTATCAAGCTACAGCCAGTGCGTATGCAGTGGCATGGTTATACTTTAAATTTGATTGACACCCCGGGTCACGTAGATTTTACTTATGAAGTTTCTCGATCTTTAGCTGCTGTAGAAGGAGCTATTTTGTTAGTTGATGCAACTCAAGGGATAGAAGCTCAAACTCTGGCTAATTTATATTTAGCTTTAGAACAAAATTTAGAGATCATTCCAGTTATCAACAAAATTGATTTACCAGCTTCAGACGTAGAAACTGTTAGTAAAGAGATAGTGAATTTGTTGGGCTGTAAAAAAGAAGATATTTTATTAACCTCAGCCAAAACCGGGCAAGGTGTAGAAGCTATTTTGCAAACAGTAGTTGATAGAGTACCAGCACCAAAAAGCAGAGCAGATGAATTACAAGCCTTGATTTTTGATTCGGCTTACGATGAATATCGTGGAGTTGTTATTTATATTCGTGTTTTTGGTGGTAATCTAAAAAAAGGTCAATTAGTTAAATTTTCTGCTAATGAAGAAAAAACTGAAGTATTAGATTTAGGATTTTTTCAGCCATCTTGGGTCAGTTCTGCAGAACTTGAAAATGGTAGTATTGGTTATTTGGTGACTGGCATCAAGGATTTATCTTTAGCTAAGGTTGGTGACACTATCATAAGTGAGGATTGTGCAACCAAGGCTTTACCCGGCTATAAAGAGATTAAGCCGATGGTTTACGCTGGTATTTTTCCAACTGATGGTGGTGAGTATAATAAATTGAGAGAAGCAATTTTAAAATTAAAATTAAGCGACGCTAGCTTAGTTTTTGAACCAGCTAGCTCTCAAGCCTTGGGTTTTGGTTTCCGTTGTGGTTTTTTGGGTTTATTGCATTTAGAAATTTTTCAGGAAAGACTAAAAAGAGAATTCAATTTAAATTTAATAGTTACAATACCAACGGTTGCTTATAAATTATTTTTAAAAAATGGGCAAGCAAAGATTTTGACTACACCAGCTGAGATGCCGGATTCCAACCATGTAGAATACATAGAAGAGCCTTATGTCAAAATAGAGGTCGTTTCACCTAAAAATTATATAGGTGATTTAATTTCTTATATTATTGAACAACGTGGTTTAGCTAAAGATACAGAATATTTGGATGAAAATCGTGTTATTTTACGTTACGAGTTACCCTTGAGCAGTGTTTTGGTTGATTTTTATGATAAAATAAAAAGTATTTCTTCTGGATACGCTTCTTTAAATTATGATTTATCTGGCTATAAAAAATGTGATTTAGTCAAAATGGATATTTTAGTAGCAGAAAATCCAGTAGAAGCTCTCACAATGTTGACTTATAGAGATCAAGCTCACATGGTAGGAAAAAGAATAGTGAATAAGTTGAAAAATGTTTTACCACGAGCTCAATTTGCCATTAAAATTCAAGCAGCTATTGGCGGCAAGATTATTGCTGCCGAAAAAATATCCCCCATGCGTAAAGATGTGACCGCTAAATTATATGGTGGTGATGTGACGCGTAAAAGAAAACTTTTGGAAAAGCAAAAAAAAGGTAAAAAAAGAATGGCGCAATCTGGTAGAGTGGTCATTCCGCAAGAGGCTTATTTGGCTATTTTAAGAAAAGATTAGGACAAACCCATACCCAAAGTCCAAATTATCATAGAAAAAATGATAAATATCGCCAAAATAAACATGATTCTTTTTTGAGTTTTTTTACGCACAAATTTGCAATTATTAGTTTCTTTTATTAGATACTTATATTATAATATATTTGTCTACTTTTAGACAAATATGGATAATCGTTTTTCTCAATTTTTAGATTTTAATGA
>CAIRBL010000050.1 GCA_903876815.1 uncultured bacterium
CCCCCGTAAGAATCATCAAAAAATGCCAGACATATCTAAATAAATTAGCTGGTAGCAACAACGCCATTGGCAAAAAAATCAATTGACGAAACAAATCTGCTCCATGAGCCATTCCCGCCAATAAACCCAAGCCTTGGTACTCTTGCCAAGCAGCTTCCCAGGCTCTTTTTAAATTCATTAAAGGATTGAATTCTGGATGTAAATTGTCCCAACCACTCAAATAAGTGCCTTTAGAAAAATTAGCTAAAAACAAAAATAAAACAAGAAAAAAAAGAAGCAAAGGGAAAATAAATTTAGGCAGCAACTTCTTCATCACTTAGATCATTATAACAAGCTTGAAGATTCTTAGCATTAGAGCGTGGAAAATATAAAGGAGGAAAGTCACGGAAAACACAAACTTTTTCATCACGCATAGAACGTAAAAACTTAGAAAAAGCAGTTGCCCTATTCAGTAAAGCATCAGCATCTTCTAAAGACAGAAGCAATTTTCTAAAAGCTTGATAATCTTCAGAGAAAATCAATTCATCCATTTTGGTATGAGCTTTTTGTAGAGCATCTTGCACATCGCTAGCCATAAAGTATGGTTGTAGCGCTTTGGAAAAAAAACAGGCTTTTCCATAGCTCAAAACAGTAGCCCAAGAAGCTGAAGCCCCCAAAATACCACGATAAGGCAACAAAACCACATCGGTTAAAGCCATATAAATTTTAAGTTCCTTAGCAGGAATAAAACCAGTCAAAGTAATGTCGCTATGCTTAGCAGCAAGTTTTTCTAGACCACGATAGAAATCCTGATAATGAGCTTGATTGCTTTGAGAAGGAGCCATTCCACCAGCCAGCAATAATTTGAAACGACTATTTGGAAACTCTTTTTTGAAGCGTAAAAAATGACGCAAAACCAAATCGACACCCTTATAACGACTCATAAAACCAAAAATTGACAGAACTAAATCACCTTTACTCAAAGCCAAACGACGACGAGCGATTACTTTTTCTTGATGTGAAATTGATTTATTTTTTAACCAAATAGAAGTATTTTTGACCTTATTTTTTTGCCACAAATAAGAACTCAAACGCTCCCTAATACTCTCATCCAAAGTAATAAATTGCTCTACCCCAAAAGATAAAAAGCGGTAATACCATGGAATAATCTTCGATAACAAATTAAAACGCCAATCATTTTCTTCTTTGCCCAAATGATTAGTCAAAAAAGAAAAATCATGAACCACATTATGCGCCACAAAACTCACAATTTTGCCCTGCAAGCGCAAAAGATACAAAAAAGGCAAAAGCAAAGACATCTGCATCAAATTACCAGAGTTATAAAATTCAGAATGTAATTGAATGTTTTTGACACGATTAAAATTCTTAAGTGCAGTTAACAATTCACCAAAAACTGAAACAGGATTATCGCCAAAAACTGGCAAGATTAGAACAGAACCATTGGCTCTTAATTCCATCTCACGACCATATTTTTTTTCCACCAAAACCACAAATTTTTGTTTAGTTTTTTTGACAATTAATTCAATAGTATCTCTAGTGTAAACAGCGACGCCATGAAAAGATTCTCCCACATTTTGATAAGGGTATTTGGAAATAACTAAGATAGTATTAGCCTTATTAAAACTTTTTAGCAAAGTTTTTAGGTTATTTTTCTGCATATTTCTTTTGAAATTTGGCAACTCAAAGATTTCGAAGATAATTTAAAAATCAAAAGCTTTGGGTTGCCAGCCAGGTCTTCGACCGGGCTGGACAACAATTAGGAAGAGCTCAGCGCGCCGTATTACTACGGTTTGCGGCAATCGCCAGATTGGCAGACGCAGGGCTTATTGATAAAGCCCTCTTTCAGCTGATCACCCTCGCGGGCAATCGACCAATCGAGCCACATCGTGCCGACTGATCCAGCGGGAATAATCTCGCTGTAACTGATGGTTGCGCCCTGGCAGACCTTTTTGACGACAACGGTGCCGCCAAGAGTGTGGTATTGCACACACTCAAACTCAAAGGTTGCCCCTTCGGGCAGGTCCTTCAAGATAAGGTCATTGCGCAAAGAGCCTTGAGCGCCAGCCACCCACTGACCCTCGCCACCGCTCACCCAGCCGTTCACTTTGACGAAAAGGACGCGAATGTCAGCCGCAGTATTGAGCTGCATGCCGGTATCGCGCACAGATGTCGCTGTGGGTAACGGAGTGTTGGTAGGAGGAAGCGGAGTGCTGGTGGGCACAGAGGTATTGGTGGGATACGCGGTTAGCGTTGCCACCAGATCCTCGGCACTGAGCGGAGAGGTGGACGGCTGATTGCCTCCACAGGCGACGAGCACGAAGCTCATCACGGCGAACAGACTTACGAAGAACAAGAATTTACGCATGGTAGTTTTCTCCTTTCATGCGATTAAGATTACTCGTCTTTTGCCGCTTTCGGCACTAAAGACCAGCTTTTTTATCTACCAAAAAAGTGACAGACAAAAAAGCTGGACTTAATGCCGATACTCTTCCAAATTGTTAAATTGCATCCCATTTGAGATTAATTACCATCTACCAAGCGGCTATCGCTTGGAGACAATATCTCATAGAGATACCATTCTGCTCTCTCGAGCAGAGAAAAGGCTTCAGAGGCTGCAATCCAAAAATGGAAAAAGCAAAAAATTCCAAAGCCTGTTCTCTACCAGAGAACTGCATAAAAGATTTTAATTTTTAAACTAGGTCAAATTATAGCACTTATAGTCTCTTTTGTCAAGATTATAGGACTAAAAACCACAAGATTCACTTCAAGTAAATACTCTTAAAACAAACAAAAACCCCGTCCTTGTGAGACGGGGTTAAAGATTCAATAAATAATAAAATTATTTGGTCAAAGATTTAGCTTTGATCCAAGCAATAGAACCGAGACCAGCAAAAGCTAAAGCCTCAATCACTAAAATGTTACTTAAAGCAAAACCAGTGTCTGGAGTTTTGGTGGTAACAATTTTGCCATTATTAGCTTTGACACAAAAGGTAGCAAAATCACTATCGCTGGCAGCATCAATATGAGAATAAGCGTGAGCGGCATTGGTAATACAAGTAGTACCAACTGGCAATTGATTTTCAAGCTTGAAGCGAGCTACAAAATAAACAGTAGCTTCGGCACCAGGTTCAAGACCACCAAATTCAAATTTGACTTTGTGGTCAGTTACCTCAGCACGATAGTCACCTTTGTCACTACCGACAAAAACCATATAATCATCAAGACGATCAAAATCATCATTAATGCGAGCACTATCGACCTTAATATTAGAAATATTCTTGATACGAAGGCTAAATTTTACTTCCTCATTGGGAGCAAAAGTATAGTCTTTGCTATCAATATTATCCCAATATTCATTGGCTTTAGGATTAAAAACTTTTTTGTCCAAACTCAATTCGCCAGTTTCGCAAACTTCGCCACCACCGTAAACAGTAGTACATTCTTTGGCATCAACCAAATTGGTAAAAAACAAAAATAGACCAGTAATGATCAAAAAATAAGAAGCGATTTTTTTCATATTAGTTTTCATGAGTGCTTATTATATATTTATAATTAGAAAATGTCAATGTTATAGGATAAATTTATAATAAATTAAA
>CAIRBL010000051.1 GCA_903876815.1 uncultured bacterium
CGAATAGCCACCTCTTCCATAACATTCAAAGCTTTGGTTGGTAGCTGTTGGTCTGGCATAAATCTATCAGTCAACTGATATATTTTTTCTAAAGCATTGTAAGTAAAATAAACTTTATACTTGGCTTCTACGCTACCAACATGAGCTTCCATGATTTGAATGGTCTGATTTTTACCAGGCTCTTTGATGTCTATTTTACGCAAAGATTGACCCAATTCACTGTTTTCCAAATATTTGACATAATCCTGCTGATTACTAGAGGCAATAACCAAAATATTTTTTGAACGAATTTGCCCTGCCAAAACTTCAGCCAAATCCAAACCTTCACGACCAGATGAATTGACACCAATCAAATGATGAATATTGTCTATAACCAAAATGATATTACCAGAAATAGATATTTCCTGAGCAATACCTAATAATCTTTGCTCTAACTCTCCTGATTGATTAGCACCAGCCACCAACGAAGGCACCGATAAACTAACCAAACGCTTATCCTGAAAAAGCTCAGGGACTTCCTCAGCCATCATTTTGTTAGCTATCCCTTCGATGATATTTGTCTTGCCTACTCCTGAGCCTCCGACCAAAACTACAGAAGCCAAATCGCTTTCCATAGTAGTGATGATATCATTGATTTCTTGATCTCTTGCCACTGACAAAGGTAAATTCCCTGAGCGAGCAGCCAAAGTCAAATCAGCGGAAAAACTATTTAAAAGTGGAGTAGCAATCGCTGTGTAGCCTCTATCAATACCAGATTTTGGTTTATAAAAGGCTCGTCCACGATAGCGACGATAACGCTCACCCAAACGATTGTTGATCTGAATCCAAGCAATCACATTGTCCACTTTGTCTTCATCTATTTCAAAATCATAAAAAAAGTCTTTGACTTCTTGGCTCAAAGCCACTAGACCAGCCAATAAATCTATCTCTTTGATCATCGAATCTTTACGCACCACAGTCGCATGCTGATAAGCATTAAGCAAAATTTCTTTGACTTCAAAATTTAGGTCCAATTTTTCTTGCCTAGTCATACGACTATAGTCCACCTTAGCCACTAAAGAAACTAAATTTTTATCAATAATTTCTTGCAAATTTTGTGCTCCGACACCCAAGCGCGCCAAAACCACCCGAATATCTTTGTCATTTAACAACACAAACAATAAATGCCAAGCAGTAATTGGCCAAACTTTTTTGTGCAAAGCATAAAGCCAAGCTCTATCCAAAATCATCTCTGTCTCTTGGTTTAAACTTTCAGCAATATTATGTTTGACAAATTTTTCACTGTTCGCAAGATTTTGATGATGGATAATTTTTTTATGTCCTGGCAAAGTCAAACGATAATACAGATACATGTCCAAAACCACAAAACACAAAAGGCGGAAATAATCTTTACTTGGAGTTTGAAAAAATCTCAGCGCTGCACGCGGATCAAACTCGAGTTTACCCAAAATCTGATAAATAGTGATGATGGTAAAAATAGCCACTGCAATCAAAGCAGCATTGATCATCAGATCCAAAACAAAACGTAACTCACGTACCAAAATAGCAGTACGACTAATATTTTTTTGCCAATAGACAAAATTGTTATTACGAAAATAAAAATTTTTCGCCCCAAAACAAACTGAACATTTTTTATTTTCTTGTTCAGATCCTTGGCATTTTTCACATTGTGTAAACCTTATGGCTTCCATAGAAAAATAAAATTAGCAAAAAGCTGCCAGACTACCAAAATAGGCAAAAGCACCCAAATGAACAATAAAGATAAATAAATAATACTTAAAATTATAAAAACCCCCAAGCGAGAAATGATCAACAGCAGACGCATAAAAAAACTGATCACCCGTCCTGCCCTATCATACTGTCCAAACATCGGACGGAAAAGATTGCGCAACATGATTTTGAGAGCCAAATTACGCGCCAAAGCACGCACTCGATGCCAAGTATGCAAAAACATCCTTTTCAAACCCGAGCCATACCACCAAACAGGGAAATATAAAACTTCCCCCAAAAAATCAAAAAAGAGAATTTTAATTGTTTGCCACAAAATATTTTCTGTCATGAAAAAACTGAAACAACAATGATAAAATTAATTTAATACCTATATTATACAATACTTCGTCTATTTATGGAAACTATCTTTTGGCTACTCGTTGACAAAAGAATTAAAGCTCACTATATTAATTAGTAAATCCTGCACATTTTTTAGGAGCACATCATGTCAATGATTTACCTGAACAAGCGTGGCCAATGGATCGATTGCTTTAGTCGACAACTGGTCCACCCAGAAAACATCTTGGGTTGCGAGATTCTAATCGTCGCTAGCAAAAGGCGCAAGCTGAAACCTAGACGACAAGAGCATGTCGGCATAGTCGACTACTTCGATCCCCATCTCAAACCCGTCTATGCTGAAGACATCTTCAGGTGACTGCCCGAGCTATGACAGCTCATCACAAAAAAGCGCACCGCTAGGCGGGGCGCTTTTGACTTTATAAAAAATTTAATCAAACTACATATACACTGCCCATTTAAATAAAAAAACAAAATCATCCAAAAAAATCATCCAAAAAAATAACAATAACAATAAAAGACTCAAAAATAAACGACTGAAGCTAAAATTTTCTTGCCAAAATTCAAAAGACAATAATTCTTTGATCTGATCATTTTCCACAAAACCATATTGAGCAGCAAATGCATCTGCTTCTTTTTCTATTTTTTGATAAACATCAAAATCTTTTTCTACATCATTTTCTTTGAGGTGCCCCAAATAAGCATGGGCAATTTCATGTACTAAAACCTGTCTTTGATTTCTCAAGCTACTACTAAAAAAATTATTGTTAAAACAAATCAAATGGTTTATATTATTTTGTTGGACATCAAAGATAATAGCCGTCTCAACCCCAGGCATGGGATCAAATAATAAAATTTCTTCAGCAACAAATTGCTGTACTTCTTCTGGCAAGCGAGGTAAAACCTCATCACAACGTGCCTGCAAAATCTCTTGTCGCTTTATTCTTTTTTTGTTCTTGTAATTAAATTGTAATGCTTGCAATTTTTTAAACATATGATTATTTTTTTAAAATTAACAAAATCAAACCGATCATGCGTTCTTTATCTTTAGGATTACTCTCAGCTACTAGCAAAGTCAAAGCTGTCAAAGCACTTGGTGATAAACTCCTAATATCTAAAACTTTAGTTTTCTTCAAAAACCATACAAAAGCAAAGGCTGCACTTCTTTTATTACCATCCACGAAAGGATGATTTTTGATCATAAAATATAAAAGATGAGCTGATTTTTCTTCTACACTAGGATAAAGACTTTTACCGGAAAAAGTCTGAAAAACATTGCCCACAATAGCAGCTAAAGAATCTTTTGATTTTTCTTGGCCAAATAAATCACTAGCTTCTTTTTGCTTTACTAACTCCGCCTTTAAACTAGCCAAAACTTCAGTCAATTCACTGGCTGTAATTTGAACTTGTTTTTTAGTAATGCCTTTTTTGGGAAAACTAGCTTTATCATAGGCATTCAAAGAAAACCAAGTACTAGCAAATATTTTGACTAACTCCAAAGTATCACCAGCTTTTAGCTTATTATCTTGCGGTAAAATTTTTTTGACATCTTCCACTGCTTGTAAAAAAGCCTCATAATTTTTGGCTAATCTTTTTTTGTTGATCGTATAGCCTGATAAAATA
>CAIRBL010000052.1 GCA_903876815.1 uncultured bacterium
ACTCATTTACCTATGCCTGATTATTTTGTATCCAAAATTTTTCCTAGTTTTAATCACTTACGTTTTCCCGCTCGCTGGCTGATTTTGGCACAAATATTTTTTTGTGGTATTTTTGCTTCTCTTTTGGCTTATATACAAAAAAATATTAATACAAAAATTTACAAAATCCTAGTTATTTTTTTGACAATTGGCTTGATTGTGGAAGTAATGTTTTTACCAAGAACTGTCATGCCTATTTTTGGTAAAGAAACAGCAGCTATCCAAGAAATCAGCAAACAAATAGACAACAAAACTGTACTGACTATTCCTATGGCTATTAGTAGCGGCTACTTTGACTTGGGTGAAACTCATAAAAAAGCCATGGCTTACCAAATCGTCCACCAAAAGCCAATCATCGAAGGTCATTTGAGTCGCCTGCCACTCGCTTATAAAAAATATGCTCAGGAACCAATCATTAAATATTTCTTAAACTACCAAAATACCACATTAGATAAAGATGATCTAGATATTGAGAATATCAAACAATTTTTTAGCACCTATCAGCTTGGCTATATCATCATCGATAAACAAAAAGTTGATCTTAATTCTGAGACCAGAAAAATATTATTAAACTATTTACAAACAAATTTAAATTTTAAATTATTGGCTGAAAATCCATACCAACTAATCTTACAACACTAAATATTTTGATTAAGCTAGCAAAATATGCTAAATTATAGATATAAATTTAAAACTTATGACAATATTTTTAGGCGCTGATCATGATGGCTGGGAATTAAAAGAGCAAATTAAAACAGCTCTACAATCTCAAGGACACAAAGTTAGTGACCAAGGTAATCTCAAACATGAACCAGACGACGACTATCCTGATTTTGCTAAAAAAGTCGCTATTATGATGAAAAAAAATCCCACTAGTTTGGGCATTTTACTTTGCGACAGTGGACAAGGCATGATGATGGCCGCTAATCGCTTCAAACACTTACGCGCTGTCTTTGCTTACTCCACTGAAGCCACTATTGGTGCGCGCCAAGATGAAGATGCCAATGTTTTGTGTTTAGCAGCCAAAGAACTAAATCTCAAAAAAGCTCAAAGCTTGATAGATACTTTTTTAAATACTCCTTTCTCAAAACTAGCCAGACACAAAAAAAGAATACAAAAATTAAAAAAATTATAATGCCAAAAAAAATACAAATTTTACCTGCTATTTTAGCTTATAATCTTGAGCAGTTCAAACAACAGTGGCAAAAAGTAGCCAAAGATTTTAAAAGCTTTCAAATAGATATTTTAGATACAGACTTTGTCGATAGCAGAAACAATTTAAGCCCACGTAAAATAAAATCCGTCATCAAAAAAGCTGATTTAGAAATACATTTGATGGTCAAAGATATAAATAGTTATCTTGGACCTTGGGCAAATTTTAAAAATACCAAAAAAATCATTTGGCACTATGAGGCAACTCCAGATTTAGATGACATGAACATTGCGCTACGCTGGTTGAAAAAAAATAAAATTAAAGCCGGACTTGCTATTAATCCAAAAACTAAACTAAAATTTATCTTACCTTTAGTAAAAAAGTTTGACACCATCTTGATCATGGGCGTGGAGCCTGGCCAAATGGGACAAGTTTTTAATAAAAAAGTTTTAAGCAAAATAAAAAAATTGCGCAAAAAATTTCCTGATTTAAATATAGAAATAGATGGTGGCGTCAATGAAAAAAATTATCAAAAAATCATCAAAGCTGGCGCTAACCTAATAGTGATGGGTAAATATCTCCAAAAAGCTGAAAATCTAAAAACTGCTTTAAAGCAATTAAAATAAATAAGGACAATAAATAAACACCGAATAAATAATTTTATGTTTTAGCGCGTCAGCGCGTTAATAAAATTATTTATTCGGTGTTTTAAATTTCCTCTCTTTTCTACCTATCCTTCAACTTAAAGCTTAGGTTATCTAATATTCTAGTATACCAGTATCTGACTGGGATGGTGATGATGTCTTGCCATTTAAAACCTAAGGATAAGAAGGTAGCTTCATCTTTGATCCAGTATTCAATAT
>CAIRBL010000053.1 GCA_903876815.1 uncultured bacterium
AAATAAAAACACGTTTAGCTGATGCGGTGGTACAAAGCAGATTTAAGCCCTGGTATAAACGTTTGAGTGGCCGAATTATTTTGACTATTTTAGGAGTTTTTGCTTTGTTTGTCTTTTATTTATCTTTAAGCTCAGTGACTAGCTTGGTACGTATTAACAAAGGTGATGTTTTTGATAAAACAACAGGCACTTGGACTACTTATGAAGAGTATAAGGCTTCGCAAGAAGGTGTAAGTCAGGTTATTACAGAGGATGATCCATTTTTGGGCACAGATGAGCCTTTGGTTTATATCGTGGCTTATGAGTCTTTTGCTTGTCCATTTTGTAAAAGTAATCAAGCGGATTTAAAGAGAATGTTAGACAAATTTGGTCCTGTGGTACGTTTTATTTTTAAAGATTTTCCTACAGAAAGTTTGCATCCCAATGTATTTGAAGCTCATTTGGCTGCTGGTTGCGCTCAGGATCAAAATAAATTCTGGGAATATCATGATGTCTTATTTGCTAACCAAGAAAATTTGTCTAAGAGTAGTTTGAAGCAGTATGCTAAAGACCTTGGCTTGGATATGAACAAGTTTGATGCTTGTTTAGACAACGAAGAACATGCTTCAGAAATAAGACAAGATTATGCTCAGGGCGTTGACTTGGGAGCCAAAGGTACTCCTGCTTACTTTATCAATGGTCAGCTGATAAATTATGAAATACCTTATGATCTTTGGGAACAAATTATAGGCTTTATTATTAAAGAGCAGATTTAGAAGCATGTTTTTTTGGCAAGATTATCAGCCCCAGGCTATTATTTTTAGTGTGGGGCCAATTAGTTTACGGTGGTATGGCTTGTTAATGGTGTTGGCTATTTTACTGGCTATTTATTATGCTTTATTTAAGTCAAAAAATAAACCAAATTTAGTTAGCGAAAAGTTAGATTCTTTATTTTTTTACTTATTAATTTTTGGTTTAATTGGTGCACGTTTGTACCATGTTGTATTTTTTTCTTGGGAGTATTTTTCTCATCATTTGTTAGATATTGTAAAAATTTGGAATGGTGGTTTGGCTATTCAGGGTGCAATTTTTTCAGCAATTTTAGTAATTTATTTTTGGAGCAAAAAACATGTTATTAATTTTTGGCAGATTAGTGATTGGTTGGCGCCAGCTTTGGCTTTGGGACAATTTTTAGGTCGTTGGGGCAATTATTTTAATCAGGAATTATACGGATTGCCAACTAAAATGTATTTAGGTATTCCTATTGAATATAAAAATAGAGTAGTAGGTTTTGAGCAGTTTACCCATTTTCAGCCAACCTTTTTTTATGAGTCATTTTTAAATTTATTGTCTTTTTTTGGCTTAGTTTTTTTAATAAATAAAAAAGTTAAAACAGGTTTGGTGACATTTTTGTATTTAGCTAATTATAGTTTGATCAGGTTTTTTTTAGAATTTCTCAGGATAGATCCTAGTCCACGTTTGGGTTCTTGGCGTTTACCTCAAGTGGTGAGCGTAATTGTCTTGTTTGCTGCAATTTTGGGTATTTTCTTTGTTTATAAAAGACCCTTGCCAAAGCCAAATAAATAATGTATAATATTCCTGTTATTTTAGAGATTGTTTTTAGTAACTTAAGTCTTATATTTGTCTGAGGGGGTGGTAGTTCAGCTGGTTAGAACGCCTGCCTGTCACGCAGGAGGTCGAGGGTTCAAGTCCCTTCCATCCCGCCAGACAAATGTAAGACTTTTGTCTTGTTCTTAAAGTATTTTTGATAGTGCGACCTCCTGCTTTCCAATGATGGTCGCCCCGCCAAGCGGGGTCCATCCCGCCAGACACCTGCCCGCCTTTGGCGGGAATGTAAGGCTTTTGTCTTGTCTTAAATTTTTTTAAAGAGCCCAATTTACTTTTATGTTAACTACTACTCAACAAAGATTTTTGTATTTATTAGCTTCAGCTCTCTGGGGAGTTTTTATTTTTTATTTATCTTCCATTCCTGATTTAGCTAGTGGTTTGCCAAGTTTGCAGGATTTTATTTTACGTAAATTAGCTCATATTTTTGTTTTTGCGCTTTTAGTTTATTTGTTAGCCAAAAGTTTAAATAGCACACAAAGGCATTATTTATTGTTTGTTATTATTGCCGGTATTACTTATGCCTTGATTGATGAGATTCATCAATTAGGAGTAGTTGGTAGAGCTGGTCAGGCAACAGATATCTTGATTGATACTTTTGGAGTTTTTATCGGCGTGGCTATTTTTATTCAAAGACAAAAAGGTTTATTTGAATAATTATTGAGATAATTTTGAGATACAAAAATCCCCCGAAGCAAATGCCCGAGGGATTTTATAAAAGTTTATTTTTTAAGCTTAGCAACTAGAGCGGCAAAAACTTTGCTTTCTTTTTCAGCCATTTGGGCTAGTACTTTTCTATCTAGGTCAGACTTATTTTCTTTTAATAAGTGGATAAAGTTAGAGTAGTTTAAGCCTAATGTTCTGACAGCAGCGTTTAATTTTACTTGCCACAAACGTCGCATCACTCTTTTCTTTTTGCGACGGTCAGCCAAAGCGTGTTGACCAGCTTTATTGACGGCTGTTTTGGCTAGTTTGATTAATTTTTTGCGACCCCAATTATAACCCTTAGTTTTTTTAAGGATATTTTTTCTACGTTTTACATGAGTAACGCCTCTTTTGACTCTTGGCATATCTTTTTTTTATTGACAATTTATAAATAAGGTAAAAGTTGTTTTACGTTTTTGATATTAACTTCGGCAAGATCTTTGCTGCGGCGTTTGTTACGTTTTACTTTGCCACTTTCTCTAGAATTAAAATGATCTTGGCCACCGGTGCGGATAGTCACTTTTTTAGCGCCAGTAACTTTGACTCTTTTCTTTAAAGCTTTTTTGGTCTTTAACTTCATTGCTTTATTTTTTACTGATAATTACACTTAATGTTCCGCCCATTTGTTTTAAAGGCGTGTCTATTTTATAAGATTTTAAACCATTTAAGAACTGTTCCATGACTTCTTTAGCTCTATCTTGAAAGGCTTTTTCTCGGCCTTTTAAGCGTAGGTCAATTTTTACTTTATGACCCTGACTAAAAAATTTTTCAGTTTGTTTTTGGCGAACCTCTAAATCATGTTGTCCAATTTTGAAAGAAAGTCTCAAGCCTTTTGTTTCTACTTTTTTTGGTTTTGGCTGATTACGACTTTGTTGGTACTGGAATTTGCCGTAGTGCATGATTTTACAAACCGGTGGTTGAGCTAGAGGAGCGACTTCGATCAAATCTAAATCTTTACTCTCAGCTAGTTCAATGGCTTGTTGAGTCGGCATGACACCAAGATTTTGTTCTTGTTCATCAATAACGACAACCTCAGGCACACGGATTTGGCGGTTGATCCAAAACTTTTTGGCCACAATTTTTGGCCGATTAAATTGTCTTTTTGTTCTAATGGTAGTGCTTTTAATTTTTAAATTGGTCCTATTATTTTCGTTTAAGCGAATTTAACAAGATAGAAAAATGGTGGAGATGAGGGGAATCACACCCCTGTCTGATAGATGTCCAAATACACGTCTACAAATCTAGTTATTTTTGTGGGTTCGATTATTGCTATAAAAATAACAAAAAACAAATAATCTAATTTAGCAATGATTTCAAAATATTTAGGCTAAAACTAAATATTTCTAGCTTCAAGTTTATGACGCCCCGAAAGTCGCCTTGAAGTCAACGGCAAGGGACGGTTTTAGCAGTTTAGGCTAAAACTGGTGAAAGTTGAGGAACTTGGAAAAGTTCTTTGGCTTTCGCAAATAAGTTTTTTGCACTTACTTTTTTTGATCAGTTTAATGAGTTAATCAGCTCAACTTGCGGCGCATTATTTCATTTACCATCGAATATAAAACATCCCCTTAATATAAAGTTTTCAATTTGCGAGCAATTTCTCGAGAAACATCTCGATTTTTTAATGCTTGGCGTTTGTCAATTTTTTTCTTGCCTTTAGCTAAGGCAATTTTGACTTTAACTAACCTTCGCGTAGTATACACCGAAATAGGGATAATTGTCAAGGCTTTTTCCTTACTTTTGCCTAATAAATAATCAATTTCTCTCTTTTTTAGTAGTAAGTGCCTATCATGTTCCGGTTGATAATCTTTTTGGCTTAATTTGGCCTTTTTGTAGCTAGAAATGTGCATGTTCTTTAGCTTGGCTTGACCATTTTTGATAGATACAAAACTACCTTTTAGGCTGATGTGCCCCATTTTTGCTGCTTTTACCTCTGGTCCTGACAATAATAAGCCAGCTTCAAATTCTTCAAGAATCTGATAGTCATAAAGGCCTTGTTTGTTGTCGGCTAGATTAGGCATATTTAGTAAAATAAAGAGAAATAGACTAACAAATTAGTTTATGCTAGTATTTCCAATGTAGCACATTTTGTGTCGGAAATAAAGGCTAGCAAACACCACGGAGGTACATCATGAAACGTTTAGGTGCCAAAAAAGTCAAGCAGAGCCCGCTGAAGCGCCAGATGCGCAATGCTGTGACTTTGATATACGACTTTTGTCGTAACTATCAGGGTGAACGTGATTTGTCCTTCGTGACCAAGAATTTGTTGCGTCAGCAACGTATCCAAGCTTTGTGCGTGGCTTGTCAAGAGATCACGCAGGGGGATTTTCCTAGGCTTTTGCTGCATTTGCTTGAGCAAAGGAGGATTGCTTGGCGAATTCAGAGGGATATGCAGACCATACATAGCTTGCAGTTGGCCTGAGTTTCATAGGAGGAGAATTTTACAGACCCCGCTAAGCAATAGCTTGGCGGGGTCTTTCGATTGACAAAAAGTGTATAATATGTTAAATTATAGATATTATAGTTCCTCATTATAGAGAGGGGGTATAGAATGTATCGACGAGGCCTTTCTATGTCAGAGCTTGTTGCTAATGTTTTGGCTTGTTGCAAGCAAGCTAGAGTGACCGATGTCACCAAAACTTACTTGCGCACCAAGATCAAAGGCAACAGAGCTGACAAACTGTTTCTTGCTTGGCTGGCTTTTCAGCGTCATGATGAAGAGCGATTTGCTCAGTTGCTGGGGATTCCCTATCCCTTGCAGAGAGCAGGAGACACAAAAGACTTACCTTTTTGAAACCCAGGCGTGGAAACCTGGGTTTTGACTTTGTTTAATTATTATTTGACCACAGAAGAATTAATTTTTCTAAGTCTTGTTTAAAGTTTGTACTTAAAAATTCTTTATTAATTTTTATTTGTTGTTCACTGGAGCGCCAGTTTGGATTTTTTGTTTGCAATAAAGCTAATTTTTTATAGTCTAGAGGATTTAAAAAATTTAAGCTCACAAATTCTTTTTGGTTTTGTTGATATTCTTGAATACTGATAATGTCAGTTTTTTGTGCAAGAATTTTTAGTTTTTGTAAATACAAAATATTTTGATGTTCTTCATTGCTGATGTGTTGAGAATTTTCAGCTAAAGTTTCTAGATATTTAATACGACTAATTTTTTGAAAGAAAAATAATTTTTCTTCAGCACTATTAAAAAAGTTTTTTGGTAATTCAGTCTGAAGCTTGAGCTTGATATCTATATCACGCCAAATTTGGATAGTTTGGCCTTTTAGTTCCGCAACAGTTTCGGCAATCAGTTCTTGATAAAGACCTAGGCCAATACTTTTGACTTTACCAGATTGTGCTTTACCTAAAATTTGTCCCACACCACGTAGTTCTAGATCTTTATTGGCTATTTTAAAGCCATCACCTAAACCAGAGGCAAGCTTCAGTTGAGCTAAACGTTGTTGGCTTAAGCTACTGAGCTTTTGTTGGGAATACAAAAAATAAGCATAGGCCTGTTTGTCTGAACGTCCGATACGTCCACGCAGCTGGTGTAGCTGTGATAAGCCAAAATTCTCAGCTTCCGTGACTATCAAAGTATTAGCATTTGGGATATCTAAGCCATTGGCAATAATAGTGGAACAAACCAAAATATCTATTTCACCGGTATCAAAGGCATGCATGGTGTTAGCTAAACTTTTATCATCCATTTGGCCATGGGCAACAGCAATTTTATTTTTAGGGAATAATTTTTGGATTTTTTTATAAGCCAAAGAAATAGTTTCCACGCGATTGTGCAAAAAGTATACTTGGCCTTTATTTTTGAGTTCTTGATTGATGGCTTCCAAGATGATTTCGTCACTAATCATTTTGACTTCAGTCTTGATGTCATGTCTATTGGCTATCGGATCAGTAATCAAAGAAATATCCTTGATCAAAGAAAGGGCCATATTTAAGGTACGAGGAATTGGAGTAGCAGATAACGTCAAGACATTGATGTGGCTTTTGTGTTTCTTAAGTTTTTCTTTATCTTCCACGCCAAAATTTTGTTCTTCATCAATAATCAAAAGTTGTAATTTGGGGATAAAAATGTCTTTGGACAAAATACGGTGTGTGCCAATGATAATATCAATTTCGCCAGTTTTTATTTTTTGAATATTTTCTTTGCTTTGTTTTTCATCTTGCCATCTGGACAGTAGAGCAATATTTACACCGTGTTTGCTCAATCTTTTACTAAACAAATCATAGTGTTGTTGAGCTAAAATGGTGGTGGGGCAGAGCAGTGCAACTTGGTAGCCTGACTCTACGGTGGCCACAGAAGCTCTTAAGGCTACTTCTGTTTTGCCAAAGCCCACATCACCGCAAATCAATCTGTCTGCTGGAGCCGCGGATTTGAGGTCAGCCAAAACATCGTCAATAGCTTGTTGCTGGGAAATAGTTTCGGTATAAGGAAATTCTTCAGAGATTTTTTGTAAAAGTTTAGCGCCCTGAATAATAGGAGTAGAGTGCAATTTTCTAGTAGCTTCAATGTTTAATAATTGATTAGCTAAAATAAAAGTTTCTTGTTTGATTTTGCGTAAAGTTTGGGGCCACAAATTATCTTTGGAAAGGCGATTGATTTTTGGGTTGGCTGGCCCAACATATTTTTCTAGTTTATCAGCTAAATCTAAAGGCACAAATAAAGTGTCGTTTTGGGCGTATTTTAAAACAAAATATTCGCGTTTGATATTTTCTACCTCTAAAGTAGTGATTTTTTCCAAGCGAGCAATGCCGTGATCACGATGTACCACTAGATCTCCCAAAATAAAATCTAGAGTAAATTTTTGTCTTTGTTTATTTTTTATCTCATGTTCATTATTTTGAAAAAATAAATTGTCATTTACTAAAATTATTTTTTCTGCATAAGCACAAAAACTACTTGGCCAAGCAGCTGATTTTTCTAGATCCACAAAGCTTGGTTTGAGCTTGGAGTCTTTTAAAAAATCTTTTGCCAAAGCTTGATTTTTAGTAAACCAAATAATTTGATAATCAAGTTTTGTAGTCAAATATTTTATTTTTTCTTCAGTGTTTTTATGTTGCCACAAAATATTTTCCGTGACAAAATTAAAATCAGCTTTATTTTTAAAAGGATCAAAAATAATTTTGGTGTTATTAAAATTTTGTAGCTCTGGTTCAAAAGTTATATCGGCTCCTAGTAGAACAGTATTGGGTAAATGTAAACTGATTTTTTCTTTGTGAGTAATTTGATTGGGCCAGATGATAAAACTATTTATTTTTTCTGGAGTTTGTTTTAAATATGGGTCTATTTTTATTATTTCTTCTATTTTGTCAGCCCAAACATTGAAACGATAAATAGTGTTATTTTGGTAGATACTGACTAAACTGCCACGAATACTAAAAGTGTTTTCATTCCAGACTTCTTCTGCGCGCTCAAGACCCATGGCATGTAAATCTTGCATAAGCTGGTACAAATCGATTTTTTCACCAAAATTAAGATTTAACGAGTTATCTTGCAAAAATTGCCAAGAAGCAACAGAGAGCTCTAAATTTTCTTGAGTAGTACAAATTATACTGTTGTGATTTTGGTATAAGGCCTGTAAAACTGACAGCTCAGGCTGTTCTTGATCAGGCCAGGTCAAAATGTTTTTAGGCAAATGAAATATTTTTTGCCAAATTTTGAGTAAATCTGCATGTTTTTTGAGTTCTTGGTTTGTTTCGTGTAACCACAAAACCGCCCCTTGGTATTTGATGAGGGGGGTATGAATAGAGGCTAAAGTTTGATAGCTAGCCTCGGGGATGCTTGTGATATACTGAGTTTTCCACATTTGACAAAGTAATATGCGTGTGATAATTTTGTATCCCAAGAGTTTGGAAAACTTTCCTTATCTTAGCACATATTTGGTGTTTTGACTAGTCTGATTTTGATGCTGTTTTCTGGGCTATCTGTCTGTATTCAAAGATTATTGACACCCCTCCTTGTCAATTGATCGGCGGATGCAAACAAGGCAGGTAGCCCAGTGGGCAGCATTTTGTTATTGCTAAATTTTTATCTTTTTGTTATAATATACAATTAATTTTGGACCTTACAGTGAGTCAAGATAAGGAGCCTGATCATGAAAACGCACTGGTCAAAACTGAGGGCGATGATTAATGGGTTGATGAGCAGTCCGCTCGCACTCATCATCTTTATCGCCCTGTTGCTTTTGCTGGGTTGCAGCAAGCCACAGCCACTGCAGTCAGACAATGGACTCTATCATCTGCTGGTGGAGGAGGTGGATGTAGAGCTGGTTTTTAACCTGGAGTCAGCCGTTGGTCAAACAGTGACGGTGACCAACGCGAATGCTAGGGTAATAGGTGCTTACTTGGAGGATTACCATCACGCGGATCAATGGATTTTCCGCGATCATTGGGTAAGCTCCGGTGATTCAGAGACCAAAACCAGCATCAATCTCTATGAAGGGCAAGAGATTTACGTGGAGATCTTGGTTTACGAATCAAGGTTTGCCGCTACGATTTCTTGGGCCATCAGTGTCTTTGGTGATGGCTTCAGGGAGTGGTTGGAAGAGAACCTCGGTAACGAGTGGCTCTATCAGCGCTATCTGGGGCTGCTGAGACTGGAATGAGCCTCTGCTTGGCTCTTGAGATCTTAGCTGCTTCGTGAGAAATCGCGGGGCAGTTTTTTTCTTGCTTAAAATAAGGCAAAATAGTAAAATAAACTTACTTAATTAGCAATAATTTTTAAGGAATAAACATATGAAACAAAGAAAATTTATGTCAGTTGGTTTGATGCTGGTGATTATTGGTGGCCTTTGGCTTTTACAAGAAGTTGGCATTATCAATGGTAGTTTTTGGGGTTATGTGTTGCCAGTCTTGTTGATTTTATTTGGCTTAGATTTGTTAAGCAAAGATGAGCCAGAAAATCATCAATGGTTTAAAAATTTCATGTTTAATCAACCAAGCGCTAAGCATGAAGAAAAAAAACGCGATGTAGTTGACGAACAATAATGTCAACTACACCAAGCTTGTCTAATAGTAAAGTAGAAGTGAAAAAATCTAAATTTTTAGGTTTTTGTTTTGTTGTGCATTCAGAGTCTGAGGTAAAAGAAAACATAGCTACTCTCAAAAAAGAATACAAAGATGCTCGGCATATTGTGTGGGCCTATCGTTTACAAGTTGCCGGAGTTTTTAAAGAAAAATATACGGAAGATAAAGAGCCAGCAGGATCAGCTGGGTCTGCTATTTTGTTTTTGTTACAAAAAAAAGAAGCTATGAATTGTTTGGTGGTAGTTGCTAGATATTTTGGCGGTGTTAAACTCGGTGTCGGTGGTTTAGCGCGGGCTTATACAGAAAGTGCAAAATTAGCTTTGGAAAAATAAAATCGCCGCCAGACCCTCGTGAGTCTGGCGGCTAGCCAAGTCAGCGACACTGTATGCCGCTGGGGGTGCTACCTTGAGAGGTAGCGGAAGCAAAACCGAAACGGCGCTAAGGAGGGTGTCGGGTCAGATTGAAAAGTTGTAAGTCGTGGGGTGCGCCGTTGGCTGTGGTGTGGGAAGTGAAAATAGCAGATTCATCTTTTTTATAACATATAATATGGATTTTATCAAGATATTTGATAAGAAAATAGAAATTAAGAGAAAAAAAGGTTTAAAAACCTTGCGTCTTTCTGTGCGAGCTGATGGACAAATTATTTTGTCAGTTTCAAAAATGTATCCTTTGTTTTTGATCAAACAATTTTTGGCTAGTAAGCAAATTTGGCTGGAAGATAGCCTGGCTAAAATAAAAACTAGAGATAGTTTATTTTCTATCAGGCATACAGCGACAGAAATTACAAAATATAAAAAACAGACAAAAATTTTGGTGACTGAGCGCCTTAAATATTTTAATCAGTTTTATAATTTAAAATACAATCGGATTGCAGTGAGAAATCAAAGTAGCCGTTGGGGCTCTTGTTCTAGCAAAAAGAATCTCAACTTTAATTATCGTTTGTGTTTATTAGCTCCAGATTTAGCTGACATGGTGATTGTTCATGAGTTGTGTCATTTGCAAGAAATGAATCATAGTAAGGCTTTTTGGGGCTTAGTTGCTAAAACCATACCAAATTATCGTATTTTAGAAAAAAGATTGAAGAAAATTTAGTTAGACCATGTTTATATCAAGTGGTCAATGTTTACGAGTTATACCAAAGCTTGGTAAAATAAGAGAGATAATAATTTTTTAAAAATTTTATGGAAAAAGGTAGAGATAATTTTTTGTCTTGGGATGATACTTTTATGTTGATGGCTGACTTAACGTCTCAACGTTCTAAAGACCCATCCACTCAAGTTGGAGCAGTCATAGTAAATCAAAATAATGTTGTTTTGGGTTTGGGCTACAATGGTTGGCCAAGAAATATTGAACAAGGAGAATTGCCATGGGACAGAGAAGGTGATTTTTTAAATACTAAATATCCTTATGTAGTGCATGGGGAGGCTAATGCAATTTATAATGCTAACGAGTCTTGTGAAGGAGCAAAAATTTATTGTGGACTTTTTCCTTGTAATGAATGCGCTAAAACTCTTATTCAAAACGGTATTAAAGAAGTAATTTATCAAAGTGATAAATATCATGATGAAGATATTTTTATAGCTGCTAGAAAATTATTTGATTTAGCAGGAGTCAAATATCGTCAATATACTCCGAGTAAAAAATTAACTTTAGAATAATGCCAAAAATAATTTTAGGTTTTACAGGTTTAATCGCTTGTGGCAAGGGTACAGCTACACAGTATTTGAAAGAAAAATACGGTGCAGAAACTTTTCGTTTTTCTACTATGTTGCGAGATGTTTTGGATAGACTGTATTTAGCACACACACGTGAAAATATGTCTGGTATTTCTACTGGCTTGAGAAATATTTTTGGACAAGATTTGATGGCTAAAGTAATGTCTCAAGATGTAGAAAATTCACAAGCAGAATTAATCGTAGTGGACGGTATAAGACGTATGGATGATATAAAATATTTACGTGCTTTGCCAAATTTTAAGTTAGTCGCAATTGTTGCAGATATGAAAATTCGTTATGAAAGATTATTGACTAGAGGAGAAAATTCTGATGATCAAAATAAAACTTGGGAAGAATTTCAAGCTGATCACCAGTTAGAAACTGAGCTTACTATTTTAGATACCATGAAAGCAGCTGATATCGCTATCAATAATGATGGTAGTTTAGAAAATTTGCAAAAACAATTAGATGAATTAGTAAAATAAATTTATGTCTATAGTCGACTTAAAACACACAACAAAAAATTTAAAAAATGGTGGCATGGTGATGATTTTGGATACCGGTGCCGTGATTGATCCGGAGTCAGAGGCTATGATCCAAGCTTTACATTCTCGTTCTACTGGTGGTGTAAAAAAACATTTAGAAATTTTAGCTAAAAAAGGAGCTAAAGATTTTATGGCTAATTTTTATGTTGGCTATGGTCATAAATCTATCGGTGATTGTGGTAGTATTACTTTATTTGTTGAAGGCATTTCCATGTTAGCTGCTAAAGCTATTCAAGATTGGGCTCTGTACAGTGGCCAAGAATCTTCTACTCGTTATGTAGATTTTTCTACGCAAGCTTTTATTGATCCAGTGGGTAGTAAAGAATCACAAGAAATTTTGGAAGCTTGGCGTCAATTTTATTTAGAGTCAATGGCGCCGTTAAACGATTATTTGAAACAGCGATTTCCTATTCAAGCCGAAGAAAAAGAAGTTATTTATAATAAAGCAATTGCGGCACGTGCTTTTGATATTATGCGTGGTTTTTTGCCAGCTGGTGCGTCCACTAATATTGCTTGGCATAGTAACATGCGTCAAGTAGCTGATAAAATTGCTTTATTAAGACACCACCCTTTGGAGGAAGTAAGGGAAATAGCGGCCACTATCAAAGTTGCTTTGTTAGAAAGATACCCAAGCTCTTTTGATCATCCGATTTTTGACACTACAGAAAATTATAATGAAGAGTGGATGAAAAATGATTATTATTTTGTACACGAAGAATATACAGAAGTTGAATTATTAAAAAATAGTGTAGATAAAAATTTGTTAAAAAACTACCAAAATATTTTAAGCTCTAGACCAATGAAAACAGAGCTGCCAAAATTTGTAGCAGAGTGTGGTTATGTGCAGTTTGGCTTTATGCTTGATTTTGGTTCATTTAGAGATTTGCAAAGACATCGGGCGATTATTCAGCGCATGCCTTTGCTTTCTACTAAACATGGTTTTGCCGATTTCTATCTAAATTCTTTACCAGAAGATATTAAAAATAAAGCACAAGCATTTATTAAAAATCAAGAAGAAAAAATCAAGAATTTAAATATTGCCCCAGAGTTAGCGCAATATTATACAGCTATGGGCTATAATCTGCCTAATAGAATCACTGGTGATTTAGCGGCCTTAGTTTATTTGATTGAATTGCGTGCTACTCGTTTTGTGCATCCTACTTTACAAAAACGGGCGATTCAAATGGCGGAAATTTTAAAAACAGAATTTGCTGATTGTGGTTTAAAATTACATCTTGATGATGATCCTGGCCGTTTTGATGTCAGACGTGGTGAGCATGACATTGTAATGAAATGATTAACATTATCGCAGCACTTGATAAAAATAGAGCCTTGGGTTTTCAAAATAAACTTTTAGTTCATTTGCCTGAAGATTTAGCTCATTTTAAAAA
>CAIRBL010000054.1 GCA_903876815.1 uncultured bacterium
ATTAGCCTATGTGCCCTAGATGAATATTTTGTATCTTGTCAAATTTTTCTAAAATTTGTCTAATATCAGCTAAATTTATACACAAATAGGCTTAGTTGTCCATAAGTTATCCACAACACGAGGCTATTATTACAAATATTTATACTGCCATCCATAATAAAAACACCTCTTAAGTTTGACAAAAACTACCAATAATACTATTATATGATGATTTGGTTCATCTCATTATAAGGAGTTTGGCTGTGAAACGACTCATTGCAAAAATCGAAAAACCTTTGCTGCTGGCCGTTTTGTTGCTGGCAAGTGTCATTGCTGGGACAGCAACTGGCAGCATCACTGGTCAAATTGCCCAGCACCAAGTCGTGGGGACATTGTGCGGTTTGGTATTCGGACTCCTGTGTGGTATCGCACTCTATCACAATCGCCACGAACTCTGCGCCCTGCCCCCAGAGTCATCGCGCCCCAAGTCTCCTTGAGATCTTGGGGCGCTCTTTGTTTTAAAAACCCCAGCTTTTAAGCTAGGGTTTACCTTGTTAAATAAAAAATTATCTCTCAACAAAATTTAAAATCAAGTTACTTATCTAATAGGGTTAAAATACTCTTTTACTATTTTTCTGTCGTCATGAGGAATTTTGATGCCGTTTTTACTACATATATATTGTTCTGCGCCCTTACCAGTGATCAAAACCAAATCATTTGTTTGTGCTAATGACAAAGCCTTTTGAATTGCTTGTTTGCGGTCTAGAATCTTGTGTAGACTCACATTCGGCTCTTTGCCGGCTTTTATAGCTCCACTTGAGACATTATCTACAATCTCCTGTGGATCATCATCATAAGAGTCCTCGTTGGTTACAATGACAATGTCGGCAAACTCTCCAGCCATTTTACCCAAAACAGGCTGACGAGCTTTGTCTCGTCCCCCGCCACAAGAACCAAGCACGTGAATTAATTTGTTATATTTTAAATTTTTTAAGGCTTGATAAAGCTGTTTTAAGCTTTCTGGTTCAGGCGCATAATCAACCATAACCTGAAAATCTTTTCCTGTGTTTATAAATTCTTGTCTGCCAGGAACACCCCTTAAATTACTTGCGTTTATTTTATCCAAAGAGAAATCCAAACTATTTAGACAAGCAAGCGAGGCTAAAATATTATAAGCATTAAACCTGCCCAAAAAATTTGTTTTAAAATTTATGTTTTGCAAAGTAAAGTTTACTAGGCCATTGACTAAGTTTAAATTTTCTATTTTATAATCAGCCGCTTTTTCAATGCCATAAGTTAAAAATTTATCTGCTTGATATTTTCTTAATCTTTCGGTTTCAAGATCATCGGCATTACTGATGATTATTTTTTCTACTTTTTTATTATTTATTATTTTATGTTTGCTTTGGCTTAGGTGCTGAAACAATTTTTCTTTGGCAGCGCGATAAAATTCAAAACCGCCGTGAGCCTCAATATGCTCGGGCGTCAAGTTTGTAAACACCACCGCATCATAATTTATCCCTAGATGACGAAATTGTTCTATGCCTTGCGATGATGTTTCAATCACAACATAAGTGCATTTATTTTTGACTGCTTGGCTTAAAAATTTCTGAGTAAGCATTCGGCCGAGCATGGTCATTTTTTTATCGTTTAACCATTCTTGTTCTGCGAGTTTAAAATTCACCGTAGAGCTTAGGGCTACTTTTTGACCTTGCATTTCCAACATCTGAGCGATTAAATTAACCGTTGTGCTCTTGCCGTTGGTACCAGTCACACCAATAACAATAAGCTTGTTACTAGGAAACGAGTAAAACACTGGGGCAAGTATTGCTAAACACCAGTGATAAGCTTGTTTCAAAAAATGTGGGCTAAGCTTTCTTAAAAAATTAATCATACTTTTGTCTGATATAATCCTCCACCTTTTCTACATCACTTGGGCGTCCAAAGTCTAACCAAATATTTTTCAAGCCCAAGGCTTTTACTTTTTTTTGTTTGGCTAATAAATTTATAACGTCAGTCAACTCATATTCTCCTCTTGGTGATAAAGAAATTTTATCTAGGTATTGAAAAACCTCTGGAGTAAATTTGTATAAACCAGTGTTAATCAAGTTGCCAACAAACTCCTGTGGTTTTTCAATAATTTCTTGCAAAAACTTTTCTTCATCTAGGTGTAAAACTCCATAGTTTTGTGGCTGCTGGTGTTCTAAGCCAGCAATATAATTATACTCATCGTCAATATTAAAATTACGCAAGTCTTCAACAGAATATAAATTATCACCATAAACAGAAAGAAAGTTTTCTTTTCCCAACAAATCTTTTACGCATTCCAAAGGACAAGCGGTACCGTATTTTTTGTCGCCCAAAATATCAAACTGATTAACAACCGTGACTTTAAATTCATCGCTGTGTCTTTGTAAAAAATCTTCAATAAATTCTTTTTTATAACCAACCACCATCACCACTTCTAAAAAACCAGCCTTCTTTAGATTGTCTAAAAGATAATACAAAAAAGGTCGACCATTTACCTCTATGAGATGTTTTGGTTTATTAGCTGATAGATCAAGCATTCTTGTGCCACGACCAGCGGCTGATATTAAAACTTTTTTTATCATTTTTTAATTTAAAAATTTTCTTAGCTTTTGTACAAACTGATAAAATCTATAAAATCCTGTTTGGTAAACTAAAACTTGTGCCTTGGGGCTGGAATATTTTTGTCCAGAAAAACCATTTTTAAATCTAGTGAAGCCGTCCCACTTTGGTTTAGTACCATCAACTGGTGCTATTCCCCAAAAATCATAATAAGCAAAACCATCGTTCATTGCGTCCTTAATAGCTTGCCACTGCAATAAATATGGCGCCATGAAACTACGATATTGATAGTCTGAGGCACCGTGTAAATAAGTAGCTGTTTGACCAAAAAAAACTAACAAATTAGCAGCCACGACCCGATCTCCAATCTTGGCTAAATAAAGCTTAGCGGCGCGCCTCTCTAAAAGTGTTTTCCACAACAAACGATAGTAGCTGTCTGGGTGACTGGTGATGTTTTGTCTTGCGGCTGTGTTTTTATTGAGTTTTAAAAAAATTTCAATGTCTGCTTCTTTTTCGCTAATTTCCACCAAAACACCCTTCTTCTTTGCTAGTATTATATTATATCTAGTCTTTTGGTGCATAGCCGCCAAAAGTTCTTCTGTACCTTTATTGAGGCTCAAAAACAAGGTGTCTTGTGGCTGAACATTTTCAGTAGCAGACAAGCCATCAATAAAACTTAAATCTTGGTTTGGCTCAATTTTTAAAAAAATTTCTTCTTTTCCCCTTGTCTCTATGCTGATATCTCTAGCCTTTGACAAAATCATTCTCGCTGCTTCTTCTTTTATTTCTTCGCTTAAGTCATGTTTAAAAAATGGCCCCTTAGGAGCATATAAATAGCTTTTGCCTAAGGGCAATTCTTTTTGGTACAAAACGCAAAGAGCTAAAACCTCTGTTTCTTCCAAAACAACGATTTGCCAATATTTTTTGTTTTGTGCTTCCAAAAAACTCTGCCAAACTTTACTTTGTAAAAAGGCCCCGCTACTAAAGCCCTCTCGCACAAAAGCATCATAGTTATTTGTGTTAACCAAACTCTGCATGAAATTATTTTGCTAAAAATTTTAAAATTGTTTTTACTTTGTTACCAAGATCACCGTCTAAAACGCTAGCCTGCATCGCGTCTCTGATTTCCTTTTCTTTGTAACCCAAAGACAATAAGGCGCTAATTAGTTGCTGGTCTCCAACTAAATTATTTATCGGCCCCTCATTTAAATTGGAAATTATTTTTTCTTTCAATTCCACAACTAATCTCTCGGCTGTTTTTTTACCAATGCCAGCCACTTGTTGCAAAATACTAGGATCGCCAGAGGTAATTGCTTTTTTCAAATCGTTTAAAGGTGCTAAGGAAATTATATTAGATGCGCTTTTTGGACCAACACCAGAGACAGAAATAAGTTGTTGAAAAAATTCTAGCTGCTCTGCTTCCAAAAAACCATACAAACAAAAAATATCTTCCTTAACATGGGTATAAATAAAAAACTCTGCTTCTTGCTCTAAACTCAAGCTGTCTAGATCTTTTTTATTTAAAAAAACCTCATAACCAACTTGACCAACTAGCAAAATTATATTCTTACTGTTTTTTCTAAAAACCTTACCTTGTAAATAGGCAATCATAAAATAATAATAACACTTTGGCCGATTAAAACAATTTTATTGTTTTATAGGCATGATTAAATATAAGTAGTCCTCGTTTTTGTCAGGAACAATGAGGCCCGGTGTACTGTTGTTATTTATTTTTAAACAAAGGTCTTGACTACCAAGGTTTAGCAAACCATCTAATAAATATCGATAATTAAAAACAATGTCATTTGCTTCACCACTAATCTCCGCTGCCACTGTAATAACATTCTCACCTAAACCGGAAGAGGCTGAGGCCACCACAATTTCGTTGTTGGCAATGCTTAAGCGCACATCGTTGATTCCTTGTTTACAAAATAGCGCTGCTGATTTAATAGCTGGTACTAATTTTTCTTTAGAACACTTGGCAGTAGTTATAAATTTGTCAGGAACAATCTGTTGATAATCGGGGTATCTGCCATCGATAACACGAGAAATAATTTCCACACCATCAAAAACAAACATAATTTGATTTTCATTAAAATATAGTTTGATTGTTTGTTTTTCTTGTTCACTCAAAACCCTCACTAATTCTTGGATGGTTTTTAGTGGCACAATAAGTGTTTTTTCTTGTTGGTTATTTATTTTGATTTTTTTTTCAGCTAAACGATAGCTATCAGTGGCAGCTAAAGTCAAGGTGTCTTTGCTAAAATTAAAATTAACCGAATTTATTTCTAAACGAGAATTATCAAGTGAGGCAGCAAAGATTAGTTGTCCTAGTGCTTTTTTAAATTCTAAAATATTTATCTCTACTTCATTTTCTTTTTCTATTTCTGGAATAAGTGGAAAATCTTCGGCCTCTGTGCCTTTGATGTTTGTTTTTTGATTTTGGCTTTTGATAAATATCGCTCCATCTTCTAGTTCTAGATTAATGTTCTCTCTTGGTAAAAGAGCAACAAAGTCGTTTAACAACTTAGCAGCTACTGTAAACTCACCTTCTTCGTCAACTTTGGCTCTAATAAAAGCTTTGATACCAATCTCTAAATCAGTTGTTACTAAAACTAAACCATTTTTATTTGCTTTGAGTAAAACGTTGTTTAAGATTGGCAAGTTGCTATTTTTATTTGCTATATGAGAAACAATGTTTAAACCTTTATTTAAATTTTCTTGTGTGCAGCTTAGCTTCATATAATTATATTAATAATTTATAAAATAATAGTAGTAATAAGGACTGTTGATATGTTGATAAGGCTTAATCTTTTTTTATATTCTTTGGCGTTTTTAAATTTTTTTTGCTTTTTTTGTGAGTGGATAAAGTATTGAATACTTATGAATTATGTTTTTGTTTTGTGTACAAGTTTGGTCAAAAATAATTTTTGTCTTTTTTATACACACTTTAGCTTGTTTGTAACTCATAATTTATACACAAGTTATACAAACCTATTGGTACACTTTTTGTCTTAAAACTTCAACGTCATTTTTTAGTTTTGTATCAACCTTGATGATTTCAGTGATTTTTATACAGGCGTGCATGGCGGTGGTGTGGTCTCGGCCACCTAGGCTTTGGCCAATATTTGGGTAAGAAGATTTAAGCTCCTCTCGCATCAAAAACATGCTTATCTGACGGGGTACGACCAACTCTTTTTTGCGACTAGAGCCCAGCAGGTCATTTAATGGTATTCCATAAAACTCAGCTACGGAAGATAGAAGTTTTTTGACTGTTAAACCTGCCTTTTTGGGGTTAGCGGATATTCCGCCCAGGATAGAACGGACGCTTTCAAGGGATGGTTTGGTGTTGTTTAGTTGATGAAAGGCCATGATTCTGTTAAGCGCCCCCTCAAGCTCACGAATGTTTTCTTGAATACTTTGAGCAATAAAACTGATGATCTCTTTATTGAGATTATAGCCTTTTTCTTGGCATTTTATCTCTAAAATAGCCATTCTGGTTTCAAAATCAGGGAAAGAAATATCAGCTATCATGCCCCATTCAAAGCGAGAAATAAGCCTACTTTCTACGGCTGGTATAGCTTTTGGCGGCCTATCAGAGGAAATGACTATTTGTTTATTGTTTTGGTGTAAGGCATTAAAAGTATGAAAAAACTCTTCCTGAGTTTGTTCTTTTCCAGTTATAAACTGAATATCATCAATCAAAAGAACGTCTATGTTGCGGTAATTTTGTTTAAACTCCTCGGTGCGGCCGTTTTTAATAGCGTAAATAAAATCATTGGTGAATTTTTCACTGTTGATATAAAGTATCTTTTTTGTGCTATCTTTAGCCAAAATATAGTTACCAACAGCCTGTACCAAGTGGGTTTTTCCCAAACCAACGCCACCATAAATAAATAGCGGATTGTATAGCTCGCCTGGTTTTTGAGCAGCGGCTTGAGCGGCTGCTTGAGCTAGCTCGTTGCCTGGTCCCACCACAAAGGTTTGAAAGGTGTATTTTGGATTTAAACCAAAGCGATTGTTTGGCTTTTGACTGGGAAAGTTATTCACAGGAGTTTCTTCGTATTTTTCTACTTCTGGTTGTTTTTCGCTAACATTAGTTAAAATATTATCAACAGCTACCCTGTAGATAACTTGTAGATTACTTTTTGAAAAGACTTTTTCTAAAGCACAGACAATATCTTTGTGGTATTTTTTTTCTAGCCAAACCTTAGTAAAGGCGTTGGGCACACCAACGGCTATTTCTGGCTCATTGAAGTCTAAAATAAAAGTATTTTTAAACCAAGTAGTAAAATTTGCCCTGCTTATCAACAGTTCTAACTCACCCAAAACACTTTGCCACTCTTTTTCGTAATTTTGCATATTTTTGGCTATTTTGTTAGTATTTTTTTGCTTTTTAAATATACCACAAATATAGAATTACTAAAATACAGTCGAAAGTTAATAAGCTGTTGATAATTTGTGCTTATATGTGGATAAATCGAGTCCCATTAAAAGCCTTGTCAAAACACAAAAAATATGTTATCTTTTGAAAGTTAAAATTAATCAAAAGAGATAAGAATATGGCTACCAAAAGAACCTACCAACCAAAAACCAGAAAAAGAGCCAAAACACACGGTTTTAGAGTGAAAATGTCCAGCAAAAGTGGCAGGGACGTTTTAAAAAGACGTCGTGATAAAGGCAGAAAAAAGCTAAGCGTTTAATTTTTAGCTAAAAGCATTGTTTTTATGTTATCTAAAAACAATCGATTACATAAGGAAAAAGAAATAAAGAGTTTGATTCATCGTGGTCAGACCTTTTTTTTGCCGGAATTTATCATTAAATATCAGAAAAATCAAAAAAACAGCTCTCGCTTTACTTTTGTTGTTTCTACTAAGGTTGATAAGAAGGCAGTTGTGAGAAATCGCCTAAAAAGACAATTAAGGGAGCTTATTAGGGGTGTTTTGCCCAAGGTGCATGCTGGTTTTGATGTTTTGATTATTGCTAAACCAAATTCTTTGTCTCTGGATTTTGCTGGTCTCACTAAACAAATGACCTTTGCTTTGCAAAAAATTAAACTGTTGTCTGATAAATAGAGATGAGGTGGTTTTTGTTAAAAATTATTCGTTTATATCAAAAAACTTTATCTCCAGACAGCGGTTGGTTTGTTTATAAATATCCTGTTGGTTATTGCAAGTTTCAGCCACATTGTTCAGAATATGCTTACCAAGCAATTAATAAATATGGTGCGTTTGTCGGAACCACAAAGGCCTTTAAAAGACTTATTCGTTGTCATCCTTGGTCAAAAGGCGGGGCTGATCCTTTATTATAAAGAAAAAGTTCGCTATAATAACAACACTTAATTAATAAATAAACAAAAACATGGGTTTCTTTTTTACAGTTTTTTATCAACCAATCTTTAATCTACTGGTGTTTTTATACAACACCCTTGCTTTCAAAGACATTGGTTTAGCTATTATTTTTATTACTCTTATTGTTCGTTTGATTTTGTACCCCTTATCCAAAAAAGCCATCAAGTCTCAAAAAGACTTACAAAATATTCAGCCTGAGCTAGAGGAGATTAAAGAAAAATACAAGGACAACAAGGAAAAAATGGGGCCAGAAATAATGGCTTTATATAAGGAGAGAAAAATTAATCCTTTTGGGTCTTGCTTGCCGCTATTGGTACAGTTGCCATTTTTAATCGCTATTTATCGAGTATTTTTTGATGAATTAAAAGATGGTGCAACTTTAAACACCCAAGCGCTTTATCCTTTTGTGGCTAATCCAGGATCTTTGGACCCAATTGCTTTTGGTTTTTTTAACTTTGCCGACAAAAGTTTAGTTTTGGCAATCTTAGCTGGCCTTGCTCAGTTTTGGCAAAGTAAAATGATGATAGGTAAGGCAAAGAGCAACAACCCAGCCGCTGCTATCAGCAATCAAATGATGTATATGATGCCGGTAATCACAGTTTTGATTGGTGCTAGTTTTCCAGCTGGCCTTACCTTTTATTGGTTGTTAACAACATTATTTTCAGTAGCGCAACAATACATTGTTTTGGGTATGAAACAAAATAAAATAGAAATCGTCGAGACAAAAAAATAAAAGACATTAAAAAAGAACTCATATACTTTTATTAAAGGCGCTGCGGCGCTAAAAACATAAAAGCACATAAGTTCTTTTTTATTAAACGATTTATTCAAACTGCCTGTCGGAACCAACGATAATTTTTAGTTTTTCTGGGACAACTTTGATTTCGGCTGGGGTTTTCATGATAATTTGTTCATCAGTAATGATAGAAACCTGATCCTCTGTTTTGCTGGTGATTTTTATTTTTTTAAACGGCAAGACAGTTTTTTTAATTGGTTTTTTACCAAACAAAGTATTTTTAATGGGTGTCAGCACCATCTCCAAAACCCCATCAACTGGCTTAGAATAATGTTGGTCTATTTTTTCATCAGCAAAATTATAAATAGCGATGTGATTTTGCTCAGTGGTTGGGGTTATAGAAAAATTATCATATTCAATATCTACGTCGCCATTTAAAATTTCAGCACTTTTGATAAAATAATGGTTATTTATTTTACCTAAGTCTATTTTTTTGGTCATTCTAGAAGCTAAAACATCACAAGCAATAACTCCTGGTGGTATGCCTAATATTTTAGCAATTGAATTTTCATTTTCCACCGGAATCAAACCCAAAGTGACATCAAGGTCAGCCACAATGTTGATTACTTTGGCAAAACTTTGATTGTTACCGATTACCACCACTGTTTGTACTCCGTTACGGACACCGTCTAAAATCATTTCCTTCATGTTTTTTAAGACGGACAGACGAGCTATTTTTCCCTTGATACCAAGGTCAGTGACTCGTTTTTCTATTTTGATTAACAAATCGGTATATTTTTTATGGCTCAAAAAAGAGTCGTAAATATACAAATACATAAACCTCCTTATTAGTTGTTCTCTTCGTTTTCTTCTGTTTCGCTTTCCTCTTCTTCTTCAATTAAAGTGTTCTCTTTTGCTTCTCTACTATTTTTAGCCTGTGCATCTTCTTTAACGCTGCTAACAGGCATATCTAGCTTGCCCTTTACTAGAGCACCACTTTCAATGGAAATTATTTGAGCTTTAATATCGCCTAAGATAACAGCGGTGCTGGTAATTTCTAATTTTCCTTTAACAGTGATGTTACCTTTGATTTTTCCAGAAATAAAAGCATTATTTGCTTTAACTTCGGCCTCAACTATAGCATTTTGACCAATTTTTAGATTATTTTTTGTTTGTAGATTACCAATCAGGATACCTTCAATTATCAAATCGCCCTCTCCTTTAAAGTCGCCTTCTACTTTTACAGATGGCCCAATAATAGTTTCGATGTTTTTTGAAGAGTTAAAGTCTTGATTTTTATTAAACATATTTTTGAGTGTCAATTATAAGCCAATTCATCTTAAGCTAAAAATTTAAAAAAGTCAAAGATTTTTTTGGGTTTTTAGTGGACTTTTTTTAGTCTTTGTATTAGAATAAGTCTTGGTTTTTTATAAACTTGTTAAAATAAAAAAGATTAAAAAGAAGCTAATTTTTTATATTTAACGACTCAATATTTATAATAATATTAGCATAAAAAATTATAAATATTGAAAATTGCCAGTCCTCATAGTTCAATGGATAGAACAAGGCTCTCCTAAGGCTTAAATCCAGGTTCGACTCCTGGTGAGGACACCAAATAATTTTTTAAATAAAATATGTTATTAGTGGTTCTGTTATTTTTGATCCTGTGTTCAGCTTGGTTTTCTGGTATGGAAATTGCCCTGTTTTCTCTGTCCTCTGCTAAAGTCAAATCTTTAAGCCTGTCAAACAAGGCTAACGCTAATCTTTTACAAAAGATTTTAAAAAACAAACATCGTTTATTAGCCTTATTACTTCTTGGTAACAACTTGGTAAACATCTCCTCTGCTTCTTTGGCAACTTTGTGGGCTGTACAAAAATTTGGTTCAGCTGGTGTCGGTATTGCCACTGGTATTTTGACAATTTTATTATTGTTGTTTGGTGAAATGTATCCTAAGGCTTTTTTTCAACTGCACGCTGAAAAAGTGGCCTTGTTGTTTGCGCCAGTAATTTATTTTTTGCAGCTACTTTTATGGCCAATTTTGATTATTTTAGAAAAAATGCTGAAATTTTTAACTGGTGGTAAGACCGCGGAAGTTATTTCAGAAAGAGAATTTAGAGCATTTAGTCGTTTGGCTGTAGAAAAAGGTGTGATTGATTTTGAAGAGCATGAAATGATTATGAACGTTTTGTCTTTTGACAACAAAACAGCTAAGGAAATTATGAGCCCGTTTTACAAAACAACTGTTTTAAACAAAGAAGCGGCTATTGATCAAGTGGCTTATTTTATGGCCAAAGAAGGCTGGAGCCGCTATCCTTTGTATAATAACAATAAAGATAATATCGTGGGCTACGTACACGTGATAGATGTTTTGAGTGCCTTAAACAGCGATCATCGTGATGATTCGGTAGAAAAGTATATGCAAAATATTATTGAGGTAGCTCCTGAGACTAAAATTGATAAGATTTTTGCTAAAATGAGACAAAAAAAGACGCACATGGCGGTTGTTAAGCGTAAGGATGGGCAGACACTCGGTATTTTGACCCTAGAAGATTTGATAGAGGAGTTGGTAGGCGAAATAGAGGATGAAAAAGACTAAAAAACCACGTGACATAAACTATAATTTTTTGGCTAACAATAAATAAAATAGACCAATAATAGGCCTATTTTTTTGTAAGTTAAGAGCCCTCAGAAAACGCAGCTTGTGTCAGCTTTGTTTTCTGAGGGCTCGATGAGACCTAGATGTTGTAGGCAATGATCGCCAGGATTACAGCCAGTACAATCAGGATGATTGTGCCGACTGGTTTTTTGGCGATTCCAGCCCTGCGCATCGGCCCACCCCTGAGTAAGCTCAGAAGCCAGCAAATGAGAAAGAAGACGCCGGCCAGCTTGAACAGCAACATCCAAGCCTTGCCAGCCATCTGGTCTGCTTGCTGCATGTTTGTGCAGCTTAAGTAGCTCACTACCGGCTGAAAGAACAGCTTCAGACAGCAGACAACGATGGTGGCCCAGAGTAGTATCCGGACCATGATCACAAGGCGTTTGCCATAGGACTCATTGGGCTTTGCCATTGCTATATCCTCGCTTTCATTGTGAAAATTACGAATTCTTATTATATTAGCATATTCTTTATATTTTGTCAAGTGAGAGCTCTTTAAGGGGTATAAATTTGACACTTTAATTTTTATAGTTTATAATACCCCCACAGGGTATATAAAAATATGCAAAAACAAAGTTGTGATCCACAAAAAATTTTTACTCGTTTACACAAGGTAGAAGGGCAAGTAAG
This sequence comes from uncultured bacterium, assembly GCA_903876815.1. GTDB lineage: Bacteria > Patescibacteriota > Patescibacteriia > UBA1558 > GWA2-36-10 > CAIRBL01. Next base: position 11,943 of record CAIRBL010000054.1, read on the forward strand.
AGCGATTGAAAAAATGTATCAAGAAAAAAGAGAAGTAGAGGAGATAGTAAGGGTAGTTTTGGCAGCCCGCGCTTCTTTGGGTGCGCTGACCAAAATGCTTATCAATGAAAAAGTTCATGGTTGTTTTGACGGTAAACAAGTTACGCAAAAAAAAGATTTAGAAAAGCTAGTAGATATTTTATTTGATGTAAATTAACCTCTCCACTTCGGTTGAGGATATATAGATATAATAATTAATTAAGATTAATCAAAAAATATGGTACACGAATTAAATGATCAAAATTTCGATCAAGAAATAAAAAATTTTTCCGGAGTTGCTTTAGTAGATTTTTGGGCGCCATGGTGCGGACCATGCAAAATGCAAGGACCAATTGTTGATGAGTTAGGTCAAGATTTTGCCTCTGAGCCAAAAGTAAAAATTAGTAAAATTAATGTGGATGAAAATCAAATTATTCCTCAACAATTTTCTATCATGAGTATTCCTACTTTAAAGATTTTTAAAAACGGACAAGTAGTAGAGGAGATGATTGGTATGCAAAGCAAAGACAATTTAAGTGCTTTGATTAAAAAACATTTAGCTTAATTTTTTGTATGTCAGAAAATATTTATGATGTAGTGATAGTTGGTGCTGGTCCCTCGGGTCTTTCAGCGGCTATTTACACTACGCGTCGTTCTCTCAAAACTTTGGTGATTTCCAAAGATTTGGGCGGACAAGCAGCCCTAACTAACAATATTGAAAACTATCCGGGATTTAATCTAGTTACTGGTCAAGATTTGATGCAAAAATTTTTTGAACAAGCAACAAAGACTGGCACAGAATTTAATTTTACCGAAGTAGAATCTTTGGATAAACAAAATGATATTTTCATTTTAAAAACAGCCAAAAGCGAAGAAATCAAAGCTAGGACTGTTATTTTAGCTTTTGGTTTAACACCAAGAAATTTAAATATTCCTGGCGAAAAAGAATTGTCAGGCAAAGGCGTGGCTTATTGCGCTACTTGTGACGGACCATTGTACAAAGGCAAAGACGTGGTAGTGGTTGGTGGGGGAAACTCCGCTTTAGACGCCGCAGAATTTATGAGCAAGATTGCTAATAAAGTGTATCTTGTAAATCGTAACGAGCAATTTAGAGGCGAGCAGGTTTTGATGGACAAAGTAAAAAACGATCCCAAGATAGAAATTTTTTATAGTGCTGTTAGCCAAAAAATTGTTGGTGAGAATAAAGTAGAAAAATTAATCTTTACGCAAAACGAAGCCGAAAAAGAAATTGCCGTTGATGGTATTTTTGTGGAAATTGGACATTTGGCTAAAACTGATTGGGTAGCAAATTTGGTGGAATTAGATGAAAGAAAAGAAATCAAAATTTCTCGCGATTGTGAAACTAAAACACCAGGACTTTTTGCTTCAGGAGACATCACTGACATTAGCTATAAGCAAGCCGTGATTTCGGCCGGTGAAGGCTCAAAGGCAGCTTTGCAAGCTTATAAATTTTTACAAGGTGCAAACAATATTATGGTTCCAGACTGGAGTCCTAAAAAATAAATTTTAATAAAATAAATAATTAGTTACATAAATAATTTTATGAACGCATATGATAATGCTTTAAGGCAACTAGAAACAGCTGCTAAAATAATGAATTTAAATGAAGAAACTTTAGCGCGTTTAAGTAGCCCAGAAAAAATAAACATGGCTTCTTTGCCGGTGAGAATGGATGACGGCACTTTAAAAATTTTTCAAGCTTATCGTGTCCAATATAATAGCGCTCGTGGACCATACAAAGGTGGCATTCGTTTTCATCCGCAAGTCAACTTAGACGAAGTAAAGGCTTTGAGTTTTTGGATGGCTATCAAATGTTCAGTGGTAGGAATTCCTATGGGCGGTGGGAAAGGCGGTGTAATAGTTGATCCTAAATCTTTATCTATTAAAGAATTAGAAAGACTATCTCGGGCTTGGATCAGAGCCTTTCGTCCGGTGATTGGTCCAGAAAAAGATATTCCCGCTCCAGATGTTTATACTACTCCACAAATCATGGCTTGGATGGCTGATGAGTTTTCTCAATTAGAAGGCAAACCAAGTTTAGGGGTTGTCACTGGTAAACCAGTAGAGTTTGGAGGTTCTTTGGGTCGTGGTACTTCCACTGCGCAAGGCGGATTTTATGTCTTGCAAGCAGCCGTCAAACAGTTAGGTTTAGCTTCTCAAGGCTTAAAAGTTGCCATTCAAGGTTTTGGTAACGCCGGAGCTGTGATGGCCGGACTTTTGTTTGAAGCAGGATATAAAGTAGTAGCAGTAGCTGATTCTTCTTCGGCTATTTATGATGTTAATGGCCTAGACATTCCAGAACTGATGCAATATAAAGCAAGCACAAAGAGTGTGAAAAATTTTAAAGGCAGTAAAGAAATTAGCACTGAAGAATTATTTGCTCTAGAGCTTGATGTTTTGATCCCAGCGGCTTTAGAAAATCAAATCACTGAAAACAATGCTGAAAATATTAAAGCTAAAATTTTGTTAGAGCTTGCTAATGGCCCGACTACTCCAGAAGCTGACGACATTTTATTCAAAAATAAAGTAGTCTTGATCCCTGATGTTTTAGCTAATGCTGGCGGGGTGACGGTTTCTTATTTTGAATGGCTACAAAATTTGAGTAATAATTATTGGAGTGAAGAAGAGGTTGATAAAGAGTTAAGAGACAGAATGATGCCAGCTTGGTCGGCTGTCTGGGAAACAGGTCAAAAATACCAAGTCAATTTACGTAGCGCCGCTTTTGTCACAGCTCTAGAGAGAATAGATAAAGCCTCACGAGCCAGAAGTTAAAAAAATATTTAAGCCCGAATTAATCTTCGGGCTTTGTGTTATCAAATTTGACATTTAGCATATGGGGGGGTAAAATGTAGGTAAGTAAAATAATTAAAGTTAAATTATAAATTTATGAATGAAATGCCATCAAATATGCCAACCGGGCAAGAACAAAAAGAGGAGTCCGCTGAGCAAATAATTAGAAGCTATATAGATAGACAGCTTGAAATAGTACAAGAAGAACAGAGATTAAAGGAAGGGGGAAAAAAACTTGACGCTGGTTTTAAGTCTCAAATCAAAGACCCAAAAAAGTTCATGGATATATGGACAGATGAGTTAGAGAATTTATCAATAGATGGAAGTGAAGCTGATCCAAGGGTAGGAGATGCTTTGCGAGAGCTTAGGGACTCAGTCAAATCACATCGTTCAAAAGAAATTAGAGATTATGTTCAGGAATTTTTTCGTAATTTACCATTAAACAGGCTCATTGATTCTCGTCCAGAATTAGCGGAAAAAATCGAAGCATTAGTTATAGAGAGAGAGGGTTTTGAGCCTTTGTCTTTATTGCGTTTTAAAGATGTGCCAAGTGTTGCTTTTTTGTTAGAAAATATAGCTAAAAAAGCTAAATTTAAAATAAATCAGGAGCAAGGAGATAAGAGAGAGATTAAAAAAGAAGATTATTTGGATCGTGGTGGCTCTTCACACGGCTTAGATTTATCCACCTCTATGGAATTACCTAGCTTTCATGGCTTAGATGTAAGTGTTGAAAATTTTAAATTTTCTAGCGTTTGTTTTTGCGGTTGTTCCGATAAGAAACTACTTGGAGATTATGACGATTTTAACACGGACAAACGGCAATTTATAAATGAATTTACTAGTTCGTTCTTTAAGGGAAAAATAGTAAATGCTGAAATACACGCTAAGGCAAAAGCTAAAGCGCGCGCTGAATGGGCAAAGACAGATGTTGGAATGCAACAAGCGGCTTGGAGGGAAGAAAGAGAATTGGCTTTCAAAAAATCTGTTAAAGAACATTGTCGCTTAAATGGCATAACAACTTTGTATGTTAGATATCCATATGAATCTTATTCTACGGATTTGGAATTAGACATTGAGGGTGTTATGATAAAAGAGATTGGCGGTGATGGTGATATGTATGATGACACCCCAGGAGACATTTGGAAAAATGTGGGTTACCTTCCGATCAATTGTGTTTCTGGGGTATTGAAACACGGCCACAGCAGGGAAGAAGAAGTACAATTGATAACAGAAGAAGATTTAAATATCGCAAGAGAGATAGAGAGTCTTAAGGAAGATAACAAGGTGATACTCCGTTAAATATAGGATATATTTTTTTAAAAACCCTGTCTGGCATTCGCCGGACAGGGTTTTGTGCTATAATTCTTTTATGGAAAATGAATATATCATAGGTATTGATGAAGTTGGCCGCGGAAGTCTTGCGGGACCGATTGTGGCTGTGGCAGTATTATTAAAAAATACTGAAGAAGAAAATATATTATTAAAAGAAGTAAAAGATTCTAAAAAATTATCAGCTAAAAAGCGCGAAGAAATTTTTGCTAATTTACAGGATAAATTTTTATGGACCACAGCGGAGATTAGCGCTCAAGAGATAGATAAAATAGGTATTCAAAAAGCCAATTGTTTAGTAGTAAATAATGCTTTAGAAAATGTATTAAAAAAAATAAATAATTTTTCTGGGCGAGTAGTAGCTGACCATGTCGGCGCTTTTCAAAACTATGTAGATAATAAAAAGATAGAATTTTTTACTAAAGGCGAAACAAAGTTTTTAAGCATTGCCTTGGCAAGTTGCTTTGCCAAAGTGTATCGTGATCGTTTGATGTCAGAACAAGATAAAATTTTTTCCGGCTATAATTTTGTCACGCATAAAGGCTATGGTAGTGCCGAGCATATTAAAGCGATTTTAAAACATGGAATCTCGCCACTGCATAGACAAAGTTTTTTAAAAAAATACATTTGACCAAGTCTTAAAACAGGACTAGGATTAAGCTAATAAAAAGCTCTTAAAATTGGAGGACACAATGAGCTGGCACAGCTTGTTGATCTATTGCCAAGAGCATTATATTGCGTCCAGAGCTGTTATCTGGACACTTATTTGGCTCTTGTCAGTCAAGGTTTACCCTTGGTCTTACCACGTCATCTCCAAGCGAGAGAAAGTGGTTCATGCTCTGCGTTTCGTCAGTGCCTTTGTTTTGTTGGCCTTGCCGCCCCTTTGTTTCCTGGTGTGGCCGGCGATTCGTTGGCTCATCAAGTTTTTTTAGCCCCACCTTTTTAGAGGAAAAAAGGTGGGTGTTTTATTTTGGCTAAAATCAGCCTAAATACAAAGTCTTGACAGTTTTATTAGGTTTGCTATGATGAGGCTATAAGTCATGCCGTCTTATAAATAAGCGACGGCTTATAGAAAAGCGGACAAAAAATAAAAACAAAACTATGCTAAATAAAATATTTTTATTTATCTATGTTTGGGCGAATATTAGCCAACAATCTATTTCAAGCAGAAATTGCCGAGAACAACGCTCATTTTTATGCTCTAAAAAACAAACCAATGAATTTAGATAATAGAAAAACCAGCCATAAAGGCTGGTTTTTCTTGAAGA
>CAIRBL010000055.1 GCA_903876815.1 uncultured bacterium
AGAATGGTCCAAAAGATAAAATCAAAATTACCAAGTAGGCCGCTAAGAAAACAAGGAAGATTTTTTTATCTTGCCAAAAGGTTTTTTTGTAAAATTTAGTGATTAAAAAAAGCAGTAAGACAAAAATAAAAGTAAACCCAATAAAAGAGTTGCCATTTTGTAGGGAAAAATTGCCAAACCAAGTGGACCATGAGCCCCAAAGTATATGCCATTGTACAGGACGAAGTAAATTGACGGGATCGGCAAAATATAAACTATCAATGTCTTGTATGGTGGGCGTAGGCATTTGTTGGATAAAGTCTTTTTGTTGCCAGAGTAAAAATATTTTCCAGCTAGCAAGGCTCAAAAAGCCCACTAAGCCCCAAAGTATAAGTTTGAAGTAATGTTTGCCTAAGCTCAAAATTTTTTTAAAATTTATGAAGAGTGAATAAATGACTAGTCCGAAGCTTGCAAAAACAAAAGGATAAAAGTCATTGATAGAAGCACAAGCAAGTACAAGGCCAAGCAAAAGAGCGTGACTAGACTTGTTGCTTTGGCGGAATTTTTCATAAAAATATAAAGTAGCCGGCACAAACCACATTTGCAAAAAATTTTGTGTGCCAAACAGGGCATAGATGCTCCACAGGGGTTGAAAAGCAAAAAGTATACCAGCTAGAAAGGCGATGGATTTTTGAAAATTAAGTAACTGAAAAAATTTATAAGTAAAAAAGGCGCAAACACTGACAGATAATAAATAAACGAGATTAAAACTGAAGACTATGTTATGAGCTAATAGATTTATAATAAAAGTTACAACAGATGTAAACTGAGAATAGGTATGTAAGCCTAAAGGTGTGTGGTGAGGATAAAAAAGGTAATCAGTGTATAAGGAAAAATTGCCAGCCAGAATATTTTTTTCTAAATGCCAAGCATTCCATAAAAAAATTGGTCCATCACTATCATAGGGGGCGATGATGCTAGTGCTAAAATTTAAAAGTAAAGGAAAAGTTAGTACTAAAAAAATGATAGCGTAAAGTATAAAAATTAACAGTTCATTTTGTATTTTTTTGTTTAGCATTTGCTTGATTTTTTGAAACCCTCTTCATTATATCAAAAATTAATTTTTTCAGCGATTAAAAAATTTCTTGACTTTTTAGGTCGATCCAAGCTAGTCTTTAAAGTAGATAAAATAATATGCAGGTACCAATTCGAAAAGCAGGTGAATATTCAGATTTGAGCTTAGATCCAAAAATGACTGAAGCAAAATTTTTGGAATTAAAAACAGATTTACAAAAATTAACAGAAGTCCATAGACCCAAATGGATCAAGGAGATGCGTATTGCTGCAAGTGATGGAGATTTTTCTGAAAATGCAAGTTATCAAATCGCCAAAGCAAAACTCAGGGGAGTTAATCAAAAAATTACTGATTTAGAAAAGCTCTTGGCTAAAGTAGAGATTATACATTTGGATACAAACAAGTCAGTGGTACAAGTCGGTAGTGTTGTGACGATAGAAAATGGAGGTAAGCAAAGCACCTATCAAATTTTAGGCTCAGTAGAAACTAATCCAGCGCAAGGTATCATTTCTTTACATTCGCCTTTGGGGCAGGCTTTGCTCGGGCAAAACTTAGGTGCAGTGGTTTTGGTGAATGATAGAGAATATCAGATTGTAAAAATTGCTTAAAAACAAAAAACGCCAATAGTTGGCGTTTTTTGAGGAAATAATTTATTTACTGTGTTTCTTTTTAGCTTTTGCTTCGAGCATAGCTTTTTTGATTTCTAGTCTTTTTTTGGTTTTTTTAGAACTAGATTTTTGTGGTCTACCGACTGCGTGTAATCTTTTTGCCATAAAAATTTTATATTAATTATAAGCTATTTTAGCTGAATTTATGAATAAAAGCAAGAGATTGATATTTTCAGTCTTTTGGAGTGGCATTTTTTTAGTCTTTTTGATATCATAATGGCATGAAAAAGCTGTGGTTAATTTTGGTATATGCTTTTGCCATTTTTGGCTTTGTGATGCTGACTGGTTTTTTAGCAGTGATGTTTGGTTTGACTGATGTAGCCGGCAAGACAGATGAGCATAGCGCAGCTTATAATGATTTTGCTGCCCAAACAAAAGATTTATTGGAGCCAGCAGAAGCTGCAAACACTACTAGTACAGATGGCTTGATAGGCAAAATTGATGAGCAAATAGATATTTTGGAAGAAATAAAAACTCGAGAAAAAGAAAATTTGTGTAAGATATTTGTTGCCTCTCAAACAGCAGATTATAATGCTAAAAATATTTTTGACGCTTACAAAAAATATTCTTCTAGAGAGTTGTTGGATAAAATGCTTTTTGCGTTGCAACTGAAAAAAGACATGCCAAGCTTTGAGCAACAAACCAAAGAATGTATGGATAAGGGTATTGATGAAAATATGCTGTTGGCTCAATTTGTTGAAACGAAAGATGCAAATGTTTTTGTCTGGCAAGACAGTGAGCATTGGCGTATTATCAAAGAAGGTTTAACCCGAGATAAGGATAAAATAAATGAAGCTGCTAAAATTGCTGGCACAGATCCTAGAGAAATAGCAGCAATAACCATTGTAGAGCAGCTTAGACTTTATTATACTCAACGGGAATTATTTGAAAAAATATTTAAGCCTTTAAAAATTTTAGCTAGCGCCAATAAAATGGCTTGGGGAATCATGGCCATAAAAGAAAAGACAGCTGTGCAAATAGAGGCTAATTTGCAAGATGAAAAATCGCCATATTATTTAGGCAAAGAGCTAGAAAACATTTTGAAGTTTAAAAGCTCTAATACTAGCAATGAAAGATATGCGCGTTTGACAAATGAGAAAGATCATTTTTATTCTTATCTCTATGGCGCTTTGTATATCAAACAAATAGAAACTCAGTGGCAATTACAAGGTTTTGATATCAGCGATAGGCCAGAAATTATCGCTACGATTTTTAATATTGGTTTTAAAAATTCTGTACCAAAAGCCAATCCTTTAGTTGGCGGCTCTACGATGAATATTTTGGGCCAAACTTATAGTTTTGGAGGATTAGCACATGAGTTTTATTATTCTGGAGAAATGGCAGATGTCTTTCCTTTTGAAAAATAAAAAAACAACTTTTTCTTTAAATATCTAAGCAAGCTTTATATTGACTTATATAGTCTTTATTGTTATACTAGGGCTTGTTTTAATGTCCGGTCCCTATAGTTCAACGGATAGAACAGCAGCCTTCTAAGCTGTCAATGTAGGTTCGATTCCTACTGGGGACACCATTTTTGCCCTTATAGCTCAGTTGGTACCTGCCTGCCGGCAGGCAGGGAGCAGTAAGTATATGAAAAACGATTATTATGTGTATGCTATTTATAGCATAAAAAATAGTTCTATTTATGTTGGATTATCTGCTAGTCCTGAAAAAAGATTACAAGGGCACAATTATGGGATGACTAAATCAACCAAACCACATCGCCCTTGGGCAATGTTTTACAAAGAAAAAATTGGTGATAGAGTAAACGCTAGAAAAAAAGAGAAATATTTAAAATCAGGTATAGGTAAAGAATTTTTAAAATCATTATTGCATAAGCCCTTATAGCTCAGTTGGTAGAGCAGTTGCCTCTTAAGCAAACGGTCGCAGGTTCAAGTCCTGCTGGGGGCACCATTTGATTTTCATGGTGGCTATAGTTTAGCGGTAGAACAGCGGGTTGTGGTCCCGTTAGTCAGGGTTCGACTCCCTGTAGCCACCCCATACCATAGGTTTTATAAATTTATGATACCCAACAAATTCCCCTTTTATAAGGGGTTTTTGTATTTCTTGTAAAAGTTTATAAGGTTCAGTTGGTATGGCTTCGACAATTTCCTGATTTTCAACAATAAACTTTTCCCAAAAGAAATTTAGATAATTTCTCTTGCCCTCAGGCTCACTCTGTTTATAGCTAGTATAAACATTTTTACTAAACTCAACAAGATCTTCAAACTTACCAATATCAAATTTACTATTAGAGCTTAGACGATTAATTTCAGCCTCTATTAACTCTAGATCAATGCTAATTTTTTCCGATTGTCTTTTATAGGTCGCTTCTGTAATTTGGCTATTAATTAATAAATCTTCAATACGATTTCTTTTTTTGGTCAACTCTGCTTTATGATAATTTAATTCAGTAATATGTTTATCATTAGCTTTATGGTAATTATCATAGTAGTATTTTAAACCAATGATCAATTTATTAAAAAATTCTTCACTAAAAGTTACTTCTCGAAATTTTTCAGCTACTTGTGCTTCTAAGTCTGCCATTGGCACATTGCGACTTGAGTGGCACTTTTTACCTCTGGTGCAGTGATAATAGGCGTAAGTTTTTTTTGATGGTTTGAAATGATACTCAGCCGTAAACCTACGACCACAACTACAAAAAATAAAACCATTAAGCAAAAAATTGTGTTTTCTCTCGTAGCTTTTTCTGGCAACTCTGACACCTAAAATACTTTGTGCCATTACAAAGGTTTCTTTACTAATGATTGGCTCATGTTTACCTTTCCAGATTTTTTGATCCCATCGGAAATCGCCATAATAGAAAGGATTTTTTAGCAAATAATAAAATTTACTTAATGCCAATTTACCACCTCGTTTTCCCCTTAAACCTTTACGGTAAAGTATCTCATTGATATTTTCCGCACCATGGTTACCAGTGACATACATGTCAAAAGCCATTTTAATTAAAGGTACTATATTTTTATCAGGGACTATAATTCTGTCGCCATTGTTATTAACAACGTTAGAGTAGCCAAGTGGTGCTAAGCGTGGGTACCAACCACTCAATGCTTTTTCTTCAAGACCTTTTTTGGTTTTACGACCAGTAAGCCCAGACTGGAAAGCATTAAATCCGGCTAGTATCGTATCTACCATTATGCCCTCTGGCGAGTCATCTATAAAAGGTTGCGAGATGGAAATTATTTTGCAATTTAATTTTTTGAAGAAGGCTCTAATCGTAAGATGGTCAAGGGTATTTCTCGCTAAACGATCTGTGTCTTGGACTAAAACTGCATAAATATTTTTATTATCTTCAATATACTCTTGCATAGCCCGTAAGGCTGGGCGATTGGTGTTAGTGGCAGACTTTCCGGGGTCTTCAAAGATTTTAATAACTTTTAAATCTTCTCTTTTAGCGTATTCTTGGCAAATTCTCTTTTGCACACTTAAAGAATAGCGATCATCTTGCGCCTGCTCTTCTGTCGACACTCTTGAATATATTACTGCTTGCTTCATTTTGAGGTATTTTTTGTCTGAAAGGTTATTTATTACCTACAGGCCCACAAACCACGCTTAGAACTGCTACAAATGGCTAAGGCGACAAGTTAAAGGAATGGCTGGCTGGTAGGCTAAATTATTATTTTTATAATATAATCCTCTTGAGTTTTAATCTACTAAAAAATGGTCAATATTGTTTTTGTCCTACTCGGGGGAAACAGAATCCGATTTCAAAAAGCGAGTACGGGGGGGATATTTATATAATACCCACCCCGTAAAGCAGACAGGAGCTTCTGGTAAATCTTTGGGAACGCCTCTAGATTTCAAAAACCTTACTGAAATTATTTTTTGACTCCGGCTTAAAATAAATAGCTTAAATGCTTAACTATATATTAATTAATATTTATTTAAATAGCATATTAATCTTTAAAAGCAATAACATATGTATTTAAATGCATATAATGTAACTATATATAGTTAATATATAAGAGCTAGAATTTTATATCGTCGACATTGACTTCTGGTTCAACGTCAGACTCCTGAGTCATTGACACCGCTGGAGTTGGTGCTTGCTCGCCAAGTTTTTGTCTATAATACTTATCATTGGCAATCTGATACTCTTTAAAAATTTTGACTTTGACTTGTTGCCAGATCTCTTTGTCATTGATTCTTACCAGCTCTATCCATTTACCGCCAGCGTTGACAGCAGGTGCTTGGATCCAGACATAATCAGAGGTGTCTCGGTCAAGTTTGTCGGATCTTGTTACCCTAAACCCTTTGATTATAAAGCCAAGATACTCAAGTTCTACTGTGGCAAGCAGGATGCCCTCATTTTTTACCTGAAGTCTGTGAACCTTAATGTTCTCGATGTTTATTACTTTTTCTTCTCTCATACTTGTTATTTTTTAAATTGATTAAATGATTTTTAAATAATAAACTAGCCAACCAGTTGATTAGCTCTTCCTCGGGTATTTTTTGTGGGGTTACTTTTTTAGGCATATTTTTGTTGGCCTCTACTATATATGGTGAATAATCGTTATAAAACAAAAAAGCCCTTATTTTAAAAGGCTTTAAGCTGTATAGAACCGCTAGTGAATTCACCGCTATTCAGGAATTAGTTGTATTTTTATTTCATAGCATTTGTTTTGCCTATAAGGGTAGAACGGATCATTAGTTATTCCGAAGGCATTCCGTAAAGTTTGAGCTAGTAATTGTTTAGATTTTTTAAGCATAGGTGAGGCTAAAGAATCGGACCATGATGTTTTGCCATCGTTTGAAGAAAGACCCTTAAGGAGCACCCATTGTAAATTTGGCTTTCTTTTTCTTTTGTCCATAAAACCTAGTTGCGCATAGTTAACCTTAATTGTTTTATTTATGCCGTTTTTATCTATAATAACGTTAACATCATGACCATCAATAAATTTTATTGTGATATTTTCCCAGCTAATATTTTCGGGCAGATCTAATAATTTAACTATTTCTTCAACTTTCTTTTTTGGTGCGGGAGTTGTTTTTTGAAGAATGTTATCAATTTTTTTGCAATTCAGGTCATTAAAATTAAGGACTAGTAAAAAATATTTTTCTCCAACATAATCAGTTGCGTGTTCTTTGTGATGTTCCATGGCCTGATAATAATTATCAAGAACTACTGGGTCATATGCTATTTCTAGCTCACTGGGTTTCTGGGGTTCATTTATATTAGGCTCAGTAACCCTAATAGTTTTGACAGTGAAATTATTTAAAGCGCCACTTTGTGTCAATTTATTTAATATCTCCATGTAAGCATCGTATATTGCTGATTCATCAATATTGCACAAGACAATCTCAATAATAGGAGCATCGCTGGACGCTGCTTTCTTAATATTGTTCAATAAATTTAAGACTAGTCGCCTTTTTATATTATTTACATTACTCATGCTAGACAAATTATTTTGTTTGATAGCTAATTATACATTGTACTAAGGTTTTGTATGTTGCCCAAGGTAAACTAATGAATCTGAAGGTTTTGCGGGCTTGTACGGGTATGTTTAAACCCGAGAAGTATCAAGTTTATAGGTAAACACCTGACCACAGGCACCCCAGCTTATTTTACAACCAAAAAACCACCCTTACAAGGTGGTTTATTAAAATAGTTTTGATATTTGTATTACTGACCATTTCTTAAATATTCACCAGCCATAGCCCCTACAAGGCAAAATAATAAAAAAACTGTGATTCCTAGAATGATTTTTAACCATTCTGGCGTTTTGATTTCATCTAAAAACTCCGCACTTTTGTTAATAGTATGCACAAAACCTATAAAGCATAAAATCATTAGTAGGTAAACATAAAACATATTGTTTTTTTATCAAGTACTTAAGTAGTACTTATTATATTTTATTAAAACAAAAAGGGCCTTCCGTCGGCGGTAACCATTTCTAGCTACCCTACACCTTTTCAGGCATAGACCACTCACATAGTACCGATCAGAAGACCGTCTTTATATGTGAGTGGAATTTGTAGCCATGCCTCAATAAATTGAAGTTTAGGCCTTAATTTCAGTATTAAATTGTATTTATATTTTAGGTTATTTGGCTAAAAAAGTCTAGGGTGAATTCTGGTGTGACCATAATGGATACAGTCTTTACTTTTTTGATAGAAAGTTAGATAATTACCTTATAAAATTTAATTATGCAAAAAGAAATTACCAACTATCAAGATAAATGGCCATTGGCAAAAGTGAAAATAACCGAGCTTATTTTAGATATTAAAAATGTTAGACTTGATACCGAATACGAATCACAAGATGAGATTATTAACGACCTGTTCCTTAATGAAGAAGCAATGGGCATTTTAGAAAGCATACATCAAAATGGATATTTTCCAGACGAACCGCCAGTTGTTGTAAAAGAAAATGGAAAATTTGTAGTCTTAGACGGCAATAGAAGAGTAGTGTCTCTAAAGGCTATGTTATCTCCAAATATAGCCCCCTCTAAATATGCCGCCAAAATAGAGAAATTAATGAGCGGTCGTAAGGCGATTGAAAATATTGATGTCCACGTAGCTAAATCTCGTGATGAGGCAATGGAATATTTAGCTGCTAAACATACAAAAACTACCAGAAAAGCCTGGAGTGCATTAAGGAGGGCGTATTTTTATTATGCACAAAAAGAAAACGGGCAGTCTGTAGAAAAACTCATTGAGAGATACAGGGGCGTTGATATTCCTTCCTACATAAAGATGTACGAAATGCATAATGTGGCACTATCTCTAAAGGGCACTTCTGAAGAAATAAAAAACAAAATAGCAAATAAAAGAACTTTCCCAATATCTACACTCGAAAGATTTTATTCCGATAAATATATTCAGGAAGAACTCGGAATAAACTTCGATAAAATAACAGGGGAGGCTACCGTACCATCTGGTGATGATTTTGATAAAGTTTATTCCAGAGTAATCACTGACATTGTTTCTGGAATAGCAACGTCTCGTAAAGAACTATCTAAAGAATCCGACAGAAAAAAATATTTAGACTCTATTATTAATGAGGTCTTAGATAAAACTAAAATAGAAAAGAAAAAAACCAAACCCGCCTTTTCTTTTAAACGACAAAAAAAAGCTTACCGAGAAAAAAATACTTTAGTTTCAAAAAAAATTGAAAATCCTTTTGACTGCCCTGGTATTACTCGTATTTTGTGGGAATTACAGGCAATAGATTATCTTAAATTTCCTAATGCGACCGCTGATTTGTTAAGAACTTTTTTAGAAATCATTATAAAAAAATATTTGGAAGAAATAAAATCTCTTCCTGCACCAAAAAGAAATGGTGGCTATATTTATTTAGATGATGTGCTTAAAAAAATTAAATCAGATCTACAAACAGCTACTAATCATAAACTAGTTCAAGTGATAAGTGAAATAGAAAAAAACAAATGGTATCTTGATAGTATTAATCACAACCCAGAAGTTTTTGCTGTTGACTATAGAGTTAAAGAAGCTTGGGATCAAATATACCCACTTGTGAAATATATATTTGAAACGTATAATAAAAATAAAATAACTGACCAAGCTTAAAAATATGAAATTTTATTCACCTTTAAGGTACCCCGGCGGAAAGAATAAATTATCAAAATTTATTGCTTCTATTTGCAAAGAAAATGCAATAGATGGCAATTACGTTGAGCCATACGCTGGTGGCGCCTCAGTGGCTCTATACCTTCTTTTTAATGGGTATGTAAAATCCATCACTATAAATGATTATGATAAGGCTATATATGCATTTTGGCATTCCGTATTAAATGATACAGAAAGACTGTGCAAAAAAATAAGAAACGCGGATGTTTCAATTAATAATTGGCGCGAACAGAAAAAAATACAAACTAGTAAAGCAACGGAACATAATTTATTAAAATTGGGATTTTCGACCTTTTTTTTAAATCGAACTAATTACTCTGGCATTATTGATGGCGGTATGATTGGCGGTGCTTTACAAAAAGGAAAATATAAAATTAATTGTCGTTTTAATAAGGAAGAATTGATTGATAGAATAAAATTTATTGCCATACATAAAAAAAATATCCGTTTATTAAATATGGACGCATTAGATTTAGTAGACGCAATTGAAAAAGATAATAAAACTATTTTTTATTTTGATCCGCCATATTATTTAAAAGGCCCTTCATTATATATGAACCATTATAAACATAGCGATCATAAAAAAGTGAGTGATAAAATAAAAAAAATAGAAAATGCAAAATGGATAGTTTCTTATGATAACACACGAGAAATAAATAAAATGTATATCTCTTGCCCCAAAAAAAAGTATACTTTTTTTCACACGGCTTATAACGCAAGAGAGGGTAAGGAGGTTTTATTTTTTAGTAAAAATATCATATTGCCAAAAATTATCATCCCAATTATGCACTAACTATACCTGTATTTATATTCAAGGTTTGAATAGGACCCCACAAGAACTTCTCTTCCTCAAAAGAGGTGTTTTTGTTTTGTAAAATTTAAACAATGAAAAAAGGGCCGCAGACTCGTGTCTTTGGCCCCCGTTGATCAGGAGTTGTCTCCCGTACGATTATTCGGACTCGCCATAGTCGCGAACAATCGTGATGAATGGGTAGGATTTTAGCCCGTAGGCATAACCGCGGAGAATGTCCTTCATGCCGCGATGTTCGTCCTCGTACCCAAAGTTGATGGAAATTCGATTTGACAACCAGTAGTAGCGCGTGCCTTCCACAGCCACGAACTCTCGATAAGCCTCAGGATTGAACTGAACGAGCTTCTTGTTGAAGCTCCGGCTTGCCGAGGCGATCGATACGCGTACTGGACGAGTGTCAATCTTGGCCGCAAAGACCCACGGTGGTGAAGCATGGAAGCCTGCCTGTTTCTCCAACCAGAATTTGCCGGAGAACTTGTTCCAGACAATCGCCACCTCGTTCGGCTCTTGGTAGTGCACGAAAGCGAGATAGAAAATCATCAGAACACCGGCGATGCAAGCTCCTAGGCGTAGGTGCTTACGTTGCATGGTTTACTTCTCCGTCTGTGGAGGCGTGGCTTTTTCGACGTGTACTTCCTGTGCATTGCCGTCCAATGGCTTGGAGCCCTCCGTTGTCCCTAGCTCGCGCAAGATCTTCAAGAAGGGGTAGGTATTGCCGTCGTAGGCATAGCTACGTAGGATTTCGCTGAAAGGTGTAGTGGAACCAACAGCGGAACCAGTACCCGGACCTTCGTAATCGTTTCGACCATGCCAGGACAAGAACAGTTCGAGACCCTTGGGGTCGAATTGAACAAGCTTGGCATTCAGCACGCGCGAGTTGGCATTCATCTGCAACTGCATCGGCCGCAGGTCCATGGTGTGGACCTTATGGACGATCGGTAACGTGACGATCCAACCACGCCTGTAGGTGCCGTCGCTGTTTTCCTGCACGACGATCTCTCCACGGTGTTGGCCGATCAGGTCATACCTGAAAGCCACCTGGTAGTTGTCGACATCGGTAACAAAGAGCACCTTGAACATGCCCAGTCCGATCCAGAACGAGACAAAGAGCACGACGAACACGACGCCGGTCTTTGCCCAAAAGTTCAAACCATCCCACAAGTCTTTCATCTCTGACTCCTTTTCTGTGTTGGCGGAACCAAACCTATGGTTCATTGGGCTTTTCAATGACTTGTTATTGTAGCATTTATAATATATTTTGTCAATAGCTGGTTCTAACCTACTTAAAATAGACCTTGAGCTTACAAAATTATTAAACTAGCCAATCTTTATTTCCGGTATATAAACATTAACTAACTCACGGCTTAATATATTTCCGATTGATTTTATCAGGTTACCCCACAACAGCATCTCTTCTTCAAAAGAGGTGTTTTTGTTTGACCAATAAATAAAACAAACATATACTATAAATAATTAATATTAATTTTCTATAATGAAATTATTTGAAAATCTCAAAAAACATCAATGGATTATTACAGAGGCTATTATGGTTGGTATCCTAGGTTCAGTTTTTATAGCCAGCTTTTTTGTATGGGGAGAAATTAAATCATTTAATAATAAATTAGCCAACACTTTAGAATTACCTGGCACCGCTATAGATATGATGAATGGTGACAATGACCAAGTTGATATTAATGCTTGTGATAAAAATACTATTAAGGATTTTGGTGAAGTAAAAGAAGGGACTGATATTTTTGTATATACAACTAGATGTTTTTTAGATGTCACACCTTTAAATGCGTCGACTATATTTTATCAATTTTATGCGCGAGATTTTGGGGGTACTTTCAATAAAGAAATTTATAATGTTTTGAATACACCGGATTTCGATGGTGGTTCAGGCGTAGTAATCAGCGATCCCCATAAAAATTTTATTGGAATATATAGGATTAATGAAAATGGCGAGACAATAGTGATAGATAGTTTTGGTAATAAAATTTCAGAAGAAGCACCAGACTATCGAAAAAATGTCTATGAGTCCCCAGATAAAAACATAACTGTAAGTATCGATTATCCAGAGCTTAGGGGTAATACTTCTTTAACAATTGTTAATAATGAGAGTGGCGCTAAATATTTCTTTGATGATTTTAAACAAAGTTTACATGGTATTCGTCATGGAGCTTGGTCCGTTGATGGTAAGACTTTATATATAACAGGAGGTATCTATGAGTTTTCTGCGCCAGCAAGATTGTGGAGTATTGATGTTGATTCTGGTAAGATTAGTGAATATGATAATTTAGATGGATATTTTTATCCGGTGTATATTTTTCCAGAAGAGAATATCGCATATTTTACAGATGCTGAAGCAAATTTTGAATCGGAAAATAGAGAAATTAGTCTCTATAAAATGGATCTTGCTTCAAGGAAGATAGAAAAAGTTTATACAGATAAAGCCACATGGACATTTAATAACCTTAAAGTAATTGACGGCAGTTTATATTACAGGGCTTTTTATGAAGATAAAGGTCAAGTTATTGTGAAGCTTAGCGGTAAGCAAAAAGAAATTTTTCTAGAGAATGTTACTGATCTTAAAGTGGGCACAGGCCCTCGCTTTGTTGCTACTGTTGATAATGGTTATTTTGTTTTTGATCTAGAAAAAGGCATTAGTCAGCTAATTGAGGTGCCAACTAGATACGATGGCTTACCAATAATAGATAAAACCGAATATTTTCAAAATATCGATGGGATTATTGAAACTTATTAAACTTATGAATTTTTTTAAAACATTATTTATTAGTGGCACAGGAAATTTTGCTGAAATTAACTCGGAGTTTTTAGAAAAGAAAAAACTTAGTTATCCGCCAGATGGCTCATATTTAATCTGGCTCAAAAATACATATGGTAAACTTCAGGCGGCGATGATAGTGGCTAAAGAAAAAGGCGAAATTGTGCTAGTGGAGTGGGCTGCCAAAATTCAATTAGTAGAAGAGGAGATAGAGAAAGAAAAAAATTTAAGACCACAGGTTAATTAGAAAAAAATATGAAGTTACTCAAAGGCCTAAAAAAATCCGAGAATATTGTTTTTATAGCCATAATAGTTGGTATTCTAGGTGTGTTTATTATAACTAGCTTTTTTATATGGGGAGAAATGAAATCATTCCATAAAAACAAAGAGATTGTCGATAATCCAAGTGATAATAGTTGGCAAACTTATACAAATAATGATTATTTTTATAGTATCAAATACCCATCGGATTGGAGTGTAAATAATTGGTCTAATATAATTCAAATATTACCACCCGGCGAAAAATCTATAGGACAATATAGCTCTGGACCAGCTATTTCTATTATGCACGTTGATCAAATTGATTCACTCAATAGTGATGAAACAAATAAAATTTATATAAATAACATGGCCGTTACAAAATGGGAATTTGCGAACGATGTTGATACTTATGTGAATTTATGTTTTCCTCGTCCCGAAGGAGGTTGTATTAAAATTTATTGGTTAAAATCTTTAGAAAATAAACACGAAAATTTTTGGGAAATAATAGAGTCAATTACCATTTTAAATGATGATAGCCCGGAATGGGAACTATACACTGACTATGAGCTTGGTATTTCATTTCGTTATCCAAAATTAAAATGGGGTAAAATAAATGTTTTATCCATGAAAGAAAGTGATCACAACGATAATGTTTTTAAATCAGGTAAAGCAAAAATAATAAAATTTAACAAATACTACGGTGCTTCGTTATCGGCTTTTTCAAATAATTTTTCTCATATGTATTACCAAGATCCATACTTAGGAGGTCAGGATTTGAGTAAGACTTGTACCAATGAAAAAATATTGACTGATAAAGGAATATGTAAAAATATCAATGTAGATAACCAATCAACTTACGAAAACATAACTGATTTTGGATATGAATGTTCGTTTGTTGATTCTCGTAGAATTAGTTTAAACTTAGATCAAAATGGATACTCTGGCATGCTTATCAGTCAAACACTACCATCTAGCCAAAACTGCGGCTCTCTTGAGATAGAAAATATGAACGAAATTAATAGGGCAAAAGATTTAACAAGCCAATACAACAGAGAAAATCTACCAAAATCATATTTAACCAATTTAGAGTTAATGGATCAGGTTTTATCTTCATTTAAATTTTTGAATTAAAATTTAACTACAACCAAAAAACACTGAGTGAAATCGAAAGGTGTTTTGTTGTTATTCTGTCAAGGTAAAATTATTTTGATACATAGTCTTTTTTATGAGCATTTGTTATAATATGATTAAATTAAATTTATGAAAAAACTTTTTATTATTATATTATTAGCTTTATTTTTACCACTTGGTGTTTTGGCGCAACAAGAGGAAATGTTTAAGGCCAGAGTTTTGCAAGTACTTGATCAAAAAGAGAATATAGATGAAGCTGGTGTTTTGTTGCTGCAACAAAATTTAAAACTCAAAGCTTTGGACGGTAGTTTTGCTGGGCAAGAAATAACTTTTTATGGCATTGATGATTTTCAGGTCGTATCTGGTCAAGTATATGAAGCTGGAGATAGAGTAGTGGTTAACCACAGACAAGACGAAGCTGGCAAAGATGTTTTTTTTGTATTAGATTATGACAGAACAAATCCTATCATTTGGTTAGCTTGCATTTTTATTTTGAGTGTTATTTTTATTGGTCGCTGGAAAGGCTTACGCTCTTTGATTGGTTTAGTAGCTAGTTTTGTAGTAATTTTGAAGTTCATTATTCCTCAGATTGTCGCTGGCTCAAATCCTATTTTGATTTCTGTTACAGGTAGTATTGTGATTTTATTTTTTGCTATTTATCTGACACAAGGTTTTGGCAGAAAATCTCATTTAGCTAATCTAGCCTTGGTGACATCTTTATTATTCACAGCCGTTCTGTCTGTTTTCTTTACCCATTTAGCACAATTGAGTGGCTATTTAGGTGAAGAAACTATTTTTTTGTTAGAGTCTAGCCAAGGTAGTATAAATTTACAAGGTTTATTATTGGCTGGCATTATGCTTGGTACTTTAGGGGTTTTGGATGATGTGATTATCAGTCAGATTTCGACAGTGGAGCAGATCAAACTTGCTAATCCTAACTTAAGTAAAAAACAAGTTTATAAAATGAGCTTAAAAGTTGGCGTTGATCACATCACCTCCATGATCAATACTTTATTTTTTGCTTATGCTGGCGTAGCTTTGCCGATGTTGATTCTATTTAGCCAAAGTGATGTTTTGGGCTTGAATCTGACCCAAGTGATCAATAACGAGATGATTGCTACTGAGATTATTCGTACTTTGCTAGGTAGTATTGGCTTA
The DNA here is from genome assembly GCA_903876815.1 of uncultured bacterium. Lineage (GTDB taxonomy): Bacteria > Patescibacteriota > Patescibacteriia > UBA1558 > GWA2-36-10 > CAIRBL01. Next base: position 15,480 of record CAIRBL010000055.1, read on the forward strand.
GTTTTTTCTATTCCGATAGCTAATTTTTTGGCTAGCTATTTTCTGTCAGTCAAAAAATAATACAAAGCTAAAATATTTTTTTAAAAAAAGTCTCTTTGTCAAAAAGAGGCTTTTTGATTATAATAGCCTTATGTTAAGTCTGACTACTATTTCTATTTTAGCTTGGGCCAAAATCATTGGTTTTTCTTTTGTTTTTCTAGGGCTTTATTTGATTTGGACTAAAAAATCAGTAAATTATTGGCTTTATAGTACGGCTTTGGCTGTAGTTTTGTTTTATTTGGTTTTAGCTAAGGATTTGCAAACCATGTTTGGTTCTAATGTCGGTGATGAGTTATTTATTTTGGCTTATTTGTCTAAAACTTTAGTCGGAAACTTGGGACATGATTTTTATTATGATCATTTACCTCAATTTTATCCACCATTATATTTTTGGCTCACGGGTATTTTGGCCAAGCCATTGGTTACTAACGCCATTGGAGCCGCTAAGCTTGGTGTCTTGGCTACACTGATGATGTGGCTATTAGGTGCTTATTATTATCAGAAATTTTATTGGCAAAAAATTTATCAAGAAAAATTTGCCAGCAAAAAAATTATAGAAAATAAATGGTTTTGGTTTTTATATCCAGTTTTGTATTTTTTAAGTTTAGATTTTTCAGCCATTATTTTTAAACCATACGAAGCAATCTCCGCTTTGTTTGGTATTTTATTGTTAGTTTATTTGGCTCGTGCTCTTTGGCAAAAAGTTTGGCCAAAAAAATATTATGTCTTTTTTGGTATTAGTGCTGGTTTGGTTTTTTTGACTTTTTATTTTTGGTTTGTGATTTTTATTCCGGTTATTTTAGTTTTGATTTTTGTGACGAAAAATATCAAGCTAAATTTAAGTAGATTATTAAAAATATTTTTAGTTTTTTTGCCCTTGGCCTTAGTTTTTGTCGGCCCGTTAGTCTGGTCGTATATTAAATACGGAGTCGAAAATGCTCAGGCTACACATTTTGTGGCCGAAGATTTTTTTAGTTTCTTACCTTGGCAAAATTTAAATCTACAAAGCCTATTATTTTTCCTAGGCTTAATTAGCTTATTTATATTTTACAAAAAATCAGCCGTTAAAAGCATGGCTTGGGCAGTGATTTTTAGCTTTGGCTATCAAATTTTTAATTTATTTTTATTTGTTAGTGGCTTAAAACCTATTCAGGCTTCAAAACCATTTTATTTTTTAGCTACCGCTGCTTTGATTTTTGCTGCTAGTTATTTATTAGTTTATCTTTACCAAAAATATCCAGCTAAAAAATATAATAAAGTTATTTTAAGTATAATATTTATTTTATTGGTTGGTTTATTACCGCATTTTAGCTTTATAGAAAAACCAGAAGTTTTAGCACGGCTTGAAAAGGATTTGGTGAAACCAGAAATTGCTAGTTTAGCACAAGACATAAAAAATATAGTACCGGATTATCAAGCATACACTTGGCTTTCTTCTGGCTCTTCAGAGCTTAATGCTTATTTACCGCTTTCTTATTATCTAGCTAACTCGGTGCATTTTTCTCATCACGCAGCTTTGTTTAGCGAGCGTTTAAATAAATTAAAAAATCAAGAATTAAGTTCAGAAATTGATGCTTTGTTATTATATGATGACGGTGCAGATCAAAATAATTATATTTTGAATTTTTGGGTAGATAATTATCCAAATGGTGGTAGAGATGAAATTATTTATTTGTCAAAAAGTTTAATTAAGACAGAGGACTGGCAAGAAGTTTATCATAAAAATAAGTGGTTAATTTTTTTAAAGAAATAGCATGTCATTTTTTACAGAGTATAAACAAGTTTTGAGTGCTTATTCTAGTAAGTCAGACGCTAATATGAGTTTGATACTAGAAAATATAGAGGCTTTGGAAAACAGAAAAAATTTTTTACAGACCCACCAAGTTTCTTTGGAAAATTTAGTTTCTACTGGCTTAGTACATGGAGATACAATAGCACTTGTATCAGCACGAGATAGGGGCAAATTAATATCTCAAACAGACGCTCTCATTACACAAGATAAAAATGTTTTTTTAAGCGTCACTTTTGCTGACTGTCTGCCGATATTTTATTTTGTGCCTCAGTATAATATCGTTGGTTTAGCGCATGCAGGTTGGCGAGGGGTGGCTAAAAATTTAGCTGCTAAAATGATACAAACTTTGAGTCAAGAGTTTCAAGTCAAAGCATCTGACATTTTGGTTGGTATTGGTCCACATATTTGTCCGAAGCATTATCAGGTTGGCGCTGAGGTGACGCGGGTCTTTGTTCGATATCCGGAAGCCTTAGATAGCGATTATTTAGATTTAGAAAAAGTAGTCAAAATACAGCTGAGTGATGCTGGTGTTTTGGCGACTAATATTAGTAGTAGCAACTTATGTACTTTTGAAAGAGATGATTTATTTTTTTCTTATCGTCGTGATCGGCCGAAAGACTTGCAGACCATGTTGGCAATAATTGGTTTGAGATAGACAAACTAAGGCAATAAGTCTTATAATAATAAAAGAATGATTATTAACTAAAAAATATGAACATGGAACAAAATCTAGAACAAAATTCACAAGCACCAATGGTCAATGCGGGCGTTGTAAACACCATGGCAGCTCCAGTAGTTGATCAAAGGCTCATAAAAGGACCTAAGGCTTTATTTTGGTATTTGACTTTATTTTTTTCTTTAAGTATTACAGCTTTTGCTATTGGCGGTTTATGGTTTCAATTTATTAATAAATTTTTACCAAAAGCTATTAATAATAGCTACAGCATGTCTTTTGATCGTATTAGCCAAACAGCTGTCAAAATGGAGATTGCCTCTTTGATTATCGCTGTACCAGTTTTTTTCCTGTTGAGTTTTTTTATTCGTAAGGCTTTAGCAGCTGGTTATTTGGCAGTTGAAAGCAAAATTAGGCTTTGGATTTCTTATATTATTTTATTTTTTGTGGTGGCTATTGCAGTGGGTGATTTGATTGCTATTTTATTTTCTTTTTTGGATGGCGATTTTACTAATAGATTTTTACTGAAAGCTTTTGCTATTTTATTTATAGTAGCGTGGATTTTTAGCTATTATTTTTTAGAGCTAAAATCTCATGTCGCTTTAGTCGGCTCTAATTTGCCAAAAATAATAGGCATTTTGTCATTAGTGATCATCGTGATTTCTATTATTGGTTCATTCTTTATTATTGATTCACCGATGCAAACTAGAAAGAAGGCCTTTGATCAAAAAAGGGTCAATAACATTTCATCGATAAAGAGTAGCGTGCAGTCATATTATACGCAAAAAGGTTCTTTGCCTGCTAGTTTAGCTGACTTGCAAGCAAATTATAGCTACGGTCAAATAAATGATCCAGAAACAGGCCTGCCATTAGAGTATAAAATAATAAGCGCCACAAGCTATAAGTTATGTGCAGATTTTGATACCAATAGCGAGGATCAAGTAAATAATGGTTATAGTTATGATTATTATGGTAATAATAGTCTGAAGCATCCATCTGGTCATTATTGTTTTGATGTGACTGTTTCAGTGCCGGCTAATAAACAATTAAATAACTTGGATACAAATACAGTGAATCTCGGCACTCGTCAATAATTAGATATTATTTTAGGGATGAAAAATAATTGCAACTGACTTGCAATTATTTTTTGTTTGTGCTAAGCTCTTTTTTATGAAAGAGGATTTATTAAAACAAGCAGGTTTAAGCAAAACCCAAGCAAGAACAGTTATTTTAGCTTTTTTAAAGAAACACAAAACTTTAGTTTCGGCAGGGGATATTTTTAAAGGCTTATCTGGAAGCTTGGACAGAGTGACTGTTTATCGTAATCTAGAAGCGCTAGAAAAAGCGGGTTTAGTTTTTAAAGAGTTAGCTGAAAAAGAAGCTTTGTATTATTTAGCTGATAAACAGCATCATCATATCACTTGCCAAAAATGTGGCTTTACTCAATGCTTGCCTTGTGATCATATTTTTCAAAAGATAAAAAATTTTAGCCAAGTAAAACATCAGCTGGTTTTAAGTGGTTTATGTAATAAGTGTAATAAATAATTTTATGTTATTAAGTATTATCATAGCGACAATTTTAGTGAGCCTTATTTCTTTGCTTGGTATTTTGTTTATTTTTAATCGGCCAGTTAAAGAAAATTTTTTGCGCATCTTGATTAGTTTATCGGCCGGTGGTTTATTGAGTGTAGTTTTTTTAGATTTATTGCCAGAGGCCATAGAAGCAGATTTGTATGAGCCACATTTGATTTTTGGTGTGGTGTTAGCCAGTATTATTTTTTTCTTTTTGTTTGAAAAAGTCTTACATTGGCATCATTGTCGTTGTGATTATCATGCAGAGCATGAACAGCACGATGATAAAAAACATTTGATTTATATCAATCTTATTGGCGACGCAGTTCACAATATAGTAGATGGTTTTTTGATTGCGGCTTCATTCATGTTGGATTTTCATGCTGGTTTGATTGTAACCATAGCTGTAATTTTGCATGAGATTCCCCAAGAGGTTTCTGACTTTGGCGTTTTGCTTTATGCTGGACTTTCTAAAGCCAAAGCCTTGCTAGCTAATTTATTGGTCGCTTTGACAGCAGTTTTGGGAGCAATAATTTTTTATTTTTTTGGGCAGAGTTTTGAGAGTGTGATACCTTTGATGGTCGCTTTTGCTGCTGGTAATTTTATTTATCTTTCTATGTCAGATCTTATTCCTGAACTTCACCATGAAAAAGATGCTAAGCAGATTTTAAAAAATTCTCTTTGGTTATTAATAGGAGTTTTGATTATTTATTTGCTGATCACGATATTGCCACACGAACATTAATAGGTTTGAAAAATCGCCAAATAGGCGATTTTTTGTTATAATGAAGTTGTTAAAAAATAAAATATCCGGCATCCGCCGGACAAGAAAATTTATGAAATGTAAAATTAAATCTTGGCCAAAACTATTATTTAGTTTATTTATTACCCAAGCCGCTGGTGGTATTGGCTCTATTTTTACCATGCCAAAAATTGATACTTGGTATGAAACTTTAAATAAGCCTTTTTTTCAGCCGCCAAATTGGCTTTTTGGTCCAGTATGGACAATATTATTTTTGTTGATGGGTATTAGTTTGTATTTAGTCTGGACTGGCAGCTGGCATCACAAATTAAAAGAAGAGGCAATGCTGATTTTTATTGCGCAGTTAGTGTTAAATGTTTTTTGGTCTATTGCCTTTTTTGGTTTCCAAAATACAGCTCTAGCTTTTTTAGAAATTTTGGTTTTATGGACTAGCATTTTGTTTACTATTTTATATTTTGCCAAGCTTAATAAAACGGCGGCTTATTTATTGGTGCCTTATATTTTTTGGGTGTCATTTGCTAGCGTCTTAAATTTTGCCATTTGGTATCTAAATTAAAGATTTTTTTGTTCTCCGCCTGACGGCGGAGGACGATATTAAAACGGCTATTATAAATCCCCGCCGTAGGCGGGGATTTAAGCAGATAAATATTAGTAAAATATAAGTTTATGAAATTTACAAAATTGCCTTTACCACTGGTAGCCTTTGGGCAAGCTTTTTTGATGGCGCTATATTGTTTTTTGGTGGTCAATTTTATTAATTGGGTAGATAAATCACATTTTGGAGAAAATCTTTATGGTCCAGCCGTAATGCTTTGTTTGTTAGTTTTTTCAGCTGGCTTATCGGCTTTTTTGATTTTTGCTTATGCAATTTATTTAGCGTTAGATAAGCGATTTAAAGAAGCTTTGATTCTTGTGGGTTACACTTTTTTGTTTTTACTATTATTAATGATATTGTTATTTTTGCTAGTTGTATAAAAAATATAAGATAAGCAAGCCCCGCGACGCGGGGCTTAATATAACATTAAAAATAAAACCTCCGCCGATGGCGGGGGTTTTAAAATCATAAATAAGACACGGATAATAGAGGTGGGGTTTGCAAGACAAATAAATCTATGCTATGCTATACCTATACCCCAGGTATAGGTAATTTATCATAATCAAAATATAAGCAAAGATGCCCCCGCGAAGCGGGGGTACTTAAAGGATATAATTAATAATTTAGAGGTGATTTATGAACAAAGAAACAAAAAATCAAAGTAAAAGTTTAAGTGCTTTAAAAAAAGCTCAGAGCCTGCTCGCTAAAATTATTGAAATGAAAGAGGATAACAGATATTGTGTAGATATTATGCAACAAAACCTAGCAGTCATTGGCCTTTTAAAATCAGCCAACCAAGAATTATTAGCTGATCATTTGAATAGCTGCTTTAAAGCGGTGATGAATTCTAATAATACTGCCAAACAAAAAGTTATGATTGAAGAAATTTTGCAATTAAATAAATTATCTTTAAAATAATATGGCGGAAATTAAAAATAAAAAAATATATTTATCAGGCTTGACTTGTGTGTCATGCGAAAATATTATCAAGGAAGAAGCGCAAAGTATTAGTGGCATAGTGACTGTTAAAGCTTCGGTAAAAACTCAAAGTGCTGACATTGAATATGTCGGCAATTTGCCGTGGGAGCTTTTAAAACAAAGAATTGAAAAATTAGGTTACCGAGCAGCTTTGGAGCCAGGGGTTTTGGAAAAAGTTTCTCATAAAAAAGCCACACTTGAACAATGGTTTTATGCTTTTTTATTGGTTTTAAGTTTTTATGCAGTTTATAAATATTTGGCCTGGATTGGTTTATTAGATTGGTTAAATTTTCAGCCTAAAGATATTAATTTTGGTGCCGCGTTTATGATCGGCATTATCGCTTCTTTATCTACTTGCTTGGCAGTTGTTGGTGGGGTAGTGCTTTCTTTTGCGGCTAAATATCAAAGTCGCGGCAATGCTTGGCAACGCAATGTAGAGCCACATTTATTATTTCACTTAGGTCGTCTGGTGTCATTTTTTGTCTTAGGCGGTTTGTTGGGGTGGCTGGGCAGCAAAATTAGTTTGTCAACGACATTTTTTTCTTGGCTGACTATACTAGTAGCCTTAATTTTGGTCTGGTTGGCTTTGAATATTTTGGGTTTATTACCGAGTTTAAGTAAATTTGGTTTTAGTATGCCGAAAAGTAGTTTTAAAGTTTGGCAAAAGTTAAAAAACTCTGAACATCAAGCAGCGCCTTTAGTGTTGGGAGCTTTTACTTTTTTCTTGCCCTGTGGCTTTACTCAAAGTATGCAGCTATTTGCGATTAGTTCTGGGCATTTTTGGACAGGTGCGATGACTTTATTTTTATTTGCTTTGGGCACAGCGCCAGTTTTATTTCTAGTCGGCTCCACCACTTCTCGTTTTCAAAATTTAAAAAGTGTCGTTTTTGAAAAAGCTTTAGGCTTATTGATTTTGCTTTTTGCCCTTTATACTTTGTCAGCTGGACTAGCCACCAAAGGTGTGGTTTTTGATCTCAAGCCAGCAGGTCAACAAAATTTTGTTTTAAATCAAGGCGAGCAACAGATAGTCAAGATGGCCATCGGCTACAGTGGTTATGAGCCCAGTGAATTTGTATTGCAAAAAGATGTGCCAGTCAAATGGATTATCGATGCTACTGATATGACAGGCTGTACTAGCCAAATTATTGTACCGGATTTAAAAATAAGAAAAAACCTAAGTCGGGGTGAAAATATCATTGAATTTACCCCAAATCAAGCAGGTAAAATTAGTTTTAGTTGTGGTATGGGCATGGTCAGGGGTAAATTTATTGTGAAATAAATAATATGTCAGTAATTAATTTTAAACTCAAGGGCTTAACTTGTGAGGCTTGTGTAAAGCTTTGCGCTAAACGCATCAAAACATTACCAGGCGTACAAACAGTAGAGATCGATCTCGCGACAGGAGCTGCTCAAGTCAGTGGCGCGTCAGAGCTTGATCTGGAGACAATTAAACAAAGCTTAGTAGATATTAAATACGAAGTGCTTAATTAAAAATTTTATGAAAAAAAAGATAGAGCTTAATATAAGTGGCACACATTGTGATGCTTGTGAAAAAATTATTAAAGCAGAATTAAGTGAGCTAGCTGGCGTTAGCGATTTTAGTCTGGACGTAAAGACTGGAGCAGCGACACTCGAGCTCGAGACAGAACAAAATACTGAAACTGAAGTATTAGCATCTATTCAGCGAGCCGGCTATCAAGCTACAGTCATCGCAAGTGCATTATTGGCAGCAAATGAAGCAGACAAACAAATAATTACTGTTAAATCACAAGCTGCTACCCACGATCAACCTTTTAAAGTCAAGCTTGAATCTCAGATTGAGGCTGATGGTCAGGTTCATGGGGATTTGTTGGGCAAACATTATTTTGAGGGTAAAATAAAAAATAATAAAACAGCCGAATTCAGTATTCCAGAAAATAAACCAGAGCTGCAACAATTCGCAGCTAAGCTAGCGGATGTCAAAAATTTGAGTAGTTTATTTGACGCAGTTTTGGCTAATAAAAAAGAAGATAAAATCATAAGTTCCAGTGAAAAAGAGACAGCGGCTGATACTAGTATGAGTCACAGCGCTACAACACAAGAGAGATTAAATCTATCTTTGTTTGGCATGCATTGTTCATCTTGTGCAAATATTATTGAACGAGCACTCAAAAAAGTACCCGGTGTCAAACAAGCCAATGTCAATTTTGCCGCAGAAAAAGCAGCGGTTGTTTTTGATGACAGTCAAGTGACCAGTAGCACTTTGATAGCGGCCGTGGCTCAAGCTGGCTATAAGGCGGAATTAATCGATGCTAAAGATACAGATTACGAGCGTCGTAAACGAGCCAAAGAGATTTCAGCTTATTTTAAAAAGTTTTGGTTTAGTTTTGCTTTAAGTTTGCCGATGCTATATTTTATGCTGCTAGATTTTATTACTTTGCCAGGCAAAACAGCTGTTTTGCCTTATGTCGGCATTATCTCTTTGATTTTTACCATTCCTATTCAGGTGGTTATTGGCGCTGGTTTTTATAAGGGCTTTTGGTCAGCTTTGAAGATGAAGACTTTTAATATGGATAGCTTGATTGCTATCGGCACTTCTACGGCTTTTTTGTATAGTGTGGTTAATTTTATCAGCTATTTTGTGCAAACCGGTTCGATTATTGGTATTAATGGTAAAATCCCTGAACTTTATTTTGAAACAGCAGCTTTTTTGATTACGTTTGTAATTTTGGGTAAGTGGCTAGAGATTCGCACTAAAGGTAAAACCGGTGAGGCTATCAAAAAACTTATGGGGCTACAAGCCAAAACAGCTAGGGTGATACGTCAGGGCGTAACACAAGACATTGCCATTGAAGAAGTTGTCCATGGTGATTTTATTTTGGTACGTCCCGGAGAAAAAATTCCAGTTGATGGACAGATCACCAAGGGTTCATCGGCAATTGACGAATCCATGATTACAGGTGAGAGTTTGCCAGTTGAGAAAAAAATTGGTGATATAGTTATAGGTAGTACGGTCAACAAAACTGGCAGCTTTGAATTTCAAGCTACTCGCATTGGTTCAGAGACTGCCTTAGCTCAAATCATTCGTCTGATTGAAGATGCTCAAGGCTCAAAAGCTCCTATTCAAGGTTTTGCTGACCGTATTTCCGCTGTTTTTGTGCCGATTGTGATTGGTTTAGCCATTTTGACTTTTTTAATTTGGTATTTTTTCTTAGGAGCAAGTTTATCTTTTGCTCTTATGGCTTTTACTGCTGTTATCGTCATTGCTTGCCCTTGTGCTTTAGGTTTAGCTACACCAACATCTCTGATGGTTGGCACTGGTAAAGGTGCTGAATATGGCATTTTGATTAAAGGTGGAGAGCCATTGGAAGCAGCTTGTAATATCAAAGCTGTGATTTTTGATAAAACTGGTACTTTGACCAAAGGGAAACCAGAGGTGACTGACACTTTGTCTTTTGGTGGGCTTACAGAAGATGAGGTTTTGGAAATTTCAGCTAGCTTAGAAAAATTATCCGAGCATCCTTTAGCCGAAGCGATTTATACTTATGCCAATGAAGAAGCTTTGAATTTAGTGGAAGTAAAAAGTTTTGCGGCAATTCCTGGTCACGGTGTCAAAGGTACTATTGAGAGCACTGAATATTATTTTGGTAATCGTCGCTTGATAACAGAAGTGTTGAGGCATGACATTGCCAAAATCAATCGTAAGCTTAATAAGCTAGAAGAACAAGGCAAGACAGCGATGATTTTGGCTACCAAGATAGAAATTTTAGGAGCTATCGCTGTAGCTGATACAGTCAAGCCTAGTTCAGCTGAAGCTGTTGCTAAACTTATAAAGATGGGTATTAGTGTGTGGATGATCACTGGCGATAACGAGAGAACAGCCCAAGCAATAGCCCGGCAAGTTGGCATTAGTAAGGTATTAGCAGAGGTTTTGCCTGAAGACAAGGCGCATGAAGTCAAAAAACTGCAGGCTGGTGGCATCAAGGTAGCAATGGTTGGCGATGGTATCAATGACGCACCAGCTTTGGCACAAGCTGATCTAGGAATTGCCATGGGCTCTGGTACTGATGTGGCTATGGAGGCTGGTGGTATTGTGATTATGAAAAATGATCTCAATGATGTAGTGAGTGCCTTTCAGCTTTCACGAGAAACGATGAGTAAAATCAAACAAAATATGTTTTTTGCTTTGTTTTATAATGTCATCGGCATTCCCATCGCTGCTCGTGTATTTATGAGTTTTGGGCTGGTTTTAAAACCGGAGCTTGCTGGACTAGCTATGGCCTTAAGCTCTATTTCGGTAGTCGGTAATGCTTTATTATTGCGGTATTTTAAACCAAACAAACGCAATTATATTTCTACCATTGTACCTCTTGTGATGATTCTTTTCTTTGGTTGGGCTTTTTTCCAGTTTGCTAAATTGAGTTCTAGTATGGAAAGCAAAGGCATGTCAACAGTGGTCTCAGTCCAAACAGCTTCGACATTAAATAGTTTTATTGCCAATGGACAAACAAAGATTAATTTCGTTGAAGGTGATCCTAAATTATTTTTAGGAGCTAATAGTTTGCCAGGAGTGCTTAAGGCTAATGAGGGTACTTTGAATATCGGAGAAAACGAAATAGTTATCGGCTATGATGAAGCCATGATGATGAAAAAAGAAAATCTCATCAATGGAGTCGGAGACACCATTAATAACTTTTTTGGTCTTTCAAGCGTGAAGGTGGTGGGCATTATTGAACAGACTGGTACAGTGCTGGATAAGTACCATTTTGTCAATAATTCTACGCTCAATAGTATAACAAATTTTGCTGATTTGAAGTTCGTAGCTGAAAAAGAGATTATCAAGGGATTTTATTTTATCGCCACACCCGCTAATATTCCGGATAAATTGAATGGTTCAATTCAAGGATTTGATCCAGTAAACCTGGGCGGCAAAAGGTATTTACCGGTATATATTGGTAGTGACGAAGCTAAAATGATGATTGATAAAAAACTCATTGCTAAGACCGGAGATACTATTGACAACTTTTTTGGCAATAATGTGATAGTCGCAAGCATTTTACCAGAAACAAAAACTGTATTGGATTCCTTACATTATGTCGGCCAGGGATTTGAACTAAAAAAATAAAAAATATTTTCTTTAATTAATCACAAAAGCCCCCGCCCCTTCGACTATGCTCAGGGCGGGGGCTTTTAAAAAAAACTTTATTGCTCCAGTGCAAATTTAAATAAATCTTCTGCTGGCCTATGCGGTAAGTGCCCAATGTTATTGATATAATTTATTTTTACGTAGCCATTTTTATCTATCACTATTTTAGAAATAGAGGATTGATAAAGCTCAATTGAGAGAAAGCCGATAATATCAGTATTTAAAATACTGGTGAGCATAGAGCGAATGACATTACCATGACAAAAAATCATCACATTTTTGCCTTTATTTTTTTGCCAGACATCAGCCAGAATTTTTCTAAATTTAGCTTGTAAAATATTTAGACGTTTATCCATTTCTTGGTAGGCTTTGACTTTTTTGATACGAGTTTTTTCAGACATATTGAAGTATTTCATTTTGTACCATTCAGTCCAATCAACCTCATTAAATCTTTTGTCAATAATCGGCTCAAGCTTTCTTTTTTTCAAAAAAATTTCGGCTGTTTGTTGAGCACGCAATAGCTCGCTAGTGTAAACTATTTGAATGTCTTTTAAAGAGAGGAGTTTTTTATTCAAAAGCTTTCTTTGTTTTAAACCGATTTTATCAAGTGGCATATTATGATCGCCAACTAAGTGTTGCTGGTCATAATCTGGCTTGCAGTGTCTAACTAAATAAATTTGTGTATATGGTCCGGAGCTTTCTGGGCGTGATCGGCCATAAGCAGTTTGTTGCATTAATTTGCCGTAATCTATACGAGGTATAGCTTTTTGTTTTTTTATCATTTTTTTATTTTTTATAGATACATTTTACATTTTTTGTTTTATTTTAGCAAACTATTTGTCAAATTCTTAAATTATGATATCATATAGCTACCTTCAGAGAAGGTTTTTTATAAGATAAAAGATAAAAAATATGCAAAAGAAATTTTTAATTTTAGTTTTCGTCTTTGCTTTTGTCTTGACTGCCTGTGGTCAAACAAAGACTAATGAGGTGACTGATAATCTTGATTCAGGTACACTAGGTGAAGCTTTGGATGAAGCAAAGCCAGAGATAGATGAGGCAGCTGAACAGCCAAATGCTGAGGCAGAGGCTTTTAATTGGATTTCTGCTGATGAAGTAGCCAAGCATAATACCGCTCAAGATTGTTGGACTATTATTCATGATCAAGTTTTTGATATCACTAAGGCTATTGGTTCTCATCCTGGTGGAGAAACTATCATTGCTGGCTGTGGTAAAAATGCAACAGAGATGTTTGAGTCTAAACCAGTTACGGGTAAACCACATTCACAAATGGCTCAAGAAAATTTGGATAATTTTTATTTAGGTGATTTAGCGCGATAGAATCATTTAAGTAATTTTTTATATTTTAAAACAAGCTGATAAAGGCTTGTTTTAAAATTTTTTAATTTTGACAATTTTTAGCTATTCAGCTAGATTGAACACAATAAGAAGTTCGTTGACAGTCGAATCACAAGCAGCAGAGGAGACACGATCATGTCACAGTTCAAACAACTCATCACCCTTGCTGGTAAAGGCAATTATCCTTTGGCCAGAAATGTCATCTCATATTTGGGGGACAATGGAATCATTTGTGTCAAATCACACATTAATCCCAGGCGTTATATTGATGGTGAGCCAAATGATGAAATAGTTTTGCGCCGAGAAATCCCAGGCTCAGATGTGCTGGTTTTTCAAAGCATGGAATCTTTGCTCCATGAAGCGCAATTTATGGATCTGGCTGGTTCAGCCATGTTTCAGTACGGAGCTCGTTCAGTCACCGCTATTTTGCCTTTTATGCGTTACAGAAGGCAAGATCATCCCAATGAAGTGAAGGGAGAGATGAATCGTAATTTGTTATTGATCAAACGTATCGCTGCCATGGGCGTAAAGCGCGTCGTGCTTTGCGATATACATTCTGACATCACGATTCGTAATTTCCGAAATGAGGGCATCAAGGTTTGGAACATTGAGCAGGTTGACACCTTCGCGCCTTTCTTGGCGGACTACATCGTTGAAGCTAAGGCAGACGGTCGACCGATCTATGCTTTGGCGCTAGACAAGGGTTCGGTTCCTAGAGCAATTCAAATGGCAAGATACTTCGGTATTAAAATGGGTATTAAAGTGGCAGTTTGTTTTAAGGAAAGACTATCTGCCACTGAAACTAGAATTATCAAAAATCCAGCAGAGATTGCTCGCCTGAAAGCTGAATATGGTGATGATTTCATTTTTGATGACAGCGTCTTGGCTGACGCTGTGGTCATTATCACTGAGGATGAGGTGAGTACCGCTGGTTCATCTGAGCAGATGGGTAATCACTTAAGGTCTTTGGGGGTACATCAATCAATTCTCTGCTTCACTCATGCTGTTTGTGTTGGTGAATGGAGGGCGCATCTTTTGGTTACCAGACGATTTGATGTTATCTGTTCTGCCAACACAATGGAAATCACCTATGATAAAATGACAGGAGGAGAAATTTTACGAGTGGATGTGGCATCGATGATTGGCGCTACCTTGCTCGAAGTCATCGAAGACATCAAGCGAGGATGATTGCTTGTCTGTGATTCGTTCCTAGCTCACCCCACTCGGCGGGTGAGCTTTTTACTTTAGCTAAATTTTGTTATACTAAAGTTAATGAAAAAAATAAATACAAAAAATTTTGTTCATCATCAAGATTCTAAGTTATCAAATAACATTCGAGAGATTATTTTTGGTGCAGAGGACGGTATGGTCTCTACTTTGGGGGCTATCACTGGCATTGCTGCTGGTACAGCCAATAGCAAAATGGTTTTATTATCTGGTCTAGTGATTATTGCGGTAGAAAGTATCTCGATGGGTATTGGCTCATATCTTTCTAATAAGTCAGTAATTGATTTGAGTAAAAGAAAGTTATACGAAGAAAAATTAGAAATAGAGCATTTTCCTAAAACCGAACAAAAAGAGCTACTGAGTATTTATTTGCGTAATGGTTGGCCAAAAAAATTAGCCAGTCAAATGGTTTTGGCAGCTAGTAAAAACAAGAAACTGATGTTAGAAGAAATGGCTTATCGGGAATTATCTTTAGCACCAAAAATTGAAGACAATTCTTTGACTGGTGGTTTATTTATGTTTGCTTTTTATATCATTGGTGGTGCCATACCATTGTTAAGTTATGTTTTTTTATCTATTCCGCAAGCTATTTATTTTTCTATTGTCAGCACTTTATTTAGTTTGTTTATTTTGGGGGTTTTTAGCACCAAATTTACTAGATTAATTTGGTGGAAAGCTGGTTTACAGATGTTTGTACTAGCTTCAATTGCAGCTTTAGTAGGTTTTATTGTCGGTAAAATAGCAGAGAATATTTTTTAAATTTATATTATGATTAAAAGCTATAAAAATTCAGTCCAACAAAAGAAATTACGTCAGACAGCGGAATTTTCTGATCACTCTTGGCTTTCTGTGGTAGAGCCAAGCAAAGAGGAAATAAAAAAATTAAGCCAGAGTTTAAATTTGGACGAAGATATTTTGGCAGACAGCTTAGATAAATATGAGTTGCCTCGTATTGAGATAGAGGGAGAAAATATTTTGGTCATCTTGCGTGCGATTGTTGAAGAAAAAGGCTCTTATACTACTTACCCTTTGACGATTATTTTCAGACCAAAGCTGTTAGTGACCATTAGTCCGGTTAAAAATATTGTACTGGATGATTTTGTCAATCAAAAAGTAAATTTTTTAACAACCCAACATTCTAATTTGTTGATCAATGTTTGTTTGCGAGTGATTTATTATTATCAGAAGTATATCGTCATTTTGAATCGTAAGGTGCAAAAAGAAAAATCTCAAATTCATGGTATTAGTAAAAAAGATGTGTATGATTTAGTGGAGATTGAGGAAAGTTTAAATAAAGTAATAGCCGCTTTGACGCCAACTATTAGTACTATCAAAAAATTATTGCAGTATAACTATATTCATTTATATAAAGAAGACAAAGATTTAATCGATGATGTCTCAGTTGATGGGGAGCAGGTTTTGGAACTAGCAATTACCAATTTGAAAACAGTCAAAAATATTAGGGACGCCTATACTACTGTGATGTCGATTGAGCTAAATCAAACTATGAGACTTTTGACTTACATCACAGCCTTATTTACCATACCGATGTTGATTTCTAGTATGTATGGTATGAATATAAAATTGCCTTTGGCTGATTGGCCGCATGCTTTTTTGGTGGTTTCTGGTCTAGCTTTGTCTTTAGTATTGGTAGCGGTAATAATCTTTATCTCTTTTAAGAAAAAAATCTAATATTTATTAAAAAAGTAGCTTTTCTTTCGGGGCTATTTTTTTATTTGCCTTTATTGACAAAATTGGTTATTTTTAGTATGGTAAGATGTTAAATGGGCTCTTTGTCAAATCAATGTCCTTGGCTGTATGGCCTTTGACATTTGTATATCGATTTTGACCAACAACCATTGAGCGCTGTTTTGCCGATTGCCAAAATCGTTGAGACACCTTGATGTCCATATAAATCAGATTTGAACACGTTGACGAGCTCCCCCTTGTGTTTGGTTGGTGAGGAATCAGAAAACCATCGAAAGGATGAGAGACTCATGAAGACAAGAACGTGGATTGGCATCATCGCCTGCGGCTTGTGGGCGAGTTTTGCGCTGGCGGCTCCCAAGCCGTCCGTGCATTTCGAAGTCAGCGGTGTGCCCGTGGTCACTGATGTCGACGAGTTCGGCAGCAGGACCAGGGATCACCAGGGTCGTTTTCTCATCGAAGAAGGCGGTCAGTGGTACTACGCTACGACCGAATCCTCGGGAGATGACGCACATCTGGTGAAGTACGACACGGTGGAGCGTTCCATCCCCGACAACCTGGCGGCCTACAGTGATCCGGCAATCGATCGGCAGGTGCGGGAGTTCAACTCCAATGCCACGGACATCGTGCCGGTGCTGGGCGATATCGCTGTCACCTTCATCGAGGTTTGCACCAGCTGGCCTGGACGGCCGGCTGATCCGGAACATTTCTGGCAATGGGAGGGCCAGGTACTGGATCCCCAGCAATTCCATGACATGGTTTTCCTGGAGAACTACGAGCAGAGCTATCCGGGATACGTGAACCAGGGTGGTTATGCGATTCCTGGCTCAGCCAATGACTGGTGGTTGTGGTCCAGTCGTGGCCGTTCTCGGCTGGTACCAGACGAGTCGCGGTATCCGGCTGGCTATGTGCCGCCACGTCCCGGCTGGATTGTGAATCCGGCCACTGGCCTGCCTTTCGTGCTGAACATGTCTTTCATTCATAACTCGGCAAGTGTTTGGGAGATGCTGACTGAGGCCGGCATCGACATCAGCCTGGACCCACGTCGACCGATCGTCTTTTTGGCCCATGGCCAAAGCAGCTCCCGTGCCCATTACAATGGCTATACCATTTTGGACATGGAGCAATTCGATGATTCGCCCTTGACCATCGGCCCGCTGGTACACGAGTTCGGGCACTGCGTCTTGCAGCTTCCCGACCTCTACTTCGATACGCCGAACAACGCCTTTCAGTTGATGAACCAAGGTGGAAACGGTTACTATGATCCGGAAACCCATCGCAATTATTTGGGGTATCCTTCGGATCTGGAGACCTCCAGCAAGGAGCTCATCGGCTGGGAAGAGCCGATCTACGTCAATGCGCCCGGCGACTACCTGTTTGATTCGGACTACGTGCCTTACTGCCTGGTGAATCCGAATCGTCCCGACGAGAAGATCTACATCAACTCCTGGAACCAGGAAGATGGCTTCATGTCGCGGCACAATCCGGTGGGCGAGGGACGATTGGTCATCCAGCACGCCTCGCTCAACAAGCCGGGTTGGAAGTTCCAAGACAAGCCCTGCGCCGAGCTCATCTGGTCCAGTCATTCCACGGGAGATTGGAACGAGGCTTGGCCCTATGGTGCGGAGCACGTCGTCCTGGATGTGGAAACCTGGGAGACTGGCATCTGGTTCGGCTGGACAGTCAACACCACCAATGGAGGTGAAGAGCGAGAAATGCTCTCCTTCCGAGTGGATGAACGGCCGATGGCCACAGCCTATGTGGTCATGACCTATGATCCGCTGATGGAGGAGGTGCCCTTGGATGGAGCGGAAGCGAATTTCCACTTCATCAACTTGGGCCCCACCTTCAGTGGTTGGGAGATGAGCCTGGGTGGGGAGACGGTTTCGGGTCAGGATACGGTGAGCTTCAACCAGACCTTTGAGGTCAGCTTTTCCAGCAACGTCTGGAGTGCAACGACCTTGGGTCAGGTTTTGAACCTGCCTCTGACCCTGCACTTGCAGTCACCGGACACCACCATCATCGTCGAGCGTCTGCGGCCCTTTGTCGGTTTGCGTCCAAGCAACTGGGCCATACCGACCACTGATGTGACGGTCATCGAGACTTTTCGTGAGCACGTGCTCAAAGCGGAAGGCTCCAATCTGACCGTGTACACCAATGGGCAACAGGGAGCGAGCCTGGGGTTCTTGTCGGAAATCAAGGATCTCTGTTTCGCCGGAGACGACACCGATCACTTCGCGGTGATCGGCGAGGACTGGGCGGCTCTGTGTCGGGTACAAAACAACAACTTCGTGCTGATCAGTCAGCCGGTCATCAATCAGCCGGTCGATGCTTACGCCTTGTCAGACACGCCGGAGTTCGGTTGGTGTCTGACGATTGCTAGCAACAATCGGCTTTTCGCCGATCGGTTGACCAACGGTGCGGAAGTGTTCGAGTTCAATCTGCCTGAGTACGTTGTGCCGGCCAAAGACTTGGCCTATGCAGGTCATGATCCTATCGGTGACACCGAGCTCGGCAGTCGCTTCTGCTTGATTGGCGGTAGTGGCAACAACTGGGTACACGTGACCAACGTCGCGGGTGACTCGTTGTATGCCCGGACAGCCGGTGACTGCGGCCTGATCAAGAATCCTTTGAGTCTGGATCTCCTAGGTAACGGCTACTATGGATTCGTGGTCAGCGTACTGACCTGTGTCAATAACTTCGGTGGCTATGATGAAGAGCTGTGGCACATCAGCTACAGCCACGATCAAGGTCACCACGGAGTTGGTATCATCGACCTCGGGAACTACAACCCGGGCTACGAGAGTGGAATCGAAGCCCTTGTGCCTTACCACAACACCGACTTCCCGTCGCGGGAAGCCTTGGTGGCCAATGACTACTTTCCGTACTCCAACACCGGCACGGACATCAAGCTCTTCGATCTGGGTCACAATGATCCGGAGATTCGTGTGTTGGAGAGTGTTCCGCCCAGACGTCGTGAGTTCAAGGTCGGCAACTTCAATGCCGATCAGATTCATGACTTGCTGGTAGTGGATCGTGGCGAAGGTGTGCGTTTCTGGCGTGGTTCAGGTGACTTGAACTTCCAAGATCAAGGCCTGATACATCGCTACAGCAACGCGAATCGCTCGCCGGTTTTCTGCCAGCGCTTCGGCAGTCTGCAGCTCGGCTTCTACGAAGCCGGACAGCTCAAGTTCTACGACTTGCCCTCGACAGAGTGGCCGTTCTGGGCGCGTTTGAACGGTGTAGGCAATCAACGTCACATGCCCAACGAAAATTGGGTTGCGCCCAGTGGACCGTTGAATCCGCCCGACATCAGCATCACGCGCTTGGGCAACGGCGATATGCGTCTGAACATCGAGTCCATCTCCTACGGTCAGCAGTGCAACACTTTCCAAGTGTGGTTTTCCATCAACCAGGCAAACTGGACACGTCTGGCCACGGTTCTGTGGGATGGACAAAGTGCGACCAACTGGACGCATCATCGGGCCTTGGTTGGCAACCAGATCGGTTTCTATCGAGTGGTGGTCACCACCAATCTCGATGGCGGCGCCATCTGGAGCGAATAAGGAGGAAGGAAGTATGCAGCGTTTTTTCCTGTGGGCTTGGCTTGTGCTGAGTCTGACGCAAGGCGCGTCAGCTTTGTACATCTCGGCTCACTCTGAAGACTGGCCTGAAGGCTCTTGCTATCCCGACAGTGTCTTTGTGCACTGGCTCGACAGTCAGAACAACGAAGGCTGGTCCTACGGTCGAGTGCGTGGACCCGAAGGTTCACCGCAGGTGTTCAGCTTCAGCTGGTGTAGCAACATTCCGGAGAGTCAGTACATCCCGGTGTACAGTTTCGTCTCCGAGTTGCGCATCAAGCTCAACACGGGAGTCGAGCAGTACTGGCCCCTGTCAGCACTGTACATGGACTGTGATCCGGCACCGTTTCCCATCCTCTTGCCCTTCGGCACCTTCAATGGTTGCGAGGCAATGGAAACGGGGATGGCCGATCCGGTCTTGCCCCAGAGCTTGCAGCTGGAGCAGAACTATCCCAACCCCTTCAACCCCAACACCACGATCAAGTTCGGCTTGCAGTCGGCCAAGCACGTTAGCCTCAAGGTCTACGACCTGAAAGGCGAGTTGGTGGCCACGCTTGCTGACGAGCAGATGTCCGCCGGCGAACATCAGCTGGACTTCAGCGCCGGCAACTTGAGCAGCGGCATTTACTTCTATCGCCTGACAACGTCGAACGGATTGAGCCAGACGAAGAAGATGACCCTGATCAAGTAGAATCGATATGCAATCAACCAGGCCCGACTTCATCAGAAGTCGGGCCTCTTATTTTTAAATATATAAAATTAAAATCAGACTAAATTTTTTAGCAAATTTAAAAACAGCCAAATAAATTTTAT
>CAIRBL010000056.1 GCA_903876815.1 uncultured bacterium
CGATAACAAACGTCGAGCAGATTTAAATGAGGTAGCCAGAGCTTTAGAATTGTTTAAAGCAGACTATGGACAATATCCACCAAATAATTATTCTCGCGCAACTTCAGATGGTGATAGGGATTTTATGCCATTTTTAAAGGATGGTGGAGATATGACTTTTTTATATCCAGGAGGCAGTCAAGAAAAAACAATTGTAGGTGGGTATTTAAGTGAATTAAAAAAAGATCCGATCAATTTATATTCTGACTATATGTATGTTTATTATGGCTCTAGTTGGGCGAACTATATAGCAGAAGAGTGGGATACTTTTTTTGGTTATTCTATGAATGGTTGGAGCACCAGGTGTTATGGCTCTGTCACTAAGAGAGCACTTAGTGTTTTGGTTGCTAGATTAGAAAAGCCATCTAAGCCTGAAGAAAGAATTAATGAAGTGTTTTCTTTTTGCACCACCGCTGACCCTGATCATCCACAAAATAATCTTTTTTTGCAATTAAAATCTTTTTTTCCCAGAGGAAAAGATTGCTATACTGGCAACGATCAAAATGATTGGGGATGTAACACAGATTCTGTGAATCCTACATCAAATTGGAGTTCTTGGCCCTTAACAAAGTATAATTACTTCGTTCCTTTAACTGGAGAATTTAATTTAAGATAAATGTCAGCTAAAAATAAAAAAATTTTGTTAGTTGGTGGTGGAACATTGGGTTCAGTAACGCCACTTTTGGCGATAGCAGAAATTTATCCAGCTGATTATACTTTTTGGGGTACAGAAAATGGACCTGAGGTTTTGCTGGTGAAAGAAAAAAATATAAAGTTTCGTAGTATTTTATCAGGTAAGTTGCGTCGCTATTGGGATTTAGAAAATTTTAAAGATTTATTTAAAATTAAACTAGCTTTTTTTCAGAGTTTATATCTATTAAGTAAGCTCAAACCAGATATTATTTTGACAGCTGGATCATTTGTAGCTGTGCCAGTAGTTTATGCAGCGAAGTTTTTAAGGATTCCCACAATAGTTCATCAACAAGATTTAAGTGTGGGGCTAGCTAATAAACTGATGGCTCCACTGGCTACAAAAATTACGGTCACATTTCCAGAACAAGTAAAGAATTTTAATAATAAAAAAACTATTGTCACTGGTAATCCAGTTAGATTAAAATACAAAAACATTGAACATCAGCCAAGCATTTTGATCACGGGTGGAGGATTAGGTGCAAGGCATTTCAATGAATTTGTGCAAGAATTTTTGCCCACTTTGATACAAAATTTTCAAGTACATCATATTTTAGGTAAAAATAATTTTGATCAAGCTAAAAATTTAGCTAATTATTATCCCTATGATTTTGTCACCGAAAAAATGATAGATTTATTAAATCAAGCTGATTTAGTGATTTCACGAGCAGGTATGTCGATGATCACCGAAACAGCAGCTTTGAAAAAAGCTTTGATTTTGATCCCGATACCAGATAGTCATCAAGAAAAAAATGCTGAATTTTTTGCCAGGCATAATGCGGCGATTTATGTCAAACAAGGTTCTAGTAAAATTATGGCCAGATATTTAGAAAAAATATTAAATAAAAAAGATTTGCGTGTAAAATTAGGGGAAAATTTATTTAATTTATTCCCGAAAAATCCAGTTGACAATTATATAAAAGTGATAGAGGATATAGTTAAATAATTTATGGACATAGATTTAAGTAA
>CAIRBL010000057.1 GCA_903876815.1 uncultured bacterium
AATAAATATAAATAACTATATCTTATATATCACAAGTAAAATATTTGGACACAAATACAACAAATATTTTACTTATATTTAGTTATATTGCACTTTTATCTAAAGTCACTTCGCGACTGATATTTCTTATTATTTTTCTACCATTTCTCTCATCATTCTCTATCGGTTCACATATATTTCTTACCATCGTAAGATACTCAATTTGGGTCGCCTCTGTATCAAACCAGTCAGGATTGTGTTCCACCCATTTGCAAATTGAATTCCGCTCCTTGTTTGCAATTTTAATGATTGTATTTTTCATTTTATTGTGATTCTCGTCTTTCTCCCATTTCTCACAATCTTTAATATACATCGTGTCTCGTTTGGCATCTGTGCAATGGATTGGTCGTTTGTGTATTTCCAATTCTCGCAAACCTTTTATCATAACGTTTGTTATACCTTCTACCAATCCTTTGTTCTTTGAATACGCTAAATCATCCAACGTTATCTTCAAAGATTCAATAAAGTCGCTAATATTGAGAGCATCTTTGCACTTCTCATTTAAAAATACATTCAAATTAAAGTTATTTGTATTATTGACAATATTGTTAACTATGCTATTTTTCTCACGAGATAAGCTAATAAGTTGTTCCTGCAGTTTTTCATTCTGCTCGATAAGCTTTATTACAACTTCATTGCTAATCGTATTGTCCTTCGGTGTTACCGATAATGATAAGCCTTCGTCGCCATTTGACATACCTGAGACCATAAGACATTTTTTTCTATGGTAGCATAAACTTGATGCGAATTTATAAGAATGTCCACACACACATTGATACGATTTATCGTCTTGGGTTTTTTGGGTTTTTTCGTTAGTATTTGTTAGTATTTTGTGTTTACGTGTCAATAAATGACGATTGTAATCATTCTTATGCTGCGACTTATAGTCACAAGCTGAACAAGAATAGAAAATTGGGTTTTTTTGGGTTTTTTCGTTAGTAGACATTAGTATATAATGTCCATAGACAAAAATGTCTAAACCTTTTTCCTAAAATATTAAAAAATTTATCGTCACAAATTTTTCAACTTAAAAAACCAAATGAGACCATTATGGTCTAAATTGAAAAGTTAAACATTTTTCAAAAGTCTGAGGCCGTTTTTCGAAAATGGACATTTTTTTTTGTCCATTTTTCATTTTTCAGTTTTAGATTTGAATTTTCTTTCAACATATACATTCCAAAAAAACCAACTAACTATTTTTGTCTATTATTATTTCTTTTTCAATATGTTTTATGATTTTACGCTCGTAATTGTTATAGTTTTCAATCGGTTCACAAATAGAACGCACCATAGTTAGGTACTCGATTTGTTTTTGTTCTGTTTCTATCCAGTCAGGGTTATCATTTGCCCATTGCTGTAAAGCTGAACGTTCTTTATTCGCTACTTGTATGATTGTATTTTTGAACATATCATGATTATTATCCTTATGCCATTTGTCTTCGTCCTTGATATACATAACGTCGCGTTTAATATCTGTGCAATGAATCGGACGCTTATACACATCCAATTCTTTAAGACCTTTTATCATAACATCTGTTACACCGCGAGTGATACCATTGGTTTTCGAAAATAATAAATCATCAAGCGTTATTTTAAGCGAATCGATAAACTCTGATATATTCAACGCATCTTTACATTTCTCATTTAAAAATATATTCAAATTGAAATTATTATTTGTAATATTATTATTGTTATTATTTGTTATATATTGTGGTGTTGTTAACTGATTTTCTGATAAGGATTTTATCATTTTCATCATCTCTTCATTATCTTTTAATAACTTGATAAACATTTCTTTTGTTACAAATGGATTTTCATCAGAGCATATATCATCATAATTATTTTCTTTTTTTACTTCATTGGATAAAATTACATTATTATGTGTTTTATTAACAAAAGATGAAATA
>CAIRBL010000058.1 GCA_903876815.1 uncultured bacterium
ACATGTTTTTGTAATGGTTCACCAATGAAACTTGCACTAAAAAAATATTTCTTTTTTTTAGAATAAATAATGCCTCTAACAAAACATCGGGATTTTTAATAGGAGCCATTCTGGATAAAAATAAAATTGATTTTGATTGTCTAAATACATTATGATCCCTAAAAAATAAATCAGTATCCACGCCAACCGGCATTAATTTAGTTTTGGTAAACTTCGATGTAAAAGAATCAAGTGAGGTACAGTATACAACATTAGCTAAAAATACCGCTAATTTGGTCAAAAAATTACCTTTGGGATGATTGCGCCATAAAATAATTTTTTTACTAAATATTCGCCAAAATAAACCACCTAACAAAACATACTCCTGATTCATATGCACAAAAACTGCATCATAATTTTTTCTTTCTTGCCAAATATATCGATAAAATTTATAAATATATTGCCAACGAGATACTTGATTTTCTTTGCCTAA
This sequence comes from uncultured bacterium, assembly GCA_903876815.1. Lineage (GTDB taxonomy): Bacteria > Patescibacteriota > Patescibacteriia > UBA1558 > GWA2-36-10 > CAIRBL01. The sequence goes on from CAIRBL010000058.1 coordinate 473, forward strand.
TGATAAAACTTGAACATTTGTTGGTAAATCACACTCGCCCTTTTCTAAACAAATAGCAATAATATTATCAAAATTGTCCGCAAACTTTAAAAGCCAATTATGGAAAAAACCCAAAACCGCATCATTTTTATCTACTTTTTGTGTGACAACTAATAATCTCATAAAACTCGTTGCCAATTATTTACCACTTCATCGATCAACTCTTCTTTATCTAAAATCTTATTTTTAAAATTTTTATTATTATTTCTCAATTTAGTTAATAAATTTTGATCTTGAATTAATAATTCCATTTTTTGTTTTAAAATTTCTACATTATTTACCGGCACCACAAAACCATTAACATTATCTTCTACTAATTCACCAGCCACCCCCACATCTGTCATAATCACTGGTAAATCTGACAAAACAGCCTCAGCTATCACCATGCCATAGCCCTCGCTATGAGAAGTCAATAAAAAACAATCCACTGTTTTATAGTAACTTGGTAAATCAAGACCATGCCCACTGCCAAGAAATTTTACCTGTTTTTCAATTTGCAAGTTTTTAACTAAATTTTGTAGACCAATTCTGTCTGAACCATCACCAATAACTAGTAAAATAATTTTATTTTTAATACTTTCAGATAATTTTGCTATCGCCTGCAATTGTAAGGCTATATTTTTAACTTGGACCAATCTAGAAACCGTCAAAAAAATAAATTTTCCAGGATATTTTTGATGTAAATTAGTGCTAATATTTTTTTCTAAAAATTTATTTTTATCTACAGCAACTGGCACAATATATATTTTGTCTATTGTAATTTTAAAATAATCCACCAACTCTTTTTTGAGTCTGAAACTTACAACTCTAATTATATCTGCCCTTTGAATATTATACTTAAATAACATTTTTCTAAAGCCATTGAATTTTTCAAAACCGTGTATTTGAATTTCTACTTTAAATTTGTATTTACCTTGAAAATGCCAAATCACTAAAGGTAAAAAATAAATATCTTGAATGCTTACTAAATCAAATTGTTCTTGCTTTAAAATTTTATGCAAAGAAAAAAATAATTTCAACAAAGCTAATACTTTATTACCATCACCGGGCACCAAAACAAGATATTTGTCTAATTTTTCCCTGTACAAAAGAGCGCGCTGAAAAACAGCTGAATTTTCATCTAAGATATTTTTATCTAAGCCTAAGGCTAAAACTTTCATAATACACTAAATAAATCTAAATGCTCACGCGCAACTTGTAACCAAGTATGATTAAAATTACATTCTCTAATTTTATTTAAATATAATTGATAATTATTTTGATCCAAACAAAATTCTAAAGCTTCTTTGATTTCAATGACGGAAAGCGGATCAACTAAATAAAAACAATCTTGCAATTCTTTTGGCAAACCATTATTCTTGGTTAAAATGACAAATTTACCCAAACTCAAAGCTTCTAAAGCAGAGTTTGGACTCAATTCTGACACGGAAGGCAAGATAAAAGCATAGGCATTTGCAAGTCTTTCCTTCAATTTTAGCGCAGGAAGCTGTTTCTCTATCTTGATATTATTATAATTTTTAACTAGAGATTCTAATCTTTCTTTTTCAGGACCATCGCCAATAATTACTAATTTTTTTTCTGTATTAAGTTGCACAAAAGCCTTTATTAAATTTTCAATATTTTTTAATTTTATAAAACGACCTGCAAAAATAATTTCTTTACCATCACTAAAAACAGGACTTTCTGGTTTTGTAAAAACATTATTTATTACTAAATTTTTATCTGTATTTAATAAAAAAATATCTTCGTACAATTGTTTCTGCCAAGCTGTATTAAAAATTATCTTATTTGCTTGTTTAAAAACATGTTTAAATATTTTTAAATACATAATCTCAATCAAACTTTTTGACCGCTGGTAATATTCAGCTAAAGATAAATCGCATTTCCCGCTATTTACCATTTTCTCCCAGAGAAAATCACCTCCCACCCTAATCACAAAAGGTTTTTTTATTTTTTGAACTAAAAAGCTTACTGGCAAACCAGCGCTAAAATGATCAAAGGCATAGATAAGGTCAAAATTCTCTTGAGTATAAATCTCTTTTAGCTTTTGATAATAATTTATATAATTCAAAAATTTACCCAAAAAGCCACTACGCCTAACTACTCGAGAAACGACAAAACCAAAATCCTTATCTGCGTCATAAAAAAACTGATCTGAATAAGTAACAACATGAATTTTATGACCAAGTTTTGTCAACTCTTTAGCTAAATTCAAAACATACGTGGCTGGTCCGCCTATTTCTGGCACAAAGATTCCAGTGGCAAGTAATATTTTCATAAATTAAAAATTTTGCTGCACCAGCAAAGACAAAAGAATTAAACTGCCGTAAATAAATAAAAATTGCATAAAATTATTCTCCCATTTTAATAAATATTTTTTTCATTTTCAAAGCAATGGCATCCCAATTATAATTTTCTTGTACCAGCTTTTGACCATTGCTTTTGATTTTTTGATAAAGTTCTTTATCTTTATGATATTTTTCAATTGCTAAAGCAATAGAACTGGGACTACTGGTCTCACAAAATAAACCAGTCTCACCGTCAGTCAAAAAATCTGGTATACCACCAACCTTAGTACCTACAACCGGAACGCCAATAGCCATGCTCTCTAAAAAAGCATTGCCCAAACCTTCAGATAAAGAAGGTCTGATAAAAACATCGGAAATTTCTAAATATTTTGGAATTTCTGCATAATTTTTGTAACCCAAAAAAAGTACCTGCTCAGCTACACCCTGTTTGGTGGCCAAAGTTTTCAAAATTTTTTCATCAGGACCAGAACCTAATAACAATAATTTAACCTTGATGCCACTTTTATAAAGTAAAAAATTAACCGCTTTAATCACATCAGAAATTGCATTTTTTAAAACCAAGCGAGAAACAGAAATCAAAACAAACTCGTCAGTTTGAATGTTCAGTGATTGCCTGAGAGCATTTTTTTCTTCAATACTTAATTTTGCTTGAAAAACATCCAAATCAACACCATTTGGTAATAAAATAATTTCTCCTTTTTGATTACCCATGCGACGTGATCTTTGGGCTAGATAACGACTAATACTTTGGGTGATTTTTGCTTGGCGATAAACACGTTTATAATAAAAACTCCACCACCAAGTTCTTTTTTTCACAAAACTATCACTATCACCACTTTGTAAGGTCAATAAATATGGAACTTTGCTAAAATACTTAAAAAATAAGGCTGTAATACCAGCATAAAAAGCCATAATACTCCAAACAAAATCAAATTTTACCACTGCATGCAGACGACGAGCATAACGAAAAGCACGTAAGGGATAAAAATATTTGTCTATTTTTTTACCATTTCCCACGCGTCTGACATTGATATTGCCGATTTTTTCTTCATCTGGCCAAGAGGCGTCAAATTTATTAGTAATCAAATAGTACTCAAAATCTGAATTACGATCAGTAATCTCTTTAACAGCTATTTCCGCTCCACCTACAAAGGGGTGATAGGCAATAGAAAAAATAAGGATTTTGGTCATGAAAAACTTGTTTTTATGCAATAAATACTATAAAATTATAACAAAATCAAGCTAAAATAGCAATTTTAACTTTGGCTAATATTAGCCATAAAATATATGGAAAAACTTAAAGATAAAAAAATCTTATTTCTTGTCACTCAGACCAAATGGGGCGGCGCGCAAAAATATACCCTAGAACTTGCTCAATACTTCAATAAAAACAATGAAGTACATATTGCTTTTGGTGAAAC
>CAIRBL010000059.1 GCA_903876815.1 uncultured bacterium
ACCTCTATTAAGAATGTCCACCCAAAAAGCATCTAACTTAAGTTTGGCTGACTCCAAGCTACGATTGGTTTCAAAACTTGCGCGGTCGATTTCTGGCAAACTTAAAGTACCTTTTTCTGCCAAATAAGTATCAATATCTTTCTTAATAACCAAAGCCTTGTCATGAATCATTTGCAAATTACCAACAGATAATAGAACCAGAACCTCATTGGCTAATTTACCAATATTTTTTTGATCATTGGTGAAGGTCGCTAAAGCTCCAATAACCTGATCACGATCATTGAGAGTATTGAGATTGGCTTGGTGATTTTTAATATAATTAATAGTTGCTTCTAGTCTGGTCAGATATTCTGTTTTCAAAGCCAATTCAATTCCTTCAGTGGCTACCAAATTTAGACGCAATAAATCTAAATAGCTAATCAAAACCTCATCTCGACTTAAACCTAATTTTTTACCTTTTTGAGTCAGATCTTCAATCGAAACCAAAGTTTGTAATTGCTGATATTGGTCATAAGCAATGCGATAAAGCTTATCTTGATATAAGTAATTCTCTAATTGAGATTGATAGATTGATTTGACCGTAACAATTTCTTGATCCAAACGCTCTCTTTCCCAAATCATGTCTGTCTTTAGATTGGCAGCTTCTTGAGCATGAACAATTGGCACCAACACAAAAAACATTAAGAAAAAAAGAACCAATTTCTTCATAGAAATCATTTTACAGTGAGCGTGCTTCTTTGGCTAGATGTCTATCCCTCGCAAAAGAAATAGCCTCATGCATCGATTCAAAAGTTCCAGTATCAAACCATTTACCTTCCACAAAAGCAACATCCAAGCTGCCTTCTTTGAGATAAAGATTGTTAACATCAGTAATTTCTAGTTCACCACGGTCAGAAAATTTTAAAGCCTTAACCTTATCAACTACTGTGGAGTCATAAATATAAAGGCCAGTTACTGAATAATTTGATTTGGGGACTTTGGGTTTTTCTTCGATAGAAATGGCCTTATTATTAGCGTCAAATTCAACCACACCAAAACGTTGTGGATCAGTTACTTTTTTAGCAAAAATACGACCACCACTCTTAAAAGTCTTAATCGCCTCTGAAAAATCATCTTCGTAAAGATTATCACCCAGAATCAAGGTTACATTATCTTGATCAATAAAGTCCTCACCAATCATAAAGGCTTGAGCAATTCCTTCTGGCTTGTCCTGAATTTCGTAAGTGAAATGACAACCATACTCACGACCACTACCAAGACATTTCAAAAAATCACCAGCATGATCTGGAGCAACAATTATCAAAATATCTCGAATTCCTGCTTTGATCAAAGTCTCAAGAGGATACTGAATCATTGGCTTGTTATAAACTGGCAAAAGCTGCTTGCTCGTTACTTTAGTCAGAGGATAAAGACGAGTGCCCGCTCCACCAGCCAAAATTATGCCTTTCATTTGTTTATCTGCCATATAACCTTTCTTTTTGACCAATCAAGGCTAACACGAGCCCTTTTTAAAAGCAAGCTAAAACTTATAAAGTGATCAAAACTATAATTAAGACCGCTAACATCGAAATCGACAAATACTCAAAAACAATTTCGCTATTAATCGTTTTACTCTTGGTGTGAGTGATCACTCCCCACAAAAAATATAAACTGCCGAAACCAGCAGCAATATATCTTTGCATTTGTCTATCTGGCCAAGCTTTCATAAAAAATAATACAAAAGCAGCTAATAAAACAAGCAAAAACAAATAAGCTAAATGGTTTTTTTTGAGAATATTTCTCATGGCAAAACCGCTCCCCCCTTAAATAAAACTAATAAAAAGGCTACTGTTACAAAAAGAGCCACATGAGCAAAATTTTGTCCAACCAAACGTTCATATTTCTTATTGGAAGCAACCAACGAATCGTAAACCAAAGTCAAAATAATCATCAAAACCACCAATAAGAAAAATGTTCTGGTTAAGTTGAGTGGCGAAAAAACGAGCTCATTAGCATTGGTAGTTCTCTCACCAGCCACCAAATCATTAGCTTGATAGTTTGGCTCGGCTGCCTTAGGCAACCTAAACTCTTCACCTCCAGTATTTTTCATGGTCACCGAAAGTGGCACGGCAAAAAGCTGAACCACCAAAGTAGTATTAAAACCCTTAAGATTGCCATCTACTACTGCTAAACCCATTTGAGCAAAATCTTTATTCATGATGTTTTCACGATGAGTGGGAGAAGCCATCCAAGCAGCTACAACTTCGTCACTATTATTAAAATCTCTAGCCAAATTTTCACCGGCATATTTGTAGACATATTTGGCTTCTTTAATAAAATCCCAAGCTTGCTTACCATCCGGCGCCACGTGAGCCCAATATTGATCATTAAACATATCTTGAGCCTTAGCTAAAGCAGCTTGGTTAAGCTCTTTGTTGATGACTAATGGCGGCAAGTTGGCCTTTGTACGCTCTTGATTGACTTCTGTTAATAAACTATTGACGCTAATATTCGAACTAAAACCAAGAACACGATCAGCGAAATCAGGAAAAAAGCGAATAGCATTAAATAATGAAAAAATAGCCAAAAGCACAAAACTCAAAACCAAAAGAGATTGTGGGTGTAAGAGTTTGGAGCGATATCTATTTGAGGCCTGTGGCCTAAACAAATGATTAACCTTGAACCAAAAGCTAGCGCTGGCTTTTTTTCTTTTTGCCATGAATAAATTTCATTATGACAAAAAAGCTAAAAGCGCACAAGGTCAGGGCTAAATAAATCAAGCCTGATGCGTTGGTTTTGCTAGCTCCCAAAACAACACCTGTCGACATGGCGGCAACTTGACTAGAATCTTTGATTTGAATGACTTGATTTTCTTGACAATGAAAATTAAGTAACAAATCAAAATTAGCTTGGATTTTTTGATTTTCAAACGCCAAATTTAAAAAATTAAAATCAAAAAAATACTTTTTTACTGAATTAGCATTAATAAAACCTAAATTATTTTTTTGCTGTAGAAATTTTTTGAGACCACCTTCAAAAAGTAATTTTTCTCCATCTCCAAGAGCAAGATTATTCATGTTTAATAAATCATTTGCTATTAAATTTTTAATTTCTAAAATAAATTCGCAATTTTGAGAACTATGATTATTAATTTCCAAAACAAATTGTTGTTCGAAAGGATTATTTACTTCAAAACTCTTAGCGGCAGAAATGATTTCACAAGCTTGATTTTTGGAAAAACAATCTAATTTGATTTCTTTCATAAAGATTCCACTTCGATTATTGAACTAATTGCAAACTGATCACCATTGCCAGAAGCAACATTAATCATTCCAGCGCAGGGAAATTCTGCTAAGTGAAAAATCAAATCACCTTTTTGATTGCTGTTAAAATTACTAAAATCAAAATTTGACCAAAGAAAATCATCGGTTCTAATCAACTGAACTTTATTAAGAAGTTTTTGGTTTTCATCAGTGCAAATTAAAAAATACGAGTCAGTTTTTTTGACTTCTTCATTAAGTGAAAAAATTAAAGTCAGAGACTGATCAGACTCTCTAATCAAATTAACATCTTTGATTTTGGCATTTGAAACTGTTGGGGGATTTGTGAAATTTTCTAAATAAGTCAAATTATTCACCTGCAATTTAAAATCCTGTACATAATTATTTTGATAAAAAATCGGCAGACGCTCAAGATATAGAGGGTTTAAACTCTCTATATCAAGTTCTATGTGATGCAGCATGCTATCAGCCGTAGAAGCATTAGCACTAAAAACTACCTGCTGTTCAAAGGCCACAATAAATAAAGGCAAATCTTCTGGCAAAGTTTGCGTAGCCTCTAACTTGTAATCAAAAGCAAGAATTTTCTTTTTAATCATGGTAGTTGGAGTTGGAGTTGGAGGTGAAGGTGGAATTGGAGATGGAGTTAGAGTTAAAGTTGGAGAAAAAACAACTACTGGCTGAATAAATGTTGGCGAAGGCACTTCAATTTTCTTAAAAAAATCCAAATAAATAAAATTACCAGACAAATTAAATTGATATTCAAACTCTGTCGCCCAAACTTTTGGAATAAAAAATAAGAATTGCAGCACAAGCAAAATAAAAATCATTAAAGCCATCATTACAGCCCAAGTTTACAAAAAGTGTAACGTTTACAAAACTAAAGCAAATTTGGTATAATCTCTGGACCAAGGCCCTATCGTCTAGCGGTTAGGACATCGGGTTCTCATCCCGATAACTGGGGTTCGATTCCCCATGGGGTCACAAGAAAAAAGCGCGATTTGTTCGCGCTTTTTGTGTAAAAACCTTATTTCAAAATTTCTTTTGGACAAAGTGGCGAAACAGCCATATTAAGCGATAACTTCACTGCTGGACAACCACCTTGACAAGCATGTACAA
>CAIRBL010000060.1 GCA_903876815.1 uncultured bacterium
AGACATTTTTGGTGACATCATTGAAATGGCTCAAACGATGATCGATTCTAATGACAATAACAGAGCAAATAATAGTAAAATAAGAAAATACGCCCAAGATGCTGTAAAAACAACCCTGCACGCATCCAAACAAATTGTTATTGATACCATTAAAGAATCTTTTTTTAGCGGAGATGGTTATTGCGGATCAGACACACCAATGCCATCAAATAGTTTAACAATATCACCAAAAGAATTCGATTTTTTAAATATGTTAACAGTTTCTCCTAGTTCAATAGTCGGAAAAATAATGTATGAAAACGATGAAAATACTGGATATGTTAAAATGAACAAGCATTTCTTTGAAAATTTTGATAGCGGCGAACCATATTCTTTTGAAGATTTAAAAGGGGATATTTTATTTACAATACAATGGGACTCATCTAATCAAGTTTATACTGTAACCGATTTACAAAGCGTAACAAAAACTCAAGATTTTTTAACAAATTATTTTTCTTCCATAGAATACCCAGATATAAGAAACATATTTAAAAACGCTATTTTATACACCATATATGGTGATGGCGAGCAGCCTAAAATATTAAACATAAGCACAAACGAATTAGAAAGATTATTGCAAAAAGTCTTTTCTTTCTGCGGCAAACATAAAACAACAAAACCATTAAACCAAAATGCGTTAGATTTGGTAGATGAAACATATGAAGATATTGATTCCTTTTTTAATTTTGAAGACCCAGAAGGAATAGATTTTGATGAAGAAGATGCTAGAATACGACAAGTATTAAAGTTTACAGATTGCGATAACTTTGAAATAGAACTACCAAAAACCCATATACAAGATTTCGTATATTTTGAAGGTAAATACCAAAACGATGATAACATTATCAATACATTAAACAAAGCAGCAAAAAACGCATACGAAAATTCAGAAAAAAACATAGACTTGCAAAATTTTCAGATATCTATATATTTGATGTATATTAAAAAACTACCTAGAGCTTTAATATCCTCAATATTATCGCCAAAAATCTTTTTCCCTATTACAGTAATGTATAAATCATTTATTAATGCAGTTAATGATATCGATATTAAAGATTTGATGAAAAGATTGTCTAAATTATTTTTCCAACTGATAAGAAAAATATTTTGGGTGTTTATTAAAGAATTTTGGGGTTTCGTTAAAAAAGATTTACTCAATTTTCTCAAAAAACAAGCTCAACGAATTTTTAGCAATAAACTAAAACGTTATAAAGCAGTTATATCTAGCTTAATTTCGCTATTAACAAAATTATTGGACTTATTACCGATAGATAACTGCGAATCAATATTTAAGACAATTTTAAATGTTATCAACTCCGCTTTAAGCGCAAAAGTTAGCATATCAATACCGTCAATATTGCTCGCATTGGCCGATAAATCATCTGGATATAGTACCGATAATGCTACAATGAACGCTATTGAAAAAATTTCTGCAGCAGGAATTCCTGTTGGCCCATTATATGGAAGAGAAAATAAATTACCTAGTCTAATAAAAAGCATAATAGAAGGAAATGCCGAAGAAATTGATATGAATTCATATATGCTTGGTACTAATAAAGAATTAA
>CAIRBL010000061.1 GCA_903876815.1 uncultured bacterium
ATGAATTGACTAGTAAAGTTGGTAAATAAAAATGCGCAAAATATTTTTCAATAAATATGGATTTTCTTTTTTAGAAGTAATGATTGTAGTGGCTATTTTTGTTATTATTTTATCTTCAGTAGCTACTTTAACTAGTGATAAAACAGTAAGAGAAGATCTCGATGCTCAAGCTCAGGCGGTAGTTGATATTTTGAATCGTGCTCATAATTATGCCATGACCGCTTATTATGGGGATCATTGGGGGGTAAAAGTTTTGAATAATAATAGTGATTGTGATGAGACGAGCTCTGACTGCGTGATAATTTTTAAAGGTAGAAATTATGATAGCCGAAATAATATTTATGATGAAAAATTATTGTTAAATACTAGTGTTTTTATTGATGAGGATCAAAATAATGAATTTTATTTTGAAAAAATTTCCGGTTGGCTTTCAACCAGTACTGGACATTTAGTAGAACAAGCTTTGATTTTACAAACTAGCTTAGGAACACAAAAAATAGTCACTAGTACGCCAACAGGTCTGGTGTATTATGGGGATTAATTAATTTTTATATGTTATATTTTTTTAAAAATAAATTTTTACAAGCTGGCTTTAGTCTAGTTGAGCTTGTCGTAGCTTTAGCTGCTTTTGCCATTTTAGCCTCAGGAGTTATTTATGTGGTTACTAGTTCTTACAAAAATTTTTATGGCATAGGCGACAAACAAACGGTGGCAGAATTTGCTCAGGAAGCCTTGGAAGCTTTGCGTGCAATTAGAGAAAGCTCTTGGCAATATCTAGAAGAAAATACAGGTTCCAATCTTGGCTTAGTAAAAAATAATGGTGTATGGCAACTTTCTGGTGCCTCAGATACACGTGGAGAACTGACTAGAACAGTCGTTATTTCTGATGTGCAACGTGATACTAGTGGCGCAATAGTAGCTTCTGGCGGGCAAGATGATCCTTTGACCAAAAAAGTGACCATTACCATTTCAGGTGCCGGTTTAGAAGATTATGTGCTGGAAAGTTATCTGACTTCATGGGCTAATCGTGTTTGGGAACAAACAGATTGGTCTGGCGGTATAGGCACTCAATATTGGTCCTATGAAAATAAGGCTTATTCTTCTACAACTATGGATGGCATAAGTACAACTGGTGCTTTAAAATTAGCCTATACACCGGGCGCTACCACTTGGGGTTGGCAAGACATCACAGATTTTGCTTCAGCTACGATGTCTGGAAATTCTTACTGCTCTTTGGTAGATGATGCAAATAATCATTGGTATTTGGGTGGCAGCTCGACTAGTTTGTGGCGCTATAATATTGCCAATATTCGTAGCTCTGGTTTTGGTAGTTATTCTACTATCGCTGCTCAGGCTTGTACTACCGCGCTTTTGAATCCGGTTTATCCACATTTGTATATCGGTGGCGCAGCTTCTGTAGTCAAAACAGTCAGTACAAGCTCGGCTGCTGTTATCAAAACTTATACCCCAGCTACAAATTTAAGCTCTCCTTATGCTATGGCTATAAGTAACGATGGCACACGTATGTATATGGGAGGTGCAAATGGTACATTATTTAGTCTCGATGTGGCTTCCAATGGTACTTTAACTTGTAAAAATTGCACTCTTTGGTGTGATACTAAAGTAGATCCAAAGTGTGTGCCAAATTTAGATGTGCCTGAAAATTTTGGTGCTTATAATATCAATGCTATGTGGCTCGATGAAAGTGGGGCAACTGATTATTTATATATAGTAACAGATGACCCTAGTTATGCTATTGCAAAAATCAATGTTTCTAATCGTACAGATTTATCTTTAGCTTATGCTTATTCTTATACTTTTGATATGGTGGACATGATTTATCGTGGTACCAACCCAAGCGGCGCTAATCGTTTTATCGTTGGTTTGGATTATATGAATCCAGGTAATGAGCTGATGATCATTGATGATGTTCCGGGATCTAATACTTTTTCTATAGTCACCGGTGTAGATTTGAGCGCTTATTATAGTAAATCAATTTCAGTCAAAGATATTGAATATACCAATAATAATCAAGCTTTTGTTATTGCTTTTGATACAGATGGTGCTCCAGCAGTTGCGAATTTTGTGGTCTCTGGCATTGACACTTCAGCTTCACCATCCATGTCCATAGCCTATGCAGATAATGCTACTTATGGTTATTATACAGTGTATTATCAACCAGCGGATTATTCCAACAAATTTGGTGGCATGTTTAGTGGTTGGACTTATGGTAGTGCCACTAGATATACTACTTTTATTGAGCAACAAGAAGTGTCAAGTCAAGGTACATATGCAGCAACTGGAAATTTGATTTCCTCAGCCGTTGATTTGGGCTCTGCTGACAAAGAATTGCATAGCGTGACTATTGAACAAAATATACCAGCTAGTTGTACAACAGGTGCAATAGAAGTCACTTTGCAAACAGATGATAATGTCAGTTTTTCTAGCCCAAGCTCTCAAGTTTTTAGCACCACCACGGTCAGCACTTTTACCACAGAAGTAAATGCAGCTTTAAATGGTCAGCGTTGGCTCAGATATCAGGTGGATATGGATAATTGTAATGGCGGATTAGTGACGCCAACCTTATATTCCGTGCGTTTAAACTATCGTTAAATAAAAAATGTTACTTTTGGATAAAAAAAATAATCAGTCCGGTTTTAGTCTAGTAGAAATGGTTTTGTATTTGGCCATAGTCAGTATTTTATTAGTAGCTGTGGTTGATTTTAATCTTACCATCAGTGGTACAGCTAGTAAGTTAGGGGCAAATATTAAAACCTCACAAAACAGAAGAGCGACTTTGAGTGTCATCGATTATCTGGTACGCAATTCAGATGGTTTGCTAAAAGATGTAAATGGTTTTTGTTTGACTTCTACAACTTTAGCTTTATATTTTAACGATGATACTTATTTACCTGGTACTTGTGTAGAAAATGGCGGAGGTGTCAAAATTACAACTGTGAATAATAGAGTACAAATGTCTTGCTATCCTAATATTACAAATAATGGACAATACGGAGCCTGTGCATCAACTGTTGCGAATACATATTATTTAAGTTCACCGGAGATTAGCATTGCTAGTAACAACGGCTTAATATTTTCTACTTCTACTGCCACTTCAACCTTTAGTGGTTTTATGAATATTAATACTTTTTTGACTTTTACTAATATTTCTGGGGGTCAAACAGAATTAGAGGCAGTTTCTACAGCAAGTTCGACTATAACTTTACGGAGTTCCCAAGCAGATGGCTTATTGGCTTGGTGGAAATTTGATGATATTTCAGATACTAGCGCTTTAGATAGTAAAAATTCTCATGATGCTGATTGTCGTGATGTTGTGTCACAGACAACGCCATTAGTGAGGGGTTCAAATTTTTCTTTTGATTTTGAAAGAGACAATAATGCTAGTTGTTATAATACTGATAGTGATTTTAATATTTCTGGGCCATTTACTATAAGTGCCTGGATACATCCCGAATCTTTATCTACCGATAGTAGTAATGATTTTATTATTAATAAACAAAATACCGCTTCATATCTTGGTTATGCTATGTGGGTTAAAGATGAGCGTTTTTATTGTGGAATATGTGATGGTAGTGTGTGTGTAGAGGATTATGAACAGGGTGGTAGGGTTTATGTTGGTGAAACTTATCATTTGATTTGTAGCTATGACCCTAGCCTTGATCAAATGAAGCTTTATAATTTTCAAGAAGGTGTTGGTAATTTAGGTACCACTACTATTGCTGTTACTCAAAATTTAGTGAACTATAATGGTGATTTTTATATAGCAAACCGTGGTGGGGATACTGTAAATTTTGATGGTTTGATTGATGAATTGAGAATTTATAATCGTCAATTATCTGATCAAGAAGTTTGGGCATTGCAATCACAAGGAGCAATAGAAAATTAAAAAATGTTGAAACAAAAAATAAAATTAAATAATAATGGTAATATTGCCTTAATTTTAGTCATCATGGTTACAACTTTGACTTTGGTTTCGGCTTTAACTTTGGCTTTGATCAATATTTCAGATTTAACAGCTAATTATCATTTGATGGAGGATGAAGCGGTGGACATCCAAAAAACGGCTTGTATAGAAGATGCTTTGTATAAGATTAGTCAAAATGTTTATGCTACTGGCACTTATGCTTTAAATTTTGGGGTGATTAATTGTAATTATGAAATTTCAGCTACTGTAGCTGGTTTAAAAACAGTGACTAGCACAGCCGCATCTTTGTCTGATTTAGGGTACTGGCAAGGTACAGTAGTTTCTCAAGTCAATGTTTCCAGCACACCAATTCAACTAGTTTCTTATAAGGATGTAATTGCTGATATTTGGGATAGTTCTGACTGGTCTAGAAGGATCAGAATTTCTGTGCAGCCAGATCAAGTCGCAGCTGATATGTATAATTTTCCGGTTTATGTGAATTTAAATGATTTAGGTGATGATTTTTTTAATTTTGTGCAGAGTGACGCTGGAGATTTAGTGGTTACTACTGGCGATGGCTCAACAAAATTGCTCAGAGAAGTTGAATCTTTTGGTGGCTTGAGTCCTTTATCAACAGAAGGTGCTTTATATTTTTTGGCGCCCTATTTAAGCTCTCAAGTAGCAACTGATTTTTATATTTATTTTGGTAATGCCGCTGCTGATGAGCAAAATGATACTAGCGTTTGGTCAAATTATGAAATGGTTCAACATTTAGATGAAAATCCTAATACTGGCAGTCCGCCACATGAACGAGATAGTACTGATAATGCCAATGATTTGACTACAGTTGGTTCTATTCCTAATGGTGATTCTGTTGCAGCACAGATGTATCGTGGTATTGATTTTGATACTGCAGATGGTGATTATTTTAC
>CAIRBL010000062.1 GCA_903876815.1 uncultured bacterium
AATTTTAGCCACTGGGTAACCAATATTTGACCAAAGAACACCATGACCATAATGTAATAACAAATAAGTACTACTGCCAATGACCATAGACTTTAAAAATAACCAGAGTATTTTTTTCATATTTTTTATCTACCTATTTTAAATATTTGGCCTTTTTCTAAAGCTTTTGAGGCTAGTTTAATTCTCTCTTGTGTGCGAGCGTAAAGTGTAAATAGCCTCTCGCCTTTTTTAACTGGATCATTAAATTCTTTATTAAGATACACACCGGCAAGCTTGTCTGATGGTGCGCCCAAAATACGAGCAACAGTATTAATCATTTTATTATCAGTAAAAATAATTCTACCAGATTTTTGAGCTACGAAATATTTTTTACAAGCGCCAATAACAATATCATCTGGCTGAACATTTGGGTTACCGCCTTGCGCTTTGATAAGTTCTTGCATTTTTGTCCAAGCCTGACCACCTTCTAATGTTTTCCAAGCCAAGGTTGCACCATGACCTTTTTTTGCCTTACCACAAAGCTCTAATAGCTCACCAGCTAAATGAATAGCCTTGTTGGCTAGATCAGCAGGATAATTATCTTTTTGTTGTAAAACTCGCAAAACGTCTCTAGCTTCTAAAGCAGGCCCTATACCACGGCCAACTGGGTCTTCGGTTTTAGTCATGATGACTTTAATTTTGATTTTAAATTTGCTTGCTAAATATTTAAATTTTTTTTCTAAAGCTTTTGCTGTTTCCATATCTGGTATTTTGGTGGTTTTACCAACTGGCATGTCAATTACTAAATATTTAACTCCAGCAGCCACTTTTTTGGCCATGATACTAACTAACATTTTACTATATGGCTCCAAAGATAATGGGTAAGAAACTTTTAAAATATCGTCATCAGCTGGCGCTAAATTCAAACCACCACCCCACACCAAACAAGCGCCATGTTTTTTGACGATGTCGTGTATTTTATCAGCCGACAAAGAAACAGGTGCTAACACCTCCATGGTATCTGCAGTTCCTGCTGGTGAAGTAATAGCGCGTGAAGAAGTTTTTGGTATAGTAAGACCCAAAGCAGCAATAATAGGAATCACAACCATGGTAGTTCTATTACCAGCTAGTCCTCCAACTGAATGTTTATCTACGACCAAACCAGGAAATTTAAGCATTTCCCCAGTTTCTGCCATAGCCTTGGTCATAAAATAAAGCTCTTGATCGGTATATTGGCGCATAAAACCGGAAGCAACAAAATAAGTAGTTTCCGTCCTTGTCAAAACGCCAGAGGCAATATCAGCAAAAATTTGTTTGAATTCTTCGTATTTTAATTTTTTACCTAATAATCTTTTTTTGATGGCTTGCACAGATGGCGCTCTTTCCAAGACTTCAATCTCTACAATAGTATTCAAAGGAATATTAATATTTTCCCAAATATCTTGGTATAAACCAATGTTGCCAGCTTTAATTTTTTCTTCACTAGTATTGGCTTCAGCAATTAATTCTTTGTGATCCCAAGATATTCTGATTTTATCTCCAGCGTGTATGCCATAACGCATCGCTTCTTGATCATTTAACAGAGCAATATTTGCTTGTCCAGTTTTAATGTCTAACTTTTTAGTCTTTAAATAATATGCCATAAATTAAAATTTAACTATTTCTCCTGGTTTAATTATATTTGAAGTATCTTCATTTTTTTTGAGTAAAGTATCTTGTTGTTTCAGAGCTTGGGCCAATGACACAAAACCGTCATCCTCTTTATTTTCAGCTTGATTATTATCAGTTACAATTTTTATATTATTTGGTGAAGGAATTTTACCTTGTTTTGATAAGTCTAAACATTCTTTACAATAAATAGGTTTATTTGGATCTGGATCAAAATTTATTTCTGTATTTTTACCACAAAAAGAACAAATAACTTTTTTCTTAATATTTCTATTTTTTGCTTTATTATTTTTTGATTTATCTTCACCTGATTTTTTTTCTCGTTCATTGTCTTTTTTAGGTCTTACAAAGTCAGTTGTGCCATCATTTTTATCTTTGTTTCTATTAGCAGAAACGCTTGTGTCAGTTTCTTCTTTGTTTTCGCTCCAACGAGTGATTTTTTCTTCAATGAGTTCTCTTGGTTTAGCGTAGCGTTCACGTGAAACTTTTATCACTTTATCTTTGATGTCTGGATTACTATACGATGCGTCTATCGGTGGCATAGTCAAAGCAGAAAAAGCCTCAGAAGCCACACCATCAATCATGAGTTTCAAGTAAATTTGAAATTTTGTAAGATTTACTAAATCGACTTGCGTAAAGGTAGGGAAAAACTCTTTTTCTAAAAATTCAGCATCAGTTGCGCCAACTCTAAAAGCCACAAGCGTGCCTACGTTGCCAAAAACAGCAGCTCGAACATTTTCTTCTATTTGTTCGATGTACTGATGAGCAATGGTAAGGTCTAAACGATATTTTCTAGCTTCTGATAAAATACCAGAAAAAGATTCTGTAGCAAAATTTTGAAATTCATCTACATATAAATAAAAATCTTTACGCTCATTTTCTGGAATATTTACTCTGCTCATGGCAGCAAGCTGAATTTTGGTGATCATCATAGCGCCTAACAATGCAGAGTTATCTTCGCCAACTCTACCTTTGGCTAAATTAAGTAAAAGAATTTTTTGTCCATCCATCACTTCCCTCATACTAAAAGATGATTTTACTTGACCCAAAATATTTCTGACTAACGCTGATGATAAAAATCGACCAACTTTATTTTGGATAGGAGCAATAGCTTCGCTTTGAAATCTGTCTGGATATTTTGAATATTCATCTACCCAAAAAGATTTGACCACCGGATCAGTTATTTTTTCTACTACTCTATTACGAAATGATTTGTCTACCAAAATTCTCATAATACCAAGTAAAGTAGAGCCCGGATATTCTAACAAAGCCGAAATAGCATGGTGTAAAACATACTCAAGTCGTGGCCCCCAAGAATCTGCCCAGATTTTTTTAAAAACACCTATCAGACCAGAAACAACCAAATGTCTTTCTGATTCATTGACGTTTTCTAAAACATTGAAAGCGATCGGAAAATCTAAATCGGCTGGATTAAAATAAATCACGTCGTTAACTCTGGAGTTTGGTACAAAATTCACAATTTTTTCCACTAAATCACCATGCGGGTCAATCACACAAACACCTTTGCCGGCTTGAATGTCTTGGATGATCATATTTTCCAGCAAAGTAGACTTACCCATACCAGTTTTACCAATAACATACATATGACGACGGCGATCGTCAGTTTTGATGCCAAATTTCACCTGTGAATGGCGAAAATTAGTTTCAGCAAAAAAATTAATATCTTGATTCATTTTTTTATCCTATTGGTAAATTGCTGGGTGGTTCACCTTTTTTCTCAGCAATCTGATTATTAATTGGCACTTGAAGACTAACTATTGTGTTTGTCTTATTGCCCGTTTCGGTGCGAGGCAAGGCAAATTTATCTTCAAAATAATTATTGTCTAAATCTACATTAAAATCTGGTGATTTGTATAATTGACTCTTAAGAGATTGTGTGACATCTGTGTCATCATTGTCACTAATCGGTAAACTAGATGGTGGTGTGCTTTTTTTGGTGTCTGTTCTATGGAGCAATGGTGTCTTGACCTCAACGCCAGGAAAATGCCAAAGACTTGCTAGTTCTTCAGTATTTAAAATAAAAGTTTTGTAGCCAGCCACAGTGCTTCTTCCTTTGTAGGCTTTGATAATTCTGGTCTTACGTTTTTTATTGCGGTATTTAGTAAACCAATAATTGGTAGAAGTTTTAGTTTTGGCGTCTGGTTTTAAACTATTTAAATCTAGCGTTGAGAATTGTTTAAGGGAGCCAAAAACTGATGATATAACTCTATTTGGACTAAAATCTTCATTGGGTGACAAATACACTAAGCGCATTTTACAATCAAAGCCTATTTTGCCAGCTTTATTTTCTATTGCTTCAATAGTAGATTTTTCTCCTGGAGTCAAATGAAGCATCATGCTTGGCAGATCATCTTTTTTTTCTTTAGCTTCTTTCCATAATGGATAAATCATTTCTCCGACGTTGTCTATGGTATTTGTTATCCAATCTACTGTTTGCGTTGCTTTGTTACCTTTACTAGGAGCTGTTTTTTTACCAGCGATTTTATAAACCATGGCTTCACTTTTTTTGATCCAATCAACGCCAGTTGGTCTGACAATTATTTGAAACCAAACTTGTTCGCCTACATGAATCTTACTCATGGTTTCCAGTAGAGCAGCGAGCGGATCTTTGTATTCACCGGAAACTTTATCTTCAAAAGCTGGATAAGTACGAATTGGCAAGGCATCGTCATGAACCAAGACTACTTCTGTTCCCCAAAGATTATAATTTTCATCAGGATATTCCACTGGTGCCCAAGTAGTGTAATCCTCTACTTCGGTAATTTCGGCATCTGGATATTGAGAATAAACAGCGCTTTCTACTACATCTCTGTATTGAACTGGTGTACGTACCAAAAATTGTACATAACCATCAATACTGACAATTTCAAAAGAAAAAGCTAGCTGAAAAACACCTTTAATATACTCATCTACTTTATTAATATTGGCATGTGCACCAGAAATAGTGGAAAATAAGCCCTCAACTGCTTTTGGCGTTTGTTCATGTTCCTTAGGGATATCAATGGCTAGTAATACAAATTTATTAGTGTCAAACCATTGATTTTGTTTTTCCATTTGCCAAACTTCATAAATCAAAGGCAAGAGCAGCAAAAAGAATAGCCAGCCACCATGCAGAAAAACATAAATAATAGAAAAAAACAGGCCCTTATCAGCGGCAGCAAACAAGGCAGAGAAATCGATGGAGAAAATCCAAAATTCTATTTGCATGAAAATTTACTTATCTTTATTATACACGATTATACAAACTTTTTAAAGAATTTAGCTATACAAAAAACACCTTTGAATTTCAAAGGTGTTTTTTAAGGATATTTAAACATTTTTTAAGGAATATCTGCCTTTGCTATCTCTTTCAAAACGATCTTTATTCATCAGAGCTAAAGCAATCGTAGTCTCTTTAATCATACGTTTTTTCATTACCTCAGAGATAATTTCTTTTTTGCTCAAAGGTCTTGCTTGTTCTGTTAAAATTTCAGCAATAACATCAGCTACAACTCCGGGTTTATAACCCCATTCTTTCAGGGCATAAATACCACGACCAACCAAAACATATTTATTATCCAAAATCAATTCATTATGGATTGTGGCTGGGTAAGCTTTACGTTTATCAAAACCCCTTTTGTTTATAATTTCAGCAATTTCGGTAAAATGTAAGGGTTTATTTTCTTTTTTCAAAACAATATAAATTTTATCATTCATACGTTTTGGGCTGATGCTTGACCATTCAGATAAACCCCATTCTTGATAAGGATTATTTTTAATCTTTTTAGTGATAAACAAAAAGTTCACTACCATTTTATCAGTCAAAGCTTCATTATTCACAAAAAATTCGGCTGTACTTACTTTTTTGATCAAATCATCTAAGGTTAAAGTTTCTTTGTGAGAGTGAATTAATTGGCGTAAGTTTTCCACTATTTCTTCAAAAAAACTCAAAGAAGCTTCTGGAGTTTTCCAAAAATTATGCGTATCTTTGCTTTCTTTAACAAAATGAAAACGATGGTTGAGTAATTGATTCAAGACAAAATTTAGAGCAGCTTTGTTTTCTTCACTCAAACCAGGAATTACTAATAATTCCTTGATAAGATTTTCTTCGCTCATCATACCGCCGTGCTCAGCTAAAATAGCATTAGCAATGTCTTCGATGTGTTTTAAGAAGTTCTCATCAAAACTTTTGCTAATTTTTTTCAGAGCACTATTTTCAATTTGGCGCACTCTTTCACGAGTGATATTATATTGACGGCCGATGTCTTCTAAGGTTTTTTTCTCAGCTCCAGCTAGTCCGTGGCGCATTTTTAAAATCTCTTGTTCGCGTTGAGCGAGTAATTCTAAAATGCGGCTCACTGTAGAGCTAGGATTAAAATCTGCTAAATGAGACAGCTGTTGAGCGGTCATTACTTGATCTAAAATTGAACTCATATTCTTAGTCTTGAATTTTTAATTCACCACCATAATAACATATTTATAAAAAAAAGTCAACCCCATTTTAGCAATGAGGCTGACACGATATATTTTAGCTAATATTAGCAAAATTATTTGTTTTTATTCCACCAAACCAGTAAAGGTGAGGCAATGAAGATTGAAGAGTAGGTACCAACTATAAAGCCCAAAATCAAGGCCAAAACAAAGTATCTGATACTCTCGCCACCAAAAATATAGACCGCTAAGAGTACCAAGATAGCCGTTAAGGATGTATTAATGGAGCGGATCACTGTTTCATTGACACTACGATTGACAATCTCAATAAAACTTTGATTATGTATTTTAAACAAATTTTCTCTGATACGATCAAAAGTAACAATTGTGTCATGAACAGAAAATCCCAAAATCGTCAAGAGAGCAGTCACAAATAGAGTGTCTATTTCAATTCCCAAGAAAAAGCCTAAAGCAGAGAAAATGCCGGTAATGATTAAAATATCATGAAACAAAGCGGCTATAGCAGCTAAACCATACTTCCAAGAAGCAACTGGTCTGGAAACCTGTCTAAATACATATGCGATATAAGCCAAGATACAAATCAAAACCAAAATAATGGCTACAACGGCTTTGTTTTTTAATTCTAAACCTACCGTTGGTCCGATGGATTCAAATTTTTGTTCTTCTACGAGACCAGAATTATTAGCTTGATTTTTCAGTTGAGCCAATATTTGTTGGTGGGTATTTTCGTCAACGTTTTCAAAACGAAGTAGTAAATTATTATCCCCTGCTGCTTGTACCTTTAAACTTTTGAGATTTAAATTAGCTAGATTATCTGCGACCTCAGTCATAGCAGGACGATTAGTTTCATAGCTAATTTCTAACAAACTACCACCAGTAAAATCAATACCTGGCTTGAGACCCCAAACAAGTAAAGCTAAAATGCTTAGAGTCATCAAGGTACCTGATATACTAAACCAAATTTTTCTTGAGTTTATAATATTAAGATTCATAGTATTATTCTTGTCTTTTTTTATTTAAACCAAATAGCCACAATTTATCTTCAAATTTTTTGCTAATAACCAAACGTAAAAAAGTACGAGTCACTGTAATAGCAGAAAACATTGAAACAAAAATACCAATTGCTAAGGTAATAGCAAAACCTTTGACTACCGAGGTTCCAAACCAAGCTAAAATGATACAAGTGATAATGGAAGAAAAGTTTGAATCTCGAATAGAACTCCAAGCTCTTGAAAAACCGTTTTCTACCGCAGAGATTAAGCTTCTGCCTTCTCGTAATTCTTCTTTTGTTCTTTCAAATATTAAAACATTAGCGTCAACTGCCATACCAATAGACAAGATAAAACCAGCTACACCTGCCAAAGTCATGGTGATTGGGATCATTTCAAAAATAGCTAAAGTAACAGCTGAATAAACACCTAAAGCTAAAACAGCTACTAGGCCCGGTAAACGATAAAGCAACAACATAAATAAAGCAGCAGCCGCCAAACCAACGATACCAGCTGTTAAGCTTTTGGCAACAGAGTTAGCACCTAAAGAAGCACCAATAGTTTGTTGGCTCAATAAAGTGATAGGCACAGGAAGTGCGCCGGAATTTAAACGTCTAACCATATCTTTGGCTTCTTTGACATCAAAATTACCAGAAATCACAGCATTGCCATCTTTGATAGCTTCTTGCACAGTAGGCGCAGATATCAAAAATCCATCTAAAAATATTGCCACTGGTTTGCCAACGTTGTTTTCAGTGATAGCAGCAAATAAATCCTTACCTTCAGCATTAAATTCCAAACCAACCATTGGTTTGTTGGTATTTTGGTCAAATTCTAGATAAGCTTTTTGTAAGTTGCGACCACCTAAGGCAGTAGTATCCCAAGTCACATTACTGAGATCAGCATTGGTGTTTTGAATTAAGATATGAGCAGCGTGAACTTCAACTTCACCTTTATCATTAATTCTTTCTTCTATTTTTTTGATAATATGATAACCAAATTGAGATTCTACTAAATTTGGAGAAATTTCTCCCGGTTTTAAATCTACAAAAATAGCTTGATCAAATTCAGGTACAAATTGACCCTTAGTGACCCATGGTAAATCGCCACCATTTTTGGCAGATTCTGGGTCTTCGCTATATTCAGTGGCTAATTTGGCAAAATCTTCACCAGCCAAGGCTTTTTTTAATAAATCTTGAGCTAATGTTTTAGCTTGTGAATTAGTGGAGCTAGCATTTTCTTCAGTAGAAACACTGATTTGTGCGCCTTGTGTTTTGAATTCCAATAATGGTGTTTCCCCTATCATTTTGATAGCCTCGGAAACATCTTTGACGCCAGCCAACTCAACAATGATACGATAATTGTCTCCACTGTAATTTGTTTGTACTGTTGGCTCAGAAACACCATAAGCATTTACACGACGCTCTATGACATCTCTCACGCCTTCTACAGCTTCTTTTTTGTCCACACTATCAATAGCGTTCACATCAGCTTCATAGACCAAATGTGTACCGCCTTGTAAATCTAAGCCCAAATGTATCTTGAATTGATTAAACCAACCAAAACCATTTGGCCAAATAACTGCTATTGCAAAAGCCGTTACTAAGACAATGCCTAAAAACGCAAGTCTTATTTGATTTTTGCTCATTTGCTTTACCTGAAAAATAGTCTTTTTTTGCATAGGAAAATTATTTTTAAATATGCCAGTATTTTAGCACAATTTTAATTTTTATCAAGTTCTTTGGGCTTAACAGCCATAAATTGAATAGCTGCTCCTAAATCTGGTAACCATTGACTCAAATAAGCCCTTTCCCATTTTAAATATCTAGCATATTTATTGATAAACCAAGCTGCCTCCAAACGAGGCACATAATCGTAAGTATAAAACTGATTTATTGCAAAACCAACATCTTTAAGAGCCTGACGCATTTTTTTTGGTACAAAAACTTCTGCATCTGGTTCAATCTGTTCTTTATGAAAAACTGTTTTGGTAGCCAAAATACTTAAAGCAGCATTTATCAACAAACGTGAGGCTAGCCAGAGATAAAAAAATGGGTTATGCCATTTGTGATAATTCGCATTTGGTTCACCCAAGACGACGAATTTTCCACCAGGTTTTAAAACCCTAAAGGCTTCTGCAAAAGTTTTTTCCATAGCAAAAAAATGATGCAAAGAGCCATTGATGATAACTAAATCAAAAAAATTTGACTCATATGGCAAATTAACTGATTCGCCAATTTTAAATTCTATTTCTGGATATTTATTTTGCGCAATTTTTAAAACTTCCTCAGATAAATCTACACCA
Organism: uncultured bacterium; assembly: GCA_903876815.1. GTDB lineage: Bacteria > Patescibacteriota > Patescibacteriia > UBA1558 > GWA2-36-10 > CAIRBL01. The sequence continues at coordinate 9,394 of CAIRBL010000062.1, forward strand.
TAAACTTTTTTGGAAACTTGTAAGAGTTTATTACTCAAACGACCTGTGCCTGAGGCTATATCTAAACAAGCATCAACTTTCTCTACATTGAGAAATTTTTTTAAATTAGCAAAATTCCACTCATCTACCACTTTAGCAGAAGCAGTTTCAGTGTGCCAATGGTCATATTTTTCGGCTGTACTATTGTAATAATCTTTTTGAATTTGTTTTTTTTCTTCGTAGTTATTCATGTCAATTTATTTAAAAAATATTGGTATTTCTAGAGCGTCATCATGTTCTGGTAAGCCAGATGGGTTATCTTTTTGTAAAATGATTGAACCGTTATTTTTGTAAGTTGCTTTATCAAAACTAATTTTGGCTTCAAAAGGCACGAATTCTTCGGTCATCCAATCACCTTTAGCTGTTGCCACACCTTGACCAATGATCAAGCCATCCCAATTGACAATCGAAATCGGAAAACTCGCCTCAAAAAACCAATTGCCACGAGCTTTACCTGTAATAGTCACGGGACTTTCTATATAAGATCCAGCATGAATATTGTCTAAAACTATCAAATCTTTATGTTTTTCTTCTTCATCATTGTCTACTGCCACTTCTTCTACATAAATCATATCTTTGCCTTGGCATTGACGTGGATATATCTCCATTACAGGATACCCCGCTGCTTCACATTCACTAAAATTAGTCACTGCCCTATCAACTTTCACTTCATTTTTGACTTCTCCTTTGATTGCGCATTTTTCTGTTGGCATCTCGGCGCTCGGACTACCATGTTTGATCCATTGACCATTTTCACATAACCAAGTGTCTTCTGGGCTAAAAAAACGCAAAGCTAAAATCACAATGCCTACTAATAATAAAACGCCAAAAATACTTCCGCCAATTTTACATTTGCACGGACAGCCATTTTGGCAACTTTCACATTTTTTAATCATATGTTTTTATTTAATAATTACCTACATTTTCCCATTTTCACTACTAAAAGTCAAACAAAAAAACAGCTAATTCAAGCTGTGATGTTGACACAAGTCATCCTGAGCGCAGTCGAAGGATGGCTCGGGGCGCTGGACTATTGTCCAGCATCTTATGAATCTCGTCTTCGACTCGAATTTATTAGATTTTGAGCCTGCGCTCATTTTATTCGCTTGGCTCGGGGATAGGGATTCGAACCCCAATAAACGGGACCAGAACCCGTTGTCCTACCATTAGACGATCCCCGAATGTTTTTATAAACTCAACGACTTGCCTATTTTACAAAAAAACAGCTTTTTAGTCAATGGAAAAGCCCGACCGAAGTCGGGCTTACAAACAGTCACGTTGCCTTAGCTGGATCTTGAATCTTGTGAAACTTCACTTTTTTGACATTGAGATGATTATCGATCAAAAGCCATTGACCGGATTCATCGCTGTCATAGCTAATAAGCGTACGACTATCGCCATAAAAAGTGATCATCCAGACACCGCTCACCAAGGCACATTGCCCGACCTGCAAGCGCAATTGAAAATTACGCCCAGAAATCAAAAGCAAAGAACCTGTTTCGAAATAGCTCTTCATTTTCGTGCCTTTCTGCTGCTGAGACTGAATCTTGGAAAGTTCAATTTAGTTTCACACAATCTCTCCACCAAACACATTGACGAGTTCATCAATGCCTTCTTCTGAACGACCCTTGAAGTCTTGATGTTTATTTTGGTAATCATCATCAACTTCAAAGTTAACTGCAATATTCCTAGCTAAAATATCAGACAAAGACTCCTCTATTGCTTGTTTGATATTATTTTTACTGAGTTGTTCGATATGAAAACTAAATTCACACCCCAAAACTATAACTTTTTCATTAATTTGTAAAGGATGTGTACTTTTGATCAGAGCTGAAACTGAATGATTTAAAGATTTTAAACTGTCTGCTAGTTTGTGCCAATTATTTTGTAGTACATCCAAGTCTTGCGGATTGATTTCAAGCCCAGTTGTATTTTGAGAGTTTGGTGAGGAAAAATTACTAGCAGTTTGTTTTTCTTGAGATATTAATAAAAATTCTACACAAGCCAATTCTAATGGTAACTGGTCAATGATGCTTTGTTGTTTATGACTCAATTTATTTAACAAAATATTGAGCAAACGAGATAGATCAGCTAATTTAAAACCCTCTGCGTGTATTTTGATATTATTTTGCCAATTGGTATCTAAATCAGACACAAATTCCGAACCAATAATTTTATACAACATAACCTGTCTCACATAGCTTAACAAGTCATTATGTAAAGTATCCAAATCTACACCTTCTTCAACCAGTTTATTTATTTGATTCAAAGCAGCGGATAAGTTATTTAAACGTAAAGCTTCCAACAAAATATCTATTTCTTGCCAATTATTTCTTGGTAAAACTAGAGACACTAAATCTTCTGTGACTTTTCCGTTTGCCAAAGAAATGATTTGACCCAAAATTGATTCAGCATCACGCAGGCAGCCTTCTGAACGACGAGCAATTTGTGCCAAAATATTTTCATCCATTTGTACTTTTTCCCACTCAATTATTTCTGTTAAACGTTTGATCACGTCTGCTTGAGGAATTTTTTTGAAATCAAAACGCTGGCAACGAGAAATGATAGTTTCTGGAACTTTGTGAATTTCAGTGGTAGCTAAAATAAAAATTATTTGTTTTGGTGGTTCTTCCAAAGTTTTGAGCAAAGCATTAAAAGCTGATTTAGACAGCATGTGCACTTCATCAATCACAAAAACTTTATAACCTTTTTGATTAAATGGTGGTACTTGAGCATTAGCAATGATATTTTCCCTCACATTGTCCACTCCAGTATGTGAAGCAGCGTCAATTTCAATCACATCTAATGACTGATTATTTAGATTGCTCTGGCAAGTTTGACAAGTATTACAAGGCTCGGTACTACCTTGGGCTCTATTTAAACAATTTAATGAGCGTGCAAAAAGACGGGCTAAAGTTGTTTTGCCCGTTCCTCTTGGTCCCACAAATAAATATGCATGTGCTAACTGTCCAGAAGAAATTTCATTTTCTAAAGTAACTTTGATTGGTCTTTGACCAACAACTTCTTTAAAAAACTTTGGTCGATATTTTCTGTATAGTACTTCTGACATTGATGTGTAGCTTTATAAATTAATTCCTAAATCGCCCTCCTCATCGTGATAATTATTATTGTTTTTGTTTTTGATGACATTTTCAACCGCTGCCCAATCACTGTCAGCTTCTTTTGGCACCAAAATTACCACTTCATCGCCTTCATCGCCTTTAAAATATGTGATACTAGCCAATAAAACTTTGAAAATTTTGTCTCCGGCTAAAACTACGAAGTTGCCACTTTCTTTTTCTTTGACTAAATGACCAACTAAACGTTGTCTTTCGACTGGAGCAATTTGTTTGAAAATAAAAGCGCCGCTGGAGTCTATGGTGAGTTTTAAAATATCACCTTCAACTAATTTTGATTTGGAAGCATAATTTGCTGGCACAGAATATTGCTTACCGTCAGGACCAATCATAATCTGACCGTTAAAAACACCTTCTATAACCAAGCCTTCTTCTTCAGTTGATTCTCTACCATATTCAGCTGCCTTCACACCATAATCAACGGCCGCCTTGCTTTTTTTGCCTTGTAACTCACCTAAGACTACCTTAGTTTTTTTGAGCTCTAGTTCTAAATTGTAAATCAAAGACTCTAAATCTTTAATCTTTTGTGGATTTGACATTTTTTATTTTTATTTTTTCTCTCTTTAGAATAACATAAAAATACCTACAATTCAATAGGTATTTTTTCTAGTAAATGTAAATAATTTTATAAGCCGGAGCGACGTAAAATATCTTCATCAATCAATCTTTTATCACGACCATATTTTAAGGCTGATAATTCTTTGATAGCTTGAGCTAATTCAAAATTCCCTTTTTCAGGCATAATAGGATTAAAATTAAAAGCTGGCGCAGCAGTATTATCAATCAAGAGACGCATATAAGCTGTGTATTTAGGCATATTCACCAAATCATACTCAGTAACAACAGGTGCCATTTGTTTAGAGATAATTTCCGCATCTTCTACGCCTATACGAAAAGAAACTAGTGTGCCTACATTACCAAAAATAGCATCTCTGACTCTAGTGTCTCCATTTTTTACTAATTGTGCCAAAAATTGATGAGCTAAAATCAAATCTAAACGATATTTTCTGGCTTCTGATAAAATAATGGCGATACTATCAGTAATAAAATTTTGAAATTCATCAATATATAAATAAAAATCTTTACGTTCTTCTTCAGCAATATTTACTCTACTCATAGCAGCAAATAATAATTTGCCGATCACTATCATGCCAAGTAAGCTACTATTGATTTCTCCAATCTTGCCTTTGGATAAATTTAATAAAATAATTTTATTAGTATCCATGGCTTCTCTAAAATTAAAAGCACTTTTACTTTGGGCAATAATAGGTCTAATGAGGTCATTGGAAATAAAGGGTGTCAATTTACTAGTAATATAAGGCACCATATTAGCCAAGGCCGCTTCACCACCGGCTTTTTGTGCTTCTTTTTCCCAAAAATCTTTGACAAATCTATTTTTAACTGTGGCTAATTTTTGTTTTCTAAAATTTTCATCAGCTAATACTTTTGGAATTTCTAATAAGGTCGCACCTGCTTCCTTGTCATCCATGATAAGCAACATCGCATTTCGCATATATTGTTCAAACATCGGACCACCGGTAGCCTTCAAATCATACAGCTTGTCAAAAATAGCGATCATTTCATTAATCACAAAAGATTTTTGTTCTTCTGTGTCGTATTCCAGCATATTCATGCCCAATGGTCTTGAGGAATTAGCTGGGTCAAATAAAATAAGATCTTCTGCTCTTTCTTTTGGTATATGAGACAAAACAGCTTCAATACTGTCGCCATGTGGATCAATCACACAAACACCTTTGCCTGCTTGTATGTCTTGAATAATCAGACTTTCCTGTAAAACCGATTTACCAACACCGGTCTGACCAATAATGTACATGTGACGACGACGATCAGCGTCTTTAATGCGCACCAAAGTCTCTCGACCACGATACGAACTCTTACCTACAATCAAGCCATTTTGCGGCATGTTGTTTGGCGGTGGAGCTTTTACAGCCTCTAGCCAAGAAATATTTGGCGTTTCAGTTGTCGGCAAGGGCAGATGAATGACAGAAACCATTTCCTCAGCATTTAATAATAATCTACGAGAATTTTTAAATTGTCTAAAAATAAATTCTTCAATCAATTTATCTGAATTTTTAGGCAAAGTAGTTGTAAAACTATTACCAAACTCATAAATATTATATTGGGAATAACTATTTAAAATATCTTCCAACAACATTTGCGAACGATCACGACTTTGGCTAGACACCACAATACGAATATTCACATCCATAGCTGGCTTAGAATTTTTATCTTCCAAAAGTTTGCTAACTTCCTGTTCTTTGGCAGAAGCAACTGTTTTTTCTTGAGAATTTTTTAGCACTGAGTCTTCCTTATTTTCAGTTTTAAAAAAACTAAAAATAAAACTAAATAAACCAGAAAAAAATCCACTAAAACCAATTGCTCCAGCTTTGTCGACTGCGGACTTTAAGCTCATGCCCTCTTGCATGTATTTGACTATTTTTCTGCCTCTAGTATGCCAAGATTTATTAGCTGATTTAAAGACATACTGAATACTAGCAGACTCATGCTCATTGAGCTTACTCAAAGCATTAGTAATGCTTTCTAATGGGTCATTTTCAAAAATATGATAAGTTTTTATGGGTAAAGAAAAATCATTGTGCAAACGTAAAGCGCCAGCTCTAATAACACTATTGGCTTCAAAAATGTTATAATCTGCTATTTCTTCAAAATAAATTTTTGGGTAAGCTGCTTGAAATTGTTGAATAAAAAATTCTTTTAATTTTCTAGGTACTGCAGCGTAAAAATAAATAGTACCACCAAAAGCTACCATCTCTAAAGAGAATATCTGCTCTTTTTTGAAAGTTTTTTCAGACTTTAATCCAGCTAAGGAAGTAAATAAATTTTCTATTTTACCTAAAACACTATTAATATATTCCTTACTCAACTCCTCTTTTTCATTTTTGGTATATTTTGGTATTTTCAGCAATAAAATATCAAGTTCTACATGTTTATTTACATAATTGAGGTACCACAAAACCAAAAAAACCAAAATAATCAAAACAACTACTGGTAATAAAAATAAAAAAATTAAACTGAAAGTATTAGTCATTATTTATTTTTTTGGTATAAACCCATGATTTCATCTGTTTTAATCTTGGCTTCTTGCTGTAAAAAATGCTTATTGACTCTCGGTATGATTCTGAGCCAATCCAAAATTAAATCCAGCACTTTTTTAACTTTTGCCTTGCCGGTTTGAAATAAGATGGCAATTTTTCTAGCTGTTTCTTCACCTTTTTGTTTAAAAATTAATTGAGTCTGACTATCCAAAGATAAAAAAACATTTTCCATGTTTTTAGCTAAAATATTTTCTACTTTTTTGAGCTCTATATCAGCCGATCTTACTGGTGTTGGTGCGGCACTATTATTTTGCGGCAAATTAAAATTAGCCACTTCATTTTGAGAAATGTTTTCTCGAACAGTTTGTTCTCGAGCATTTTCTGCTTGAGTAAACTGACTGCTTTCTACTTTGTTAGCAACTGGCGTTTGTTCAGCTACTTGTGGTAATTCAAATTTATTCTCTTCCATAGCTTTTTATATTATACCAGATTTTATCACAAACAACAAAATCTAATTAATCTTTAGCTTAACAATTTTTTGATAAATATGATCCCTATTTTCTAAATTTACCAAATCAAAACGTTTTTGCGCTATCCATAAACTCAAACCAGAATTCTTTAGTTTCTTTATTTTATTAATTTTAGCTAATTTAATTATGCCCTTCACTTGATACTCTAAGGATTTTTTATGTAAAAATAATAAACGTTTATTGGTTAACAAATATAAATCCTCGCTTTTATTAAAGTTAACAATAAAAATTAAAAAACTCAAAAATAATAAGCTGAGCCACAAAAAAAATCCTCGATGACCATAAGCTGTCATCGGGTACATAAAAAAGAAAATAAGTGGTAAAACCAAAAAAAATATCAAATAAAAAAACCAATGATTTCTTTGCACGCCAGCTACGCAAATCAAGGTTTCATTAAAATCTAAAAATTG
>CAIRBL010000063.1 GCA_903876815.1 uncultured bacterium
ATCAGCTAAAATAAGAATAGATAAATTAATCCAAGAAATAGAGTATCACCGTCATCTTTATTATGTTTTGGACACTCAAGAAATTTCTGATACGGCCTATGATATGCTCGAAAAAGAGTTACTAGACTTGGAAAAAAAATTTCCTGATTTAGTAAGACCAGATTCACCGACACAGAGAGTGGGTGGCAAAGCTTTGAGAAAATTTCAAAAAATTATTCATCGACAGTCTGTTTTGTCTTTGGCTGATGCTTTTGATTTTGGAGATTTGCAAGCGTGGCAAGAACGCAATGAAAAAATTTTACGCGTTAAGACTAAGAATTATTATAGCGAATTAAAAATGGACGGTTTGACGGTAGTCTTGACCTATGTAGATGGAGTTTTGGCTACTGGTGCGACTAGGGGTGATGGACGGGTCGGTGAAGATGTGACGGTGAATTTAAAAACTATTCAGAGCATTCCTTTGCGTCTGAAGACTTTAAAAAATAAAGCTTTACCAAAAATTATAGAAGATAGAGGTGAAGTGGTGATGAATAAAAAAATATTTTTGGCTTTAAATAAAAAACAAACAAAACTTGGTTTGCCTATTTTTGCTAATCCACGTAACGTGGCAGCTGGGTCGATCAGGCAGTTGGATCCTAAAATAACTAAAGATCGTCAATTGGATTGTATGGTGTTTGAGTTGATGACAGATTTAGGTCAAAAAACTCATCAAGATGTACATCGGATTTTGGCTGAATTAGGTTTTAAGACAAGTCCATATAATGAAGTATGTTCAGATTTAAATGAGGTGTCTAAATATTTAAAAAAATGGGAGATCAAAAGAAAAAGTTTGGATTATGAGACCGATGGCGTTGTGGTTGTAGTAAATGATATCGAGCAGGAAAAAATTTTGGGTAATGTCGGTAAGGCTGATCGCTGGATGATTGCTTATAAATTTCCAGCTGAAACTACCAGTACAAAAGTTTTAGATATTGAAATACAAGTCGGCAGAACCGGTGCCTTGACGCCAGTAGCTATTTTGGAGCCAGTACCAGTGGCAGGTTCTACGGTATCTCGTGCCACTTTGCATAATCAGGATGAGATAAAACGTTTGGATGTCAGGGTCGGTGATACAGTGGTTATTCAAAAGGCTGGTGATATTATCCCTGATATTGTTCAAGTTTTGCCAAAATTACGTAACGGTTCTGAAAAACCTTTTGTTTTCCCTAAACATTGTCCAGTTTGCAAGAGCACGGTCTCTCAAAAATTAGGTGAAGTTGCTTGGTATTGTAGTAACAAAAAATGTTATGCTCAAAATGTAGAAGGCTTGATCCATTTTGTATCAAAAAAAGCTTTTGATATTGAGGGTTTAGGAGACAAGATAGTTAAACAATTGATTGATGTTGGCTTAGTGACTGGTCCAGCTGATATCTTTCGTTTGCAAATGGGTGATTTAGAAACTTTAGAAAGATTTGCTCACAAGAAAGCAGAAAATTTATTAGTAGCCATTGAAAAGAGTAAAAAAATTAGTTTAGCTCGTTTTATTTATGCCTTAGGCATTCGCCATGTTGGTCAAGAAACAGCTATAGTTTTAGCTAAATATTTTAAGACTTTAGCAAAATTTGAAAAAACCACCACAGAAGAGTTAGAAAAACTTAATGATGTTGGACCAGAGGTTTCATCTTCAATAATAAATTGGTTGGCGGACAAGGCTAATCAAAAAATTATTTATGAATTATTAAATGTAGGCATCAAAATGGAAGCTTCAGCTGAAGGTAAAGGTGGGCTAGACGGCTTGTCTTTTGTATTTACCGGCTCTTTAAAGATAGATAGGGATAGCGCGCAGGATATGGTAAGGAATAGTGGCGGTAAAATCATGTCAGCGGTCAGTAAGAAGCTTGATTATTTAGTTTTAGGTTCAGATCCTGGTTCAAAATTAAAGCAAGCAGAGCTTTTGGGGATAAAGATTATCGATGAAAAGGAATTTTTAAACTTATTTAAATAACTTTCTTTTTTTAAATTTTACTGTTAAAATCTATATATGTTAAGTCAAGAAGAGGTCAAAAAAATAGCTAATTTAGCAAGACTAGAATTATCTGATAAAGAAATTAATAATTTTAGTAATCAATTATCTGATATTTTAAATTATCTAGATCAAATTAAGTCTTTAGATTTGTCTCAGGTTTCCGAAAGTATTTCTGGTGCAGAAAATATAGAGCATGTTTTGCGTGTAGATAAAGTAGAGGAGTCAGATGTAAGTAGTTTGCGTCAATCTTATAAATTGAATGATGGGCATTTAGTGGCGCCAAATGTTTTTAATAAATAATCTAGATGTTGAAAGAAGATTTAGGAAAATTAAATATTGCAGAGATTAACCAAGCTTTGTTAGCTAAACAGTTTTCTGTCAAAGAAATGACAGCTAGTTTTTTGCAAGCAATTGACCAAAGTAAATTAAATGCTTTTATTTCTATCAATGATCAGGCGATAGCGCAAGCAGAAGAAGCTGATAAAAATTTAGCCCAAGCAAAAGATAATGTTTTATTTGGTATACCACTGGCTGTCAAAGATATTATCTTAGTAAAAGATTTGAAAGCAACGGCAGGTAGTCAAATGCTGAAAAATTATATTGCTCCATATACTGCAACGGCTGTCAAACGTTTGCAGGATAAAGGCATGATAGTTTTGGGTAAAACAAATTGCGATGAATTTGCGATGGGCGCTTCTAACGAGCATTCTTATTTTGGGCCAGTTTTAAATCCACATAATCAAACCAGGGTATCTGGTGGCTCTTCTGGAGGATCTGCTGCAGCTGTGGCAGCGTCTTTAGCAACAGTGGCTTTAGGAAGTGATACTGGTGGCTCAATTCGTCAACCAGCGGCTTTTTGTGGTATTAGTGGTCTAAAACCTAGTTATGGTAGGGTTTCAAGATATGGTTCTATTGCTATGGCTTCTTCTCTAGATCAAATAGGACCAATGGCTAAAAATATTAAAGACTTAGCTTATTTATTACAAGCAATGGCTGGTGTGGACAAGCTAGATGCCACAACTTCTCATAAAGCTGTGCCAAATTATCTAGAAAATCTTAAAGTTAAAAATCCTCGCGACTTAGTGATTGGTGTGCCAAAAGAATATTTTAGTGATAAAATAGATATAGAGATCAAACAAGCCATAGAAGAGAAAATAAAATTTTTAGCTGATAATGGTTTTGCAATCAAAGAAGTGAGCCTGCCAAATACTGAGTACGCTTTAGCTGTTTATTATTTATTGATGCCAGCGGAAGTTAGCTCAAATTTGGCACGTTTTGATGGTTTACTGTATGGCATTAGTGCTGCGGAAGATTTGTCTTTGGATCAGTGGTATAAGACTGTGCGTTCAACTGGATTTTCTGAAGAAAGTAAACGTCGTATTATGTTGGGCACTTACATTTTATCTGCTGGCTACTATGATGCTTATTATAAACAAGCGCAAAAAGTGCGTACCTTGATCAAAGAAGATTTTGTCAAGGTTTTTCAAGAAGTTGATGTATTATTGACACCGGCTACTCCTACGCCAGCTTTCGAACTAGGCGCTAAAGTCAACGATCCTTTGCAAATGTATTTAGCAGATATTTTTACGGTGGCCGCCAATGTGGCTGGCATTTGTGGCTTATCTATGCCAATTGCTAAAACCCAAAATAACTTACCAATTGGTTTACAGCTACTTGCAGCGCCGTATTATGAAGAAAAATTATTTGTTTTAGGTAATTTTATAGAAAATAATAAATAAAAAATACCTGTCCCGTTTAAAATTTACGTAAGTAATGTAGATTAAATTAATTAATTTTAATAGTTCAAAAAATATTTTGAAACGGGGAGAATGGGTAAGTATAAATATTAATTTTATAATGGGATGAGTACAGAAAAAAAAATAAAAACACGTTTAGCTGATGCGGTAGTACAAAGTAGATTTAAACCCTGGTACAAACGTTTGAGTGGGAGAATTATTTTGGCCATTTTAGGAGTCTTTGCTTTGTTTATTTTTTATGTATCTTTAAGCTCAGTTACTAGTTTGGTACGTATTAATAAAGGTGATGTTTTTGA
>CAIRBL010000064.1 GCA_903876815.1 uncultured bacterium
ATACTGGATCAAAGATGAAGCTACCTTCTTATCCTTAGGTTTTAAATGGCAAGACATCATCACCATCCCAGTCAGATACTGGTATACTAGAATATTAGATAACCTAAGCTTTAAGTTGAAGGATAGGTAGAAATTTGTTAAAATACTTGTCATGAATCCCGTGAGGTAATTGACGGGGCTATAATTTTTTATAATATCTAACGGGATGAAAGATACAATTGTTTTAGATTTAGAGACCCAAAAAACCTTTGATGAAGTAGGCGGTTTTCAAAGTAACCATCATTTGCTGGGTGTTTCTGTAGTTGGTGTTTACTCTTATAATTTAGATAAATATCGTGGTTTTAAAGAAGATGAATTTCCCGAATTATTAGAATTATTTAAAAATACCGAATTAGTTATTGGCTTTAATAGCAAGGCTTTTGATTTTCCAGTTTTGCAACCTTATTATAAAGACTTTGATTTAAGTGCTATACCGCATTTAGATATTTTAGAAGAAGTAGTGCATGCTTTGGGTCATCGTTTAAAACTTGAGTCCGTAGCGCAAAGTACCTTGGGTTACGGTAAGTCCGGTTCAGGATTGGACGCTATCATGTATTATCGCAATAACGATTGGGAAAAATTAATCAAATATTGTCTAGATGATGTCAAAGTGACTAAAGAGGTTTATGACTACGGTTTAAAACATGGTAATATTTGGTATCATAATTCAGGACAAAAAGAACCAATAGTTGCTCGTTGGTTTGATAAAAAAAATCAAACACCAATTAAAGCTATGGTAGAAAAAGCTTTGGCTGATGGTCAGCAATTAGAAATTGATTATATGGATGAGAGTGGACAAGTGACTAAACGCAAAGTAGATATTCAAGCAATCAAAGGCAACAAAGTAAAAGCTTTTTGTCACATGCGAGATGCTTTAAGAATATTTGATATTGATAGAATAAAAGATGCCAAAGTAGTTGGCAAAATGCAGAGTTTTCAAAGCAGCTTGTTATAAAGTAAGTAATTAAAAAATCGCGCTAAGCGCGATTTTTTTTATAAAGTTGTAAAGTATTGTACAAAAGCATAGCTACAGTCATCGGGCCGACACCACCAGGCACTGGTGTGATGTGTGAAGTTTTTTCAAACACACTACTATAATCTACATCGCCAACTGTATAGTCATTTACTTTATTAGTGCCGACGTCAATAACAATTGCCTTATCTTTGACCATGTCAGCGGTGATAAAAAATGCTAGCCCTACTGCCGAGATTAAAATATCAGCGGTTTTAGTTTTGTCTTTAATATTTTTATCTTTGGGGTCAACAATTTCGGTTTCAACTTTTAAGTTATTTAATAATTTTTTTAAAGGTTGATAAAATATTTCACTTTTAGCAATTATCACTGCTTTTTTGTTAGCTAAATTTTCTTTCGTGCTTTCTAAAAGCTTGATAATACCTAAAGGCAAGCCGGGAATAAAATTTGTTTCATTATTTAATAATTTTTTGATATTTTCTGGATGAAAACCATCGACATCTTTTGCAGGGTCAATGCTTTGAATAATTTTATCAGTATTTAAATTATTTGGTAATGGTAATTGTATTAAAATAGCGTCAATATTTTCATCATGATTTAAAAAATCAATTGCTTCCAAGATTTTTTCTTGTGGTGTATTTTCTGGCATTAAATATTCATGAAATTCAATACCAACTTTTTTCGCTGCTTGTTTTTTTAAAGATACATAAAGTTGTGAGGCTGGATCAGAGCCCACTAAAATAACAGCTAAATTTGGTTTATAAAAATTTTGGAAAATTTCTTTTGCCAAATCCGCTTTGATTTCCTCGGCTATTTTTTTGCCATCAATTATTTCTGCCATTTTAAGTAATTTTATAGTTCAGGGTAAAGAGGAAAGTTTTTCATTAAAGCCAAAACTTTTTCTTTATTTTCTTGTTTAGCTTGTTTGTCTCGAGCTTGTCGAGAGATGAGAGTATCAATTATAACATTAGCGATGATTTCTATCTCCGCTTCTTTTAAACCACGAGTAGTTAATGCGGCGGTACCGAGTCTAATGCCCGATGGATCCATTGGCTTACGTGTGTCATAAGGGATCATATTTTTGTTAGTAAAAATTGCTACTTGGTCTAACAAAGTTTCTGCTTCTTGGCCACTCAAGCCTAAAACACTGACATCTAATAATAACAAATGATTATCTGTGCCACCAGAAACTAATCTGATGCCAGCAGCTTTAAATTTATTTTCTAAGACTTTGGCATTGGTTAAAATCTGTTGTTGATAAATTTTAAATTCTGGACTTAAAGCTTCTTGAAAAGCCACTGCTTTGGCAGCGATCACATGTTCTAATGGTCCGCCTTGTAAACCCGGAAAAACAGCTGAGTCTATTTTTTGGGCTAGATTTTTTTTATCTTCAGGATGTAAACGATCGTTGATTTTAGATAAAATAAAACCACTACGTGGACCACGTAAAGTTTTGTGGGTAGTAGAAGTGACGATGTCAGCTACCGGTACTGGATCAGGATGAAGTCCTGCAGCAACCAGGCCAGCAATATGTGCCATGTCTACCATCAAATATGCACCGACGCTATCAGCAATATCTTTAAACTTTTTAAAATCAATAAGGCGCGGATAAGCAGAAGCACCGGCTAAAATAATTTTTGGTTTATGAAGTTCGGCTTGTTTTTTTACTTCGTCATAATCAATCATTTCTGTTTCTTTATCTACACCGTAGCTAACGAAGTTATAGCTCTTGCCAGAAAAGTTAACTGGATGACCATGAGTCAAATGTCCGCCGTGAGCCAAAGAAAAGCCTAAGATAATATCGTGTAATTCACAGACCGCAAAGTAAGCGGCGGCATTGGCTTGTGAGCCAGCATGAGGCTGGACATTGGCATGCTCAGCGCCAAATAATTTTTTAACACGTTCAATAGCAAGTGACTCTATTTGATCAATAAACTCATTGCCACCATAGTATCTTTTATTTGGATAGCCTTCAGCATATTTATTTGTCAAAATAGAACCGGTTGCTTCTAAGACGGCTGAGGAGACAAAGTTTTCACTGGCGATCATTTCCGCGCCAGTTCTTTGTCTAGTTAATTCTTGCTTAATTAATTCCGCAATTTGCGGATCTTTTGCTTGTAGATTTTTCATGGCTTTATTATAGCACTATTTTAAATTTTTGGTCACGTAAGTTCCTTCTAGTTCGTAGCCAAGTTTACGATAATAATTTCTCACACCAATGCCAGAAATAACCGCTACTTTATGTAAACCTTGCTCGCTAGTTATGCGTTCAGCTTCGGCCATCAATCTTTTACCTAAACCTAAATGTTGAGTATTAGAAATTGCTTCGCTCTCGTCAGCAGTTTCATCGTTGGTCGCTGGAATCATTTTACCGTAGACATGCAGCTCGCGTACTAGTGAAGCATTTTGTAGTTCAGGAAAAATATTTTCTTGTGTTTTATCATTGATACGTAAACGTAAGAAAGCATAGACTTTAGTTTGGTCATGATTTTCAAAACTCAAAAACCATTCAGTTCCACAAGAGGCGCGATACTGACGAATAACTAATTCTACGCTCTTAATATCAAATAATTCACCTTTGACTTCCCGACAACGTAAGCACTGGCAAGCTGTGCCTTGTTTTTTTAGTTCAGCTTGTAAGTATTGTCTTAAGTTTGTTATTTTATTGCCAGCAATAATACTTTCTTCTGGGATATCACGGATCAAACGATTGATACGCATATATGGTGGCACTATTTTTTTGACCTCAAGCAACAAGTCCAATAATTCTTTTTCACTAAAAGGTTTATACTTGCCTGCTTGAAACCATTTATTAAGCTCGGCAAATTCATTTACCACACAAGGATAAATTTTTAGCTGATCTGGCTGTAAATCTTCAGAATTAAAAACATATTTAAACATTTCCAAATCTTTTTCTGGAGTGGAGCCTGGTAAATCTGGCATGTAGTGATGATCGACTTTAAAGCCCGCATCTTTCAGCATGCGAGTAGCCAGAATTGATTGTTCTATTGTATGACCACGTTGAATTAATTCTAAAATTTTATTGTCCGTGTGTTGGACGCCAAGCTGCACGCGAGTACAGCCTAAGTTTCTAAGTTTTTTTATTTCTGTAGCATTGATAAAATCAGGACGAGTTTCTAAAGTTAAACCAATGATTTTATAACGAGCGGTTTCATTGATATCTTGTTCTTCGGCTAGAGGGAGCTTCTCTCGTTTTTTAGCTTCACCGAAAGTGTTAGCTGCATAAAAACAGTCACGAATAAAATCATGTTGATATTGATCTGGATAGACTGACCAAGTGCCACCCAAAACTAGAATCTCTATTTTGTCTACCAAGTGGCCATTATTTTCTAGAGCTTGAATACGCATTCGTACTTGGCGTTCAGCATCAAACAAATTCATCTTAGCCCGCATCGCTGCCGGTTCATTTGATAAATAGCTTTTTGGCATGTCTGGTTCAGTTGGACAGTAGATACATTTTCCTGGGCAGACAAAAGGTTTAGTCAAAACTGTAATGACCGAAACGCCAGACAAAGTTCTCACGGCGCGTTTAGTAAATAATTCAGCGATTCTTTCGTCATTTTGTAGACGACCTGATTTTACCAATTGACGATAAACCAAAATTAGGTTAGCTTTAGTAGTGGGTGCTAGATGTTCAGTAGAAAAGACTTGTCTTAATTTTTTGACAAAGTCTAAATCTGTGGCATATTTGGTATTTGCCAGCTCTAGGACAATATTTTCTAAAATTTTTTCGTCTATTATATTTGCCATGTCAAATGATTTAAAAACAATTTATAACGCTATTGCTGAAGAATTTTCTGCTTCACGAGTTTTTCCGTGGGAAGAATTACAAGTTTTTATACCATATATACAGGATAATTTCAAGGTATTAGACTTGGGGTGCGGTAATGGTCGTTTATTAAAAATTTTACAAGAAACTAATAAAAAGTTTGCTTATTTAGGTATTGATTTTGCAGATAACTTAATCGCTGAAGCTAAAAAACAATGGCCGGGCTTTCATTTTCAAGTAGCCGACATTACTAAAGTAGATTTAGAAAAAAATCATTATGATATGATATTTTTGATCGCTTCTTTTCATCATCTAGAAAATAAAAAAGAAAGAATAGCAGTTTTAAAAAATATTTATCAAGCTCTAAAGCCCGAGGGTTATTTATTTATGACTAATTGGGACTTGAGACAAAAAAAATATTTTAAAAACTTTTTTAGTCGGTGGTGGAAAAAACGTGCTTGGAATGATGTTTTTATTTCTTGGCAAAAATATTTAGGTGATAAACAAAAACTATGGCGTTAGTACCATAGCTTTACCGAAAACGAATTAAAAAATTTATTATTACAAA
>CAIRBL010000065.1 GCA_903876815.1 uncultured bacterium
ACAATTTTAATAATTTTTTTAATGAATATTCTATTTTTTTCTTGGTAATAAAAAATTTTTTATTATTTTTAAAATTTTCACTAACCATTAAATGAGAAAGATTTGACGTTTTTGGCAATCTTAAAATTATTTCATCAAATGAAAGAGCGAAAGAGAAGCAACTGCTATAAGCCAAAGTCAAAAAAACTAAACGATCGAATTCATTTAAATTAGACATAACAAATATTGGCTTAAATATACGCTATAATTTAGATAATATGAAGATTTATTCTTGGAATGTGAACGGAATACGCGCTATTGCTAAAAAAGGATTTTTTGATTGGATTAATAACTTGGATGCCGACATAGTTTGTCTGCAAGAAACCAAAGCTTCACCCGATCAACTAAGCTTTGATTTGACGGAAATAGGCCCATTTGAGAGTTCATTCGCAGCAGCAGTAAAAAAAGGATACAGCGGAGTTGCAACCTACAGCAAAATTAAGCCAGAATCAATCCAAATTGGCCTTAATAATCAAAAGTTTGATCAAGAAGGTCGCACCATCATCACTAAATACAAAAACTTCACACTCTTCAACATTTACTTCCCAAATGGCAAAGCTTCAGTGGAGAGATTGGCTTATAAAATGGATTACTACAATTTTTTGCTTAATTATCTAAAAAAATTATTGAAAACAGAAAAAAATATTGTTATTTGTGGCGATGTGAATACCGCCCATCAAGAAATTGACCTAGCCAGACCAAAAGAAAACGAGTTAATTTCTGGCTTTCTCAAAGAAGAAAGAGCTTGGATTGATGAGTTATTAGAACTTGGTTTTATAGATAGCTTCCGCCACATAAATCCAGCAAAAAAAGATGCATATACTTGGTGGAGTCAAAGATCTGGAGCAAGACAAAGAAATGTTGGCTGGAGAATTGATTATTTTTTCATTAGCCAAAATTTACTAAAAAATCTAAAAAGTGCAGAAGTTCATCCACAAGTTTTAGGCTCAGATCACTGCCCAATTTCTATTGAGCTAAGTTGATGTTAAGATTAAGAACATGATAAGCGAAAAATTTATTATTCTCGGAGCAATTCTTTCTTTTTATGGCGGACTCAGTTATTTAATAGATACTCTCAAAGGTAAAACAAAACCAAATAGGGTTTCCTGGTTTTTGTGGGCACTAGCTCCAGCAATAGCTTTTGCCGCAGAAATAGACAAAGGAGTCGGTTTAACTTCATTAATGACTTTTATGGCAGGATTCAATCCTCTACTTATTGTCATTGCATCTTTTGTTAATAAAAAAGCTTACTGGAAATTAAGCAAAATGGATTATTTTTATGGAGCTATCTCGATATTTGCAATTATCATTTGGAAGCTAACTGGAGAAGGAAATCTTGCCATTTTCTTCGCAATTTTAGCTGATGCGTTTGCTTCAATTCCAACCATCATAAAATCTTATCGTCAACCAGAAACAGAAAACAGCACAATTTTTCTATTCGCCATGATCAACTCAGGAATAACACTTTTAACAATTAAAGTATGGAGCTTTGCTCATTGGAGCTTTCCAGCTTACATTTTTATTCTTTGCGCTCTTATATATGCACTAGTAAAATTTAAGCTAGGCGTTCTTATTAATAGCAAAATAAAGAAGAATATCATTTAAAAGCTTATCAATTTGAGAATCACTAGCAGAATTATTTTTCAAAGACCATAATTTGCCTTGATTTTGTTCTCTGATTTCATTCTCCAAAACAATTTTCTTGTGAGCAAAATTATATTGGCTGTTAATGCGGTGTTTAATCTGCTCTTTATTTAAACCACGATTTAAAAGTCTTTCTTCCTGAATTTTTTGATCAACCGACAAAAGTATCATGTTGTAATTAGAAAGCTGACTCATTTCTGCCTCTACCAATAGAGCCGCATTCAGAATAATCAAGCCTTTTTTGTCCTTTAGTTCTCTGCGCAATCTAACTAAGATTGGCACCTCCATAATCTCATTGAGACGATCTAATTTTTGACGATCAGCAAAAACAATTTCACCCAAAATTTTACGATTAATGCTACCATCGGCATTGGCAACTTCTTGACCAAAAAAATCAATGATTTGTTTTCTAACTATTGCATATTTTTCTTCTTGAAGATCAGATTGAATTTGCCAAGACAGATGATCTAATTCAATATTATGAGCTTGAACACCCATTTTTTTGGCTAATTCAACAAGTTTTTTACCAATATAAGATTTGCCGGAACCAATTTCGCCGGTGAGCAGACCCAGGCCGCGTTCACGGGTCAGAAAGGTGAGGCGGCTGGCCAGTTCTTGCAATGCAACGGGTGCAAACAAGTCATTGGGTGGCAGGTCTTTGGTAAAGGGCATGCGGG
>CAIRBL010000066.1 GCA_903876815.1 uncultured bacterium
AAAAATAATTGATTTTATTGAAAAATAAATAATTATTTAAAATATATGAAAATAAACAAAAGTCCTCTTGTCTCTATTGTAACAATAATCTTCAATCCTCTAAAGAATGGAAGAAAAGAATTTTTAATTCAATGTTTAGAATCAGTTCGCAATCAATCTTATAAGAATATCGAGCATCTGGTCATAGATGGCGGATCAACTGACGGAACAGTCGATTTGTTGAATGAATATGAGAAAAATGGTTGGATTAAATATATAACGGAAAAAGATAATGGTATTTATGATGCAATGAATAAGGGAGTAAGTCTTTCTAAAGGCAAATATGTAGCCTTTTTAAATTCAGACGACTATTATCATGGAAGAGATGGAATAAAGGATTCAGTATTCGCCTTGGAAAAAAGTAATGCGGCTTTTTCTTATGCTCCAGTATTAATGCTAGCTGAAAAAGGAAGTTCTATTTATAAGAATCATCCGCATTTGAAACCAAATATTAAAAATGTTTATCATACGATGCCTTTTTGTCATCAAACAATGTTTATTAGAAAAGATGCTCTGGTAAAAGAAGGAAAATTTGATGCTAGATTTAGAAGTGCTGGAGATTACGATTTGGTTTTAAGACTTTGTTTGAAAAATTATAGTTCAGTTTTTGTTAATAAAACTTTTGTCACATTTAGATTGGGGGGAGTATCTGATGAAAACCAAACCCAGAGCGTTAAAGAGGTTTCAGAATCTTATTATAAAAATTATAAGTCTCTTTGTAATTTTAATAAAAATGATGCTGAAAGCATATATTGTAAGAATGATATTGCCATACCATTATCTTTGGCTAATAAGTTAAAAGGAAATATTTATTTTGAATATGATAAATATATATCTGATATTGATGATATGAGAAAAAAATTTGTTTATTTAAAAGCTGATCGAGATTTTAAAGAAAGACAGCTAAATGAGATATATTCCTCGCGTAGTTGGAAATTGATGAATTTTATTAAATTAATTTATAAAATAATTACATTTAAATGGATTTTTTCTAGATGAAATTAAGCATTGTTACAATAAACCTAAATAATATTTCTGGTTTAAAAAAAACTGTTGAGAGTGTCTTATCACAAACATTCACTTACTATGAATTTAGTATTATAGATGGAGCTTCAATTGTTGGGAGTGTTGACCTTATTAAGCAAAATAAAAAAAACATTTCTTTTTGGCAGAGTAAAAAAGATGGGGGTATTTATAACGCCATTAATCAGGGTATAAAAAAATCTAATGGCGAATATGTCATGTTTTTACATAGTGGCGATTATTTTCTTGATGAAGATTCCTTAAATCGTGTTTTCAATGATAAACCTGATTTCGATATCATTTATGCTGACGCAAAAAGGTTAAATCTTTCAAATAATCTAATTGAGGTGTACGAGCAGCCAAGCATTTTAACCGAGCTTTTCTTTTATCGTTATTCGCTTTGTCATCAGTCAATGTTTTTTAAACGCAATTTATTTGATGAATTTGGTTTTTATCGTGAAGATCTAAAAATTGTTTCGGATTGGGCCTTTAATTTAACTGTTTATATAAGTGGAAAATGTACTTGGAAGCACTTGCCTACTCCAATAGTTTACTACGATGTCACTGGAATTAGTTCAAATGAAATAGATATTTTAGACAAAGAGCGAGACTTAGTTTTAAAAGATATGTTTTCAGAAGAGCACATAGAACAATTAAAAAAACAGTTTCTTTTTAGACAAACTTTAGTTGGAAGAATATTAATTAATTTAAAAATTATACGACGTTTCTGATGACAAAACCAAAATTATTATTAATTTCTGGCATTTCTCCATTTCCACAAATAAGTGGAGGTGCTACTAGAATTAAGCAAACAATTCTGTATTTAAGTAAAAAATATAATATTTATTTTTATTTCTTTATTGAGAAAAACTTTGTAATTAAAAAAGAAGATAGTAATTTTTTAATTAAACACGCTGTTTATTTTGAGCCCATTGAGTGCGAATCTAAATCTGTAATAAATAGTTTTAAAACTGGGATTCCGTATCATTTTTCTAATTATTTCAGCAATAGTCTTATTGCTAAGTTAGCTGAGATTGAAAAAAAGATTAATTTCGATGAAGTAAGAATTGAGTCTACACAACTTCTTTATTTACAAAGATATTTGCAGGATTATGTGTATATAAAATTTGTAGCTCTTGATGTTTCCGTTGTTTCTTTTTGGAGAAGAGCTTTTGAGACATTTAATCCTCTCTTTGTTTTTATCAGGTTAGTAAGTGTTGTTCAAATTTACTTGTACGAAAAAAAATACCTTAAATTTTTTAGAGAGATTTTAGTAATGTCCAAAATAGATGCTAGCTATGTAGAAAAAATATACGGCATTAAAAATATAAAAATTAGTCAGAATGGTATAGATAATATAAATTTTTTACCAAAAAAAACAGACAACATGTTGACAATAGGTTTTATAGGTTCATCTTCTCATTCTCCAAATAGAATTGCCATAAAATTTATTTTAAATAAAATAAATCCAAGATTTATTGAGAGAAAAATAAATTTTAAAGCTATAATTTTAGGAAAGAATAATGAAGAAAATTTTATAGCTAAAAATAATTATAATGTTGAATTTATTAATCATGTTGAAAATTTAAAAGATTTTTATTCGCAGATAGATATTTTAGTAGCCCCAATTTTTTCTGGGTCAGGAACAAGAGTTAAAATTTTGGAGAGCCTATCTTATGGGAGACCTGTTATAACCACTACTGTTGGGGCTGAAGGTATAGAAATAAATTCAAAATTTTTATTTATTGTACCGAAAAACAAGCAAAAAGAAGATGAATATTGGATTGACAATATTATCTATATATATGAAAACTTAGATCGATTGTCTGTTGATCCGTCTAATTTACGTATGAAACTGTCTAAATTATTGTGGAATAAGATTATTACTTAATTTACTTAAATGTGAGATATGAAGTTGTTTTTTAATAGTATAAAATAAAGTTATGTTCGTATATTTGTCATTGATTATTTTTCCATTTTTTTATTCAATGCTTCTAGAAAAACCAAGGGGATTTGTTTCTCGTTTATTTTTTTCTTCCGCAATATTTTTAGGTGTAAATAGTTTTTATTTTTTATTTGTTTATATTTTAAAAAATTCACTAAATATAAATTTTTTGCCAATTATTCATTTAATTTGTTTAGCAATTTGGTTTTTTCTTGTAAAGAGTAAATTTATTAATAAATCAAAAAAAGAAATTTTTACCATAAACTCAACTGATATTGGCTTAATTTTCTTAACATTTTTAACTTGCATTGTTTTTTATCAGGCAACTATCAGTTTTAAAAATGGTATTAGACTTCCTATCTTTTCATACACTCAAGATGCTGCCAATCATCTTATATGGATTAAAAATATTGTAGATAGCAATAGTCTTGAAATTGCATATCCATTAGGTTTTCATAGTAATGCTTGGATAGCAGAAATGTTTGCTAAAAAATTAACAAATAATATAGCCTACGATCAGGTTATTTTTGTGAATTATTTTAGTATTTTTACTATTTTCATAATGATTTTGATAACAGGATTGCTTTATCTTGTTCTCGATAGCATATTGATGGATTCAAAAAACAATAAAAATATTTTTTTAAAATTAATATTAGCATATTTAGTATTTAGCTTTGGAACAATTATTTCATACTATTTTATTGGAGATGGTTTTTATTCAACTTTGTTCAATCAAGTTTTTTTGT
>CAIRBL010000067.1 GCA_903876815.1 uncultured bacterium
CCTTATTTTTGTTATATTTGAGGAAGTTTTGATTATTAAATAAATTGTATATGGCTTTCAAAAAGCAGCCAAAACATAACTTTAAGAATAGGGGAGAAAAGGCAAAAAAGGTAGAAAATAAGCCAGCGATGCCAAAAGCGCCAGCTGGGCCTTTGATGGACCCGGTTTTGTATGTGGGAGATTTGGATTTAGAAAAATATCCGCGACTTGAGCAAAAGCAAGATGATAGAAATACCCAAGAAGTAGAAAATCCGCTTAATCAGAGGAGATAAATGAAAAAAATAGCTTTTTAAGAACTACCAGCTTTGGTAGTTTTGTATTTAAACAAAAAAACGTCTGCTCGTCATCTACGTTGTTACGTATTTGACGAGCAGACGTCAGAGTCTTCACTCTTCGTCTTCCCAAGGTACAAAGTCCTCGGGGATTTCTTGAAGCTTGCCCAAAAGCTCAGCGCTGCTGTAAAAAACCTTGACCAGTTGACGTGCGCCGTGATCTGGCGGCAAATCAAGATTTTCTACATCCAACAAGCGGAGTTGGTCAGTGCTTAAGTATGTTGGACAAAAGACAATGGCTGAACCGCCAAAGCTTAAGCCATCCACACTTTCGCGTAGCCATTGCAGGGCATTGCGTCCGTGGTTTGGCCACAGCTGAACCTCTTGTTCCAAACCCACGATCACTGTGACACGCGGATCATCACAAATGTGACAGGATTTATAGCCGTCTGCTTCCATGAGGCTTGTGATCTCGGCTGCGAGATGGCTAGATTCTTGGTTACTGAGCACCAAGAAAGTTTTTTGCATTTCCTTGGGCATGGTGCGGCTCCTTTTTAGTGCTGAGCAAGAATCTCAATGAGGTTTAAGATTTTTTCCGGTACACTGCGTCGATGACCAAGAGCGCGCTTAACAGTTGCGCTGCTACCGAATACCTCGATGCTTTGTCTGATCAAACTGATTTGACCACTATAGAAGCGTTCACTTTTGAGATTGGCGATGCGCAGTGATAGATTTTCGTCGCTACCAGCTTGCAGGGTGACAAGGATCAAGGCTTGATCCTTGTTTGTGATGTGATGGCCGAGACCGCTAGCTAAGCTTCTCAGTTGAGCTAGCATAGCAACACCACGCTCACCAAGAACCTTGTCAGACGGAGCTTCAAAAGCTACAAAAATTGTCAGCGCTTGCATGATTGCCTCCGGTGTTTAGACTTCAAATACGAAAGGTACGGACTCTTTATTCTTTAATATTTTAGCGTTTAAGTCAAGCTTTTCTTTGATAGTGGGTATAAATTCTTCCATGATAGTTTTATCGCCGTGACTTAAATATATTTGTGGTTTGTTTTGAAAACAGCCGAGCCATTTGAGTAGCTGATTTTTATCAGCATGCGCAGAAAAGCCATCTATTTGATCCACAACGGCTTTGACTTTGATATTTTTTCCATAATAATCAAAATCATAAGCGCCATGAGTTAGTTCGTGGCCCAAAGTTCCAGGCACTTGAAAGCCCATAAATAAAATATGGTTGCTGGGGTTCTCGATATAGCGAGCAAGGTGGTGAGTGAGTCGTCCACCTTCGGCCATACCACTTCCCGCTAAAATAATTTTTGGGTTAGGGGCGCTATTTATCTTTTGTGATTCGCGAGAGTTGGGGGTAATTTTGAGATGTGGAAACACAAAGATATCACGATCATGTTTTAAAATATCTTGTACTTCTGGTTTTAACAGATTTAAATGTTGACGATAAATTTTGGTAGCAGCAGTTGCCAGTGGACTATCTAAATAAACAGGTACTCGAAAGTCTAGATGGTTTTCATAAAAATCATTCAAGACTTTTAAGACATCTTGAGCACGTTCCATGGCAAAGATAGAAATAATGAGAACAGAATTTTTGAGCGTTACTTCTTTGACGGCAGTTAATAATTTTTTTTCCCGATCTTGTTTATTTTCATGTACACGATTGCCATAAGTACTTTCCATCACCACCACATCAGCTTGTGTGAGGTAGTCTACATTTTGGACTAGTGGCATATCTTCACCGCCTAAGTCTCCAGAAAAAACAATAATTTTTTCTGTACCTTTTTTGTGGTCTTTAATTTTTATTTCAACTATTGAGGCGCCCAAAATATGTCCAGCATGATAAAATTTGAAACTAATATCGGAGCTCAATTTTTTTTCTTGGTAATAATTGACTGTTTCCCAAGAGTCAATCATTTTTTTGACGTCAGCTGGTGAATAGAGTAGAGGCAAATTTTGTTCTCTAGCTTTTTCGGCTAAAATATTTTGATTGTCTATTAAAATAATGTTAGCTAATTCACTGGTAGCTGGAGTAGTATAGGTTTTTCCTTTGTAGCCGTGTTGCGCCAGAAGTGGCAAGCGTCCACAATGATCAAGGTGCGCATGTGTCAAAATCACGGCATTTATTTTTTTGGCATCAAAGCTAAAGTTTTCCCAATTTTTGAGATAGTTGTCATGAGAGCCTTGAAACAAGCCGCAGTCAACCAATAATTTATAATCATCGATTTCCAATAAATGGCAAGAGCCAGTTACTTCTTCGGCTGCTCCAAAACTTGTTAATTTTATTTTTGGCATTTTATTTTTTATTATAGCTTTATTATAGCTGAAATTAGATTTTACCGCCAAAGTCGCCTGCCTGCCGGTAGGCAGGGACCGGAAAGAAAACAAAAACCGAACCCGCATATGCGGGTTCGGCTAAGAGAGGATAATAAGAGCAAATTAAATTTTTCCTACCAAGTCTAAACCAGGCTTTAAAGTGTCTTTGCCTGGTTCCCAGTTGGCTGGGCAAACTTGATCGCCATATTTGTGGACAAATTGCGCAGCTTGTAATTTACGTAATAATTCTTTACTCGAACGACCTATGCCATTGTAGTGAACTTCGATAGTTTTTAAGTTGCCTTCTGGATCGATGATAAAAGTTCCACGTAAGGCCAAACCTTCTTCTTCAATCATGACGCCATAGCTACGAGTGATTTTGCCAGTTGGATCAGCTAGCATAGGAAATTTTATTTTTTTGATAGTCTCTGATTCTTCATGCCAAGCTTTATGCACAAAGACAGTGTCGGTGCTGACAGATAAAACTTCAGCGTTCAAAGCTTTTATTTCTTCATAATGATCAGCTACATCACCAAGCTCAGTGGGACAAACAAAAGTAAAATCAGCTGGGTAGAAAAATAAAATTACCCATTTGCCTTTATAATCATTTAAGGCAATTTTTTTTACTTGTTCTTCGTGATAAGCTTCGGTGATAAATTTTGGTGCAGCATGACCAATTTTTGGTGAGCAAGCTCCACAGCAACAATCATTTTGCTCAGCACCTTCTTTATTATTGTCGCAGCCGCAATTGCCACCGCAACATTCATCCATATATTCTTTATTCATAAAATTTTTCTTTAAATTATTAATTATATTTTTTAATTTTAAGTTATTTACAAGCTCGGTTCTCGACAAGCTCGGTTCTCGACAAGCTCGAACACAAAGGTTTCATGTCTTCGAGCGAGTAAAGCGAGTTGAGAAGTTTTATTGTTCAGTAATTTATTTATTTTTTAAGTAAAGCTCACTTACATAGCCCCAGTTGATGATTGGCCAGAAATTAGTGATATATTCTGGACGGCGATTTTGGTATTTGAGGTAATAAGCATGTTCCCAGACATCAATACCTAATAAAGGAGTTTGTTTTAAAGTCACTGGGCTATCTTGATTAGCGGTTTTGGTGATTTTTAAAACGCCAGCCTCTAACACTAGCCAAGCCCAACCAGAACCAAAGACAGTTAAGGCTGCATTATTAAATTCAGTTTGAAAATTTTCCCAAGAGCCAAAAGTTTCTTCTATTTTATTTAACAATTCTCCGCTAGCTTTATTATTTTCTTGAGGCGTTCTTAACATTTGCCAAAACAAACTGTGATGTAAATGTCCGCCACCATGATTTTTGACCATTGGGCGAATATCTTCAGGTACTGAATCCAAGTTTTGTAAAAGTTCTTCAACTGTTTGAGTAAATAGCTCAGGATATTTGTCTATGGCCTCATTAAGCTTAGTGCAATAAGTGGCATGATGTTTGTCGTGATGGATTTCCATCGTGGCTTTGTCTATGTATGGCTCTAAAGCGTCATAAGCATAGGGTAAGTCCAAAACTTTATATTTTTCCATATATTTTTGTCCGGCATACGCCGGATGATTTAATTATTATTTTAAAGCACTCAAGATTTCTGCGTCACTTGGTGTGCCCTTTTTTAGAAAAATTATTTCTCCTTTTTTATTTATCAAAACCACAGTGCGGGCAATGATCGGTTTACCAAAAAATGATTTGATAGCCTGGTATGTTTTTGAAACTTCTTTATTAGCGTCGATTAATAAGTCAAAAGGAAATTGGTTTTTAGCAATAAATTTTTGATGTGAATCTTCATCAGCGTGATTGATGCCAAAGACAGCTATATTTTGGTCTTGAAATTTTTTAAAGTCATTACGGATAGCACAAAGTTGTGCGGTACAACCCGGTGTAGCGTCTCCAGGGTAAAAAATCAATAAAATATTTTGTTTGTTTAAAAAATCTTTGAGGCTTATTTCTTTGCCAGCTTGATTTTTTAAAGTAAAGTCAGGTGCTTGATCGCCAACTTTAAGAACATTAGTATTTTGCATATATAAAAGGGCTAATATTTAATTAACTATAAGCTACAATTTCTTGTAGCCTATTATTAAGCAACTATTATTTTGGCCAAAGCTGGGTGCCGTCATCGTCAGTTAAGATGATGGCGTTGACTGGACAGCTTTGGGCAGCTCGTAAAATGGCTTCTTTATCATCTCCAGTAGGATTTTTGACCACCGCAATACCGTCATCATCAAGCTCAAAGGTATTGGGTGCAGCTTGTAAACAAGCAGCAACACTAATACATAACTCTCTGTCTACTTCAATTTTCATATATTTTTTAGTAAATAATTTTGTTTATAATATCAATTTTTTGTTTTATTTTCAAGGCTTTCTTGATCAGCTAATCTTTTTAAGACTAGTTTGTAGCCACCTAAGCCGTTTTTTAAGTTATGAGAAATTTTGGCAATAGTAGCCGAGGATAGGCCGGTTTCAGTAATTATCTCTTGATAAGACAGTTGTTTTTTTAGCATCATAGCTGCTTGTAAGCGAGCAGAAAGTTCTTTTATTTCACTTTTGGTCAATAAATCGCGACAGAAGCGACCCATTTCTTCGTGACTGTGTAGTTTGAGTAAAGCCTGATAAAGGTGTTGATTATAATTTTGGCTTGATTTCATTGGGTTTTTTAATTCACTTTAGTTAACTAAAGTATAACAAAAGCCTTAAAAGTTGTCAAAAGTGATAGCAATTTTGTAATATTTTTGCTAATTTTAGCTAAAATTTAGTAAAAGATAGATTGACAAAGTCGTTTTTTTATGCTAAACTTAGTTTATCAATAATAAAAGTTGGCAAGATTTGACGGAGAGCTTTTTCTCCTCAGATAGCCAGCTTTTATTTTTATTTAATCATATGTCAAAAGAATTACAATCATTTCATTTAAGCCAAGGCCAGGATCCTTGGGCTATGAGTCCAGGTTATGACAGTATTCACTCTTTTCAGCTAATTTCTAGTGGCAAAAATAAAGCTTTAAGAAATAGTGACTATTGGTTGATCTTTGTATTTTGTGCTTCGGGTGCCTTTCTTTTTCTTTGGGTAGCTGGACAAAATAATTTATTTTAAAATCCACGAATTTTTAAATAATTAATTAACGCTTAAAAAGTAAGCAAAAAATTTATGTCGCAAGTCAAATCTTTTCGCATGTGTTCTTCCAAAGGAGAACCAAGGTTAAAAAATGCGGAGTATTGGGCAATTATCACTTTGTGTGCGGTGTTATCATTTACAATGATGGCATTGAAATTGCCACAAGTTTAAATTAAATAATTAATCAAAAATAAAAACAAAAATATGGAAAACGAAAATCAACAATGTAAAGATTGTTCAAGTGGTGAGTGTAAATGTGTAAAATCTTTTCATCTCACAAGTCGCAAAGCCGTTCCCAACTGGGAAACCCATGAAAGCTGGTTGTTGCTTGCTCTCTTTATCCTAGAAACAGCCATTTTTACTTCATAAAAATATGCAAACTAATATAATAGCACAAAGTACGTGGACGCCCATTTTAATTTTATTATTATTTAGTTGGGCACCGTACACATTGTATGCTTAAAAATTAAAACAAAAATTTGCTTATGTACTTTCAAAAACAAATAAGAGATCAGAGTTGTCAAAAATCTCCTAACATGGAAATTAAAACTCTGGTAAAAGCCTCAAATGACGATTTAACTCTCAGGAGAAAAGAAAATTTATTGGTGATAGACAAAGAAAAAAATATCAGTAATAAATCTTCTCC
>CAIRBL010000068.1 GCA_903876815.1 uncultured bacterium
CGTGCTGGCTCAGCTGGTCGGGCTATTTCTTTTGCGGGTGGTGATGAAAAATTAGTTATCAGACAAATTGAAAGATTGATCAAGAAAACTATTCCTATTTCTTTGACGCCAACTTTAGCAGCTGCCAAAGTAATGCCTAGAGAGTCATATAAATCAAATTATGCTCCGGAGCGTTCTCGGACTGCAAGATCTGGACAAAGACGAGGTGGAAATTTCCGTCGCCGTCGCTCAGTTTAAATAGCTACAAAATACATTCTGAATTATTTAGGGTGTTTTTTGTCAGAGATTATGCTATAATATTCGGACTTATGCAATATTTAACTAAACACACATTTAGAATTTTTTGGCAACATTTGTGGCATTACAAGTGGTCTGTTTTAGTAATTTTGTTTGGTGTGATTGGTGGCGCTGTTACAAATATCATTGCCCCTTTGTTTTATAAGCAGTTTTTTGATGTGTTAGTTAACTCCAGCGGCGTTAGGGAAGGCAATGCTTTGGTGGTTATTTTAGGAAAAATTTCCTTGGTATATTTTTTAGGTTGGCTTTGTTGGCGAGCAGTAACGTTTTTTATGGCTTATTTTCAGACTAATGCCATGGCTGATTTAGAAAATACTTCTTTTAGTTATCTGCACAAACATTCAGTTTCTTTTTTTAATAATAATTTTGTTGGTTCATTAGTCAAAAAAGTTAATCGTTTTTCTCACTCTTTTGAGATGATCACTGACATGATTGTTTGGGATTTGTTGCCAATGATAGTGATAACAGCTTCAGTGATTTTTGTTTTGACCAAAAAAAATATTTTGATTGGCCTTGGTATTTTAGCTTGGGTAGTAGTTTATATTTTAATTAATTACTTTTTTAGTATTTATAAACTAAAATACGACACCCAAAGAGCAGCTTTAAGCTCTAAAGTTACTGGCGTTTTGGCTGACACGATAACTAATCATAGCAATGTCAAATTATTTAATGGTTATGAAAGAGAAAGAAATTTATTTTCTCAAGTAGTTGGTGAATTTCAAAAATTATTTCAATTTACTTGGAATTTAGGCAATTATTTTGAAGCTGGTCAGGCGATGTTTATGATTTTGTTGGAAATCGGCGTGATGTACTACGCTATTATTTTATGGCAAAAAGATATTTTAACTGTTGGTGATTTTGTGCTTTTACAAAGCTATTTGTTAAATATTATTATGAGATTATGGAATTTTGGTCGTTTGGTGAGAAAATATTATGAAAATATGGCTAATGCTGAAGAGATGACAGAAATTTTGATGACTGAGCATGAAATTAAAGATGTAAAAAACGCCAAAAATTTAAAGATAATTTCCGGAGAGATTGAATTTCGGGCAGTTAATTTTAATTATAATCAAACGCGACAGATTATTAGTAATTTTGATCTCAAGATAAAAGCCAAAGAAAAGATTGCTTTAGTTGGACCATCTGGCTCTGGTAAATCTACTTTGCTAAATTTATTATTGAGAAATTATGATTTGGTTAGCGGTGATATTTTGATTGATGAGCAAAAAATAAATAAAATTACTCAAGAATCATTGTGGCGTAATATTTCTTTTGTCAATCAAGACCCGGTATTATTTCACCGGACATTGCAAGAAAATATTGCTTATGGAAAGCCAGATGCAAGTTTTGAAGAGATAGTGCAAGCAGCTAAACTGGCTTATGCAGATAGCTTTATCAATAGTTTTTCTGAAAAATACCAAACTTTTGTGGGAGAAAGAGGCGTCAAACTTTCTGGCGGCGAAAGACAACGTGTAGCTATTGCAAGAGCGATTTTAAAAAATGCCCCAATCTTGATTTTGGATGAAGCAACATCTTCTTTGGATTCTGAGTCCGAAGAACTGATTCAAGATGCGCTATCTAATTTGATGAAAAATAAGACAGTGATAGTTATTGCTCACAGATTATCTACTATTATGAAAATGGACAGAATTATTGTTCTAAATCAAGGTAAAATAGTAGAACAAGGAACACATCAAGAATTAACCAATAAAAACGGTGGTTTATATAAGAAACTATGGGAAAAACAGGTAGGTGGGTTTATTGAGTAGCTGAATAGAATTAAACTTGCTATTTTTGTCAATATGTGTTATTATAGGGATTAACTTATTAAGCAAAATCCGCCAGAGGCGGAATAAACAATAAATTTATGGGAAATTTTAATCGAGATAGAAGATCTGGTGGTGATAGAGGTGGTGCTAATCGCGGATTTGGTGGTGGTAGAGACAGGGGTTTTGGCGGTGGTCGCGGATTTGGTGGTGGTAGAGACAGAGATCGCGGTCCAGCTGAAATGCATCACGCTGTTTGTGATGGCTGTGGTAATGATTGTGAAGTGCCATTTCGTCCAACTTCAGGCAAGCCGGTTTATTGCAATGATTGTTTCAAAAACAACGATTCTAGACCACAACGTGACAATAGATCCTCAGATCGTGGTCAAAACAATGATCAGCTCAAGGAAACTTTAAGCGCTGTTAATAAAAAATTAGATCAAATCTTAAATTTATTAACTCCCAAAGCTACCACAAAAGCTAAAGCCGAGGATTTGGAATTAATGTTTGAAGATGTCGAGACCAAACCTAAGGCTGCAAAGAAAACTACCAAAAAAGATGAAACTGTAAAAGCAGTAAAAAAAGTCACAAAAAAGAAAAAATAAATTTTAAATTTAAAATCCCGCTCGAAGCGGGATTTTTTTTATTGAAAAAAAAGCTGTTTTATGGTATTTTAACCATAGCTTTATATCAATAAATTTATGGAACTTTCCCCAAGTATTATTGCTTTATATCAAAAATTAAGCAAAATTTATCGTCAGCGTCATTTATTAAAAGAAGAGGAGAATAAAATTGAGGTTGAAGATATTACTTCACGTGTAACTTTTGTGTATGAAAAGTTACGTAATAGTGTGGATTTTAAAGAGGCGCATTTATTGCGTCGTTTTGCGATTGAGCGTAATTTACGTCGTCGTTTGATTTTGGAAACCCTCAAGCCTCACATTGCTAAGGGCTTGATTGAAGATTTGATCCGCTCCAAATATTTGCCAAACAACACCATACCAGAAAAAATGATTTTGGAAGTAGCGCAGATTATTCGTCGTTACGGTGATTTGTTTGTTTTGCTCAATGATTTATATCAAGGGAAAGAACGTAAAAATTATTTTGATTGGATTATCGGCATCATGGCTTGTGAGATTGACATGCTTTTGAATCCTGAAGACATTGAAGATAGCTTGATAGAGACCATGTATCAGATGGTAAAAAACAGGGTCAAATTTAGTGGTGATGAAATAAAAACTAGAGAAAAAAATATTCAGCTTTATGTAGCTATTCATAAAATTTTAGTTAAGTCAGATGACACTATTATTTCTTATCATTTATTTAATCTTTATTTTTCAGATTGGAAACACGCTGATGAAAAATTAATCAAATTTATTGCAGCTAATTTTCCGGCTATTTTTCGTACCACCAAAGCGCATTTGAAACATCCATATCAAATAAAATTGAGCAACGCTATCAAAGAAGAGGCGGTGACTTTTAAAGTGCTCTATGAACTGATTTTAAATCAAGGCGAGGATTTGGAACGTTTATTAATCAGACCAGATGATTTGGCGGCTGAGGCAAAAATTTTGATTAGTAAACGTTATAAGTTTATTCGTAACAAAATTAGCCAAAGCTCTATTCGTGCTATTATTTATATTTTTATTACCAAAATGGTTTTGGCATTAGTGTTGGAACTGCCGTATGAATTATACATTTTGAAACATATAAATTATTTGCCTATTACTATTAATATTGCTTTTCCTCCACTTTTGATGTTTTTGATAGCTTTGACTATTGTGCCACCAAGCAAAGAAAATACTAACAAAATTTTGACCAATTTACATAATATTATTTATAATAATCCACCAAAATCTATTTTATGCAAATTAAACCCAAAATATAGACAAAATTGGGGCTTCAAGGTTTTTTATTATTCTATGTTTACTATTTTGTATATTATAGTTTTTGGTTTTATTATTTCCATTTTACAAAAATTAAACTTTAATTTATTGAGTGGCACCTTATTTTTATTCTTTTTGACTATGGTCAGTTTTTTTGCTTTGCGTATTCGTACCACTGCCAAAGAGTATAAAGTGATTCAAAATAAAGCTGGTGTATTAGCGTTTTTTATTGATTTCTTTTCTTTGCCAATCATTTCTGCTGGTCGCTGGCTATCTACCAAATTTAAAAAGATCAATGTTTTTGCTTTTGTCATGGATTATATTATTGAAGCGCCATTTAAAATTTTTATTGCTATCTTTGAAGAATGGCTGAGTTTTTTGAAAGATAAAAAGGAAGATATTTATCATGAAGAATAATGATTTCTACGTTATTGCTCATAATATTCGTAGTCTATACAATGTCGGTACCATTTTTCGTACCAGTGATGCCTTGGGCGTTAATAAAATATTTTTGACTGGCTACACTGGTCGTCCACCACGTAAAGAAATTGCCAAAGTTGCTTTGGGTGCAGAAAATATAGTGCCTTGGGAGGGGACAAAAAATATTTCTAGCTTATTAAAAAGATTGAAAAAAGACGGAGTCAGGATTATCGCTTTAGAAAAAACAGACTTAGCTATTGATTATCTTGATTTTGTACCGCAGTTTCCTTTGGCGCTTTTGCTGGGCAACGAAGTGCGTGGTGTTTCAACTAGTTTATTAAAACAGGTAGATAAAATCATTAGCTTGCCAATGAAAGGTGAAAAAGAATCCCTCAATGTTGGTGTAGCGATGGCAGTAGCGGGATATTATATTGCGAGTAAAAAATTGTAAGGGTTATTTTTTATTTAATTTGTGTTATAATATTGATATGCAAATTTATCAAATAGTGGAAATTATTTTTACTATTTTATTAATTTTATTTTTGTTAGTCATGACTATTGGTATCATGACGCTTATTACTTTAATTGAAGAAATTAATAGCTACGACATATCTTTTGGTATGAGAGTCTTTTTTATCACCGGGATGTCTACAGTTTATCTTATTTTATTAAAAATGATGATATCAAAATTTACAGATTATCATCGTTATCTTTAGATATTTTTATGAGGACTTTAGTGACAACTATTGGTGGCGCAACTCAAGACATCATGTTTTATACTGATGAAGCAGAATTGATTGACAATAAAAATAATTTGCTAAAACAAAGATTAATTGGTTTTGAGTATGGTGCTAAACTTTATAGCAAAGAAGTTTATTTAACCTTTGGCGGTGGCGGGGCAAATGCGGCTGCTAATTTTTCTTCTTTAGGTTTAAAAACTCAAAGTATTTTATCTTTAGGCACAGACGAAATTGGCAAAGCTATTTTAAATAATTTACGCCAAAGAAAGATAGAAACAAGTTTAGTACAAATTAATGCTCAAAAAAATTCTGGAGTTTCCGCTATTGTCAATGTCGGGTCTTTTAATGAACATGTTATTTTTGCTTATAGAGGTGCCAATGATTGTTTGGATTTGAGTGAAAAAATAGTAAAAAAAATCAAAACGCCATGGGTTTATCTGACTTCTCTCAAAGCCGCTTCTACCCATAGAATAGAAGCTTTATTTAAACATTGTGAAAATAAAAAAATTCAGATTGCTTGGAATCCTGGTCATGATCAATTAAAATTAGGTTTAAAAAAATTAGCTAAATTCATTGCCCAAACTACAGTTTTTGATGTGAATCGTGATGAAGCCTTAGAGCTTTTGGTCTCTATCAAAAAAACAGAAGTTAAAAATAATATCAATTTTATTTTGAAAGCTTTGCACGTTTATGGACAAAAATTTACCGTAGTGACAGATGGAGCTCGCGGTGCTTATGTGTATGATGGTAAAAAAGTTTATTTTCGGGCAGCGGGCAAGAAAAAAGGTATCAATACTACTGGCGCAGGAGATGCTTTTGGAGCAGCTTTTGTGGCAGGTTTGATAAAGTATGGTCAGGATGTGGACAAGGCATTGAAATTAGCGCTTTTAAATAGCAATAGCGTGATTATGAAAATTGGTGCGCAAGTTGGTATTTTGAAAGCCGAAGATTTAAAGAAATATAATTTATAATATGCCACAAGTTTTAGTGGAAATTTCTGCACGCCATATTCATTTAGCTGAAAAAGATCTCTTTACTTTATTTGGTAATGGTTATAGTTTAAAAAAACAAAAAGATTTATCGCAAAGTGGTGAGTTTGCTGCTAAAGAGACGATTGCTATAGTCAATAACGATAAAAAATTAGTTTTTAGAGTAGTTGGACCATTGCGCAAAGAAACACAAGTAGAGTTATCAGTGTCAGATTGTATTTTGTTAAAAATTAAACCAAGCTTGAAATTATCTGGTGATTTATCTGGTTCTAGTAAAGCGACTTTAGTGGGACCAAATGGTCAACTAAGGCTCAAACAGGGTGTGATTGTAGCCAAAAGACATTTACACATTGATCTTACGACAGCTAAAAAATGGAAGCTAAAAAATGGTCAGAAAATTTCTGTTTTAACAAAAGGCGATAGGGCGTTGGAGTTTAAAAATATTATAGTACGTATTGGTGATTTTCAAACTCGTTTACATTTGGATACTGATGAGGCAAATGCGGCAGGTTTAAAAAATAATGATAAAGTTTATTTGCAAATTTAATTTATGTTTTTTCAGTTATTAGCACAAAATGAAGATATTTTGGACAGCATGGTTAATTCTGAGGCCACTGTTCAAGAGTTAAATCAGCGTTTGGTAGATTTAAAGATAGACTATGAATCTTTGACTCAAAATGCTAC
>CAIRBL010000069.1 GCA_903876815.1 uncultured bacterium
AGCCAGTAATTTATCTGACAATCTTCTAGTTGGGTTAGACCAAATATCTGAGACTAAAGTACCAAAGGTAGTTAGAGATCTTGTACCATTAGCCCAAACAGCAGTCGCTACATCTGAAGCAAGTGTTCCAAAGGTAGTGAGGGATCTAGCTGGACTTGTCCAAACAGCCTCTGGTACAGTCAAGGCCAAAGACGAAGATGCAGTATTAACTACACTATTTACATTATCATTGACCATAACTGCTATCGAAGAAGAAGCACTGTTGATAGTATTGGTCAAATCTGATGCAGTGGTATCAAGATAAATTTCTGTGGCTAAATGTCCGCCTCCAGATAATACCTTATCAGTTAATCTTCTGGTGCCAGCATAAGCATCATTCCAAACATCAGCAGCTAGTGAGCCAAAAGCTGTCAAAGTACGCGTACCGCTACCCCAAACTGCAGTAGCAATATCAGAGACCAATGTACCAAAACTATCCAAAGTACGACCACCATAAGACCAAACATCAGCAGCAGTCAATGAACTACCTCCACCAGCACCAGACACTGGTGCATCAAGTGTAGTGTTTAGGTGCTCACCTACACTACCTGGAGTAGTAAAGGTGCTAGTAGCAGTATCCCACACAGCTGCCGCCACATCCTCAGCTGAGCCAGTCGATGTAGCGATTATAAAAGTCTTGTCACCAACTATCAAATCTACCCCCGCTGTACCACAAGACATAGTGGCTGGCCAAGTGCCTTGAGTGGCTGAGCCAGCAAAATTATAATAATGCCAACCATTGGCATCTTCGCTCATCAAAACATTGTTGACCACCAAAGACCCACTGGGATTCCAAATGTTTATATGACAATCAGCTGTTGAAGCAGTATAGTCATCTTCATAAACAAACTCTCCCAAAGTAAAAGGAAAGTCCGGTGCATACACAGTAGCAGCTGAAGATGTAAAAGCAAAGAAAAAAACAAATACAAATGCCATACTTAAATGCACTTGTATTTTTTTCAAATTAAAATAAAACTTTTTTATTTTTTTCGGCATCGCCTCTGTTGTTTAAAAACCTTGTTGTAAGTTATAAATATTTTATAGCGCCAAAAATAATCTACTCCTCTGTACTAGTAGCATTATCATCTGGCACAATCACCTCTTCTGTGCTAGTAGCTGTTTCTGTATTTTCTGTAGTTTCTACAAGCTCTTCTGTGCTGGTAGCATTATCATCTGTATTATTTTCGCTACTGGTTTCCACTGTTTCTTCTTGTATATTTTCTGGAGTCTCAACTGCTTGGTTTAAAATGCGATGACGACTAAGCCACTCGGCCACCGCAGTCACGCCTTCTTGCCAAGAAGCATAATTGCGAATGGCAGTGCCAGTATTGCCGACATTACCGGGATTCATCGTATCAACTGCTACACCAGCAGTACCAAAACGAGAGTCAAGCTCCATGATAGCCATCAGCAAACGCACGTCAACAGGGTATTCTTGGACAGCGTTCAAAATCATCATGGCGGTCACCGGACTAGAAATGGCCTTGCTATCAATATATAAATCAATCTCTGAGCTGTCAGCCATTGCTCCCATGGTTTGCAAAATATTAGCTATTTTTTGTTCATGCAAAGGATCAGTCGCATAAGTAGAAATATCATAGGCACTCATACAAGCAGTAGCGCCTTCATAAATAATCGGTGCATTTTTGACGGCGGTCATACCAGCGGCAATCATCGTAGAAATATCAGTATTTGCTCCAGTTGCCACTTGCGTAGCACTGAGCAATAAACGCAATTTATATAGCGTATCATTGACCTGAGCCATTTCTACGTCAGTTGAATTCATGGTATTTAAATCCCCCACCATAAAAGCTTGAGCTTTGGCATTGGTCAAAAAGATTAATTTATTTTCTAATAGTTGAATTAAATATTCTATATTCATATGCGTCTAAAAATTTTATTAGTACCACAAAAGTTGTTTAAAGCACTCCACGTTACTAGCACGATTGATCCATAAATATTTCAAATGATCAGCCGTTTCGATAATCTCCATACGATTACCAATGATTGCTGTTGGCGCTAGATATGGATACTGACCCGCACCATGAACCCAGCTGGTCACTAAATCAAAATAATAAATTCTTTGCGTATTATCTTTGGTAAAATAAATTCTATCCCCACCATCATAACAGAAATTCGAACCAGTAGTTAAGGTTTCTACTTGTGGTGTAACGGCCAGCATTTCCCAACGATTAGTCGAGATGTTATAGCGATCCCAGCCATAACTAGCGCCACCACGAGGTGAATATAAATATTTTCCAGAAATAGTGGTATCAGAAGTGCCAAAAATAGCTAATAAGCTCATACCCGTACCACGCACCGGGATATCTAAAATAGAATAAGAAGTGGAATTAGCTACTGGTAAAGTACCGGCCACGGTAATTGTCAAAACTGTGGCTGTGTTAGAACTCACGATACCCTCGACATCGGCTTGACCAGCACCAGCAGTTTTTTTGACACGACGACCAGTGTGAATATTAACTGCCCAAGTTTTACTAGAATCAGCAATCGCAGTAGTAGTTTGACCAGCGCCGGTAGCAATACCTGAATCATAAGCACCGTGAGCTGCGCGCTCCGCAATCACATAACGACCAATACCATTAACCGGCGTCAATGATGGTGCGGTTTTAAAAGTCAAAGTAGTAGCAGTATTTGAAGCTATTTCCATACCAACTGAAACCAAAGCTCCGGTACCAGCAGGTGGGTTAGTAATCGCAAAGTAGCAAATGTAGTTAGCCCAACCATTAACGGTCCAGTTTTTAGAAGCATCAGTCAAGGTAGTGGCTGAATGGCCAGTAAAAGTAGCATTGGCACTAGGCGTACCGCCCATAGTATAGGTAAAGACTGTGGCTGAAGTGACAGAAACTACCTGAGTAGTGATATTATAAGTAGCCGCATCACCACCAGTAGCACCCATGACTTTAAAATAATCACCTACTTTGAGACGATGGGGATTAACAGTCGTACAAGTCGCCGTTGTTCCAGACCTCGTCAAAGTGTTGATGGCCTGTGGTCTGCGTGCTGCCACGCCAGATGAATTACAAAGTATCACTACACCCTGTCTCGGGCTACCATAGTCAACGATATTTGAACTCGCCGCCATATCAGCATCAATACTATGGCCGATCATAGCTGACTGTCCGCCAAGCAATAAATAAATCTTGTTGTGATTATTGATTATGATATAGCCACTAGTAGTATCTGGTGTAATATCCCAATTATTGTCTGGATACAACGTCAAAGTAGTACCATTATTACTTGCAATTTTTCTTTCTTGACCAACACCAGTACCAGAAATAATAGCTACGCGATAATTTTTCCAACGATCAGTGGACCAAGTAGCAGCAGAATCTACTAAGGTGGTAGAGGTGGCAGAAGTCACAATACCAGCGTCATAGCCCTCAATACGATATTTTGTAGTGGCGTCTGGCGCCGTGGTCGTTGAGCCTACCCAAGTCAAAGTAGTACCTGTATTAGCAGTAATTTTACGCAATCTGTCAGCACCGCCAGCTGGTATCGTGCCAGACACAAAACGCACCCACTTGCCAACAAATTCATTAGTAGTCCAATTTTTTGTTGTGTCTACCAAAGTAGTAGTTGTACCTGAACTAGCTGTTCCCGCCTCCCACAAAGAAGCATTACGCACGGTACGCTCGATCACGCCATCAGTACCAACAGCAGTCATCAAAGCCGAAGTAGCCGAACGAATATACCAGGTATCTGAAGCAATGCTATAAAATTGTAAAGTAAAAAATGGCGCAGCAGCAGCAGATGAAGCCAAAAAAATACCTCCACACTCCACCACAAAATGGGAAGAGCTGTCAGGATTTGTGTCCCAAGCGCTGTTGACAGTGATAACTGAGCTTTCTATCTGATAAACAGAGCCTACGCCAGCAGCCTCAGCCACAAAAGCCGGACTTGGCACAGCAGGGTTGGTGTCATAATCAATTTCATATCCTAAGATATCAGCATAAGTAAAAACTGTGGCTGTATGATGCAAAATACGCCTAACTTGTCCGATACCAGCACCAGCAATAATACGAAATTGATAGCCAGCATATTGATTGATAGCGGCTGTGATACGGGTATCAGTAAAAGTCAAACCAGCAGAAATCGCCGTCATAATACCAGTATAAGCCACTGTTGGCTCAGCTACTGAAGTGATGGTACGACGCTGACCAGCACCAGTACCAGACTCAATACGGATATCAAAACCCTTAAGTACCTGGCCAAAATAAGCCGGAGCAGTGATAGTGGTGGAGCCACCAGCTAAGGCTCTAGCTTCAAAACCATAAGCGCCAGAAAATTTCATACTTGACCAAGTAGCGGGAGCAATTGGCGGCGAAGAAAGCTGCATATAAGTATCAGTCCAAGTATCATAGCGATAAAAACCGGTAGCTGATATCAAATAATAAATATAACGTCCGTGAATCGGATTACCAATAGAACTATCAGCTGCAGTTGAAGTACTGATAGCAGTTGATACTGCTGGCGCCGTACGACACCACTCCCAAATCGGGGTATCAACTTGTACGCGTAAACTATTTGTTGTAAGACTCATATAATCTTTATATTTATGAAAAAGTTAATTGACTTCTGATAGAATCATTATAAACCTTGTGCGAAATATCACCAAATTTTTGTTGGGCTGCATAAGAGCCGATAGTGGCCATACTAGAAATAGAGGTGACAGTACCGACAGTCGAGTCAGTTCCTATACCCACACGAGGCATGCCAGCTACTTTTCCTACGTCAATATTGGACGCTGGCAAAACACATATTTCATAATATCTCGTCGGAAATGGATAAATGGCATAAGTAGAGCTTAAGTCTGGCCAAGTAGACCAAGCTGTAGAAATCGTCAGAGTGGTCGCTGTGTTAGAGCTAATATGTCTCACTTGACCATAACCAGTACCACTAGTAATTTTTATTAAATAATTTGCGAAAGCGTTTGTGGTCCAAGATTTTGTAGCGTCTACAAATAAAAATTCACTGGTTGAAGGTGTAGAGGCTGTGCCTGAGCTACTAGCATCTGTAGGCATAGCGCTAATGGTATAAGTAGAGCTGCTGTCTGGAGTAATCAACCAAGAACCATTAAGTGTCAAAGTATCAGTGGTGTTACTAGCTACTGTTAAAGCTTGGCCAAGGCCAGTGCCGCTAGTAATAGCTAGCACATAATTTGCCCAAAAATTTTCTGTCCACACCTTGCTCGTATCAGTAAAAGTGTTTGCACCCTGTGTACCCAAAGCGGTGCCTGATTCTTGAATCTGTGTTTCTCCTACTCTGGCTGTCCAAGCAGTAGCTAAAGTCAAAACTGTGGCTGTGTTGCTAGAAATCAAACGAATTTGTTCTTCACCTAAAGAACTAGTAATACGAACTGCAAAATTTGCGAAAGCGTTTGTTGTCCAAGCTTTAGCTGTATCGGCGAGTGTTAATAAACTTTGATTACCCAAAGTATTAGCAAAAACAGACACTGCTGTACGAATATCATAAATACCATAAGTAGAAGTAGCGTCTGGTAAAGTTGTCCAAGCATCCTGCAAAGTTAAAGTAGTAGCTGTGTTATTTAATATCATGCGAATCTGTCCACTGCCAGTACCACCAGTAATTTTCACTGCAAAATAAGACCACTTATCTACCAACCAAGAAGAATGCTTAGTGGTATCGACTAATTGCGTCAAACTTTGAGTACCAGTAGCAGTGCCGCTCTCAAGTGGGCCATTAAGATTATCACCCCAAGCATCAAAAGTAACTCTTCTTCTGTTTGCTACATCAACTGTTGCTCGTGACTCTAATAATTTCACCATGCGACGTAACAAAATAACATTATCCTCGCTCAATGGATTAATACGAGCACCCTCAATATCTTTTAAACCAACTGCATCAGAATCGCCCGCTTTGGCAACCATTAGATTTGAGCCTGAAAAAGTAAATTTATTGGAATTAGTAACTAAAGTATCAGTGTTTGTTTTGACACTAGCTAAACTCGTTTCTGTGGCGGGACTGATGCGGACATTTGAAGCATCTTTGACACCCACGACACTCGTGGCTGGTGTGCCACCCATCACTAAAGCACTAGTTTTTTTGGGAAACATCGTAGCACCTAGTGCGCCTAGGCCGATGACACCTAAAGATTTCAAAAACAAACGACGTTTTTTATCGGCTATGACATCATCTTTTATTTTGTTTTTGGAAGCAAGAGCTTGCTGCATTGCTGAAAAATTTTATTTTTATTTATGAAAAAGTCAAATTACGACGAATAGAATTAGCATAGACATCATGAGCCACATCACCATACATTTGTTGAGCCGCATAAGAGCCGACAGTCACCACATTAGTCACCGATGTTACTGTACCCACAGTCGAGTCAGTGCCCAAGGCCACACGAGCACAACCAGCACTCGTACCAGTACCGACGTTAATACTAGTGCCCCAAGCATCCACTGTCATTCTTTGTCTGTTGGCTACGTCAACTGTAGCCGCAGATTCTAGTAGTTTCACCATGCGACGCAAAAGAATAACTGTATCTTCACTCACAGGGTTAATACGATCACCTTCAATATCTTTTAAACCAACCACATCAGAGCCACCAGAACTTTCTACCAAAAGATTTGAGCCAGAAAAAGTAAATTTATTGGAATTAGTAACTAAAGTATCAGTGTTTGTTTTTACACTAGCTAAACTTGTTTCTGTGGCGGGGCTGATGCGGACATTTGAAGCATCTTTGACACCCACTACACTAGTAGCTGGCGTGCCACCCATCACTAAAGCACTAGTTTTTTTGGGAAACATCGTAGCACCTAGTGCGCCTAGGCCAATGACACCTAAAGATTTCAAAAACAAACGACGTTTGTGGTCGTTAACTTGTGCTAAATTATTTTTTTGTGGAGAAATTTTAGCAACAGAAAAATTTTTTTTCTTTTTCTGTTTTGGTCTAGAACCGAAAAAATTTTCTAGTGAAAAAACGGGCATTAAAAATTAATAAATTATAATTTAGTTTTAAAAACTTTAACTAAATTATAACATATAATCTTCAATTTTTCAAAATAAATTTATTTACTGATGAAACTGTTTGAAGTAATCTCCGCCTTTAGTTGTTTTTTGATTGTCAGCAAAATTATTTTTGGCCATTTTACTATTTTTTCTGTCTGTCCAAAATGACATCCATAGATATAAAAAGACAGGAAAGAGTAAAATATTTGCCAAAAATTCTTTAGCATCATTCATCGAATACCAACCACCGATAAACATAAAAACTGAGAATATTGCTGCATAATATAGCAAAACTCTGCGGAAAGTTAGTCTTGATAAGTCTAATTTCATAACAATTAAATATTTAACTACTAAGTTTATTTCTTTTTGTTGTCTTGATTTTTATCATCGATGTTGCCACCAAATCCGCGACGCAAATTTTTTATCGCCTCACCAATA
The DNA here is from genome assembly GCA_903876815.1 of uncultured bacterium. GTDB lineage: Bacteria > Patescibacteriota > Patescibacteriia > UBA1558 > GWA2-36-10 > CAIRBL01. The sequence goes on from CAIRBL010000069.1 coordinate 7,471, forward strand.
CCATTGGCAAGTTCTGGAATTTTTTTGGCGCCAAATAGTAAAACTAAAATGACAGCAATGATAATAATTTCTCTAGTACCTAATCCAAACATAGTTTTAAAAAATTATTTTATTAAAAATTATTCACTAATTTCTAATCTCTTTTCGACCCCAAGAGATCGATGTCGATTGGTTAAACGGTCATAAAAAATAGTAAGCTCATATAATAAAACCAAAGGCACCGACATTATTAATAATGATACCCCATCTGTGGGCGGAAGTAAAGAAACAATCACCACAATAAAAGCATAGGCCACTCTCCTTTTTTTGATCAAAAAACTTCTCTCAATAACTTGAAATTTCAAAAAAATAGACATAATAATGGGAAACTGAAAAATAACACCCAGCAAAGCAGCGGTAATGGCAAGTTGTGACAAAAATAAACTGATATCCCAAATATTTTGCAAACCAAAAGAAACATTTAAACTAGCCAGCATCTGCAAACCCCAATAGAGTGTAAAAAAACCATAAGCAAACCCCAAAGCAAATAACACAAAAGACAGGGGCAAGGTCCAAAACAAAGATCGGAATTCTTTTTTAGATACCGCTGGTTTTAAAAAAGCATAAAACTGATAAAGCGCAAAGGGTGTAGTCAAAAAAATCGTCAAAAATAAAGCAATATCTACAGACACATCCAAAAATTGGAGAGGTGAAGTGACGGCAATCACTACATTTTGCAAATGAAAGGCTGCTAAAAATTCTCTAATAATCAAGCCCGCTGAAAAAAAACTAGCCACAAAAGCAACCACAAAAAATAAAGCTATCAGATAAATACGACGCCAAATATCATTTAAATAAGGTCCGTAGTCTTTAATAATTTTATCTACTTTGCCAGCCATAATAATTTATATTTTTCTTGCATCATATGCCCAGTGTAGCAAAGCTTGGCGCTGTCGTCTACGGCAAGCCAAATTGCCGGCATAACAATTTTTTTTCACCGCACTCCAATGTCTTTTGATAGCTTTCCAGCGCTTGATTTGTCTCGCATCATCTGAGCATCTTCTGCCCATAAAATAACGACAATACCACTGAAACCAACCGCGTGGATCTTCTGGGTAAATCCAGCCATGTTTTTGCCACTCACCTAAACTTTGCGAAGCGTTAATTTGAAAATAATTTAATTTTGCATCATGTTTGGCATGACTCAAGCGCGCTTTGGCAAACCAATTTTTAGGAAATTCTTTTTGACAATCTGTCATGTATTTTCCCCCAAAAACTCCAAGCTCAAGCATTTGTTTGGGTGTCAGCTCTGGCTGAAAGTCAGGCGCAAAATCACTGCCCATTGATGCAGTCAAATAATACGCATAATTTTTCTGCATCAAATCATGAACTATTACTTTAATCGGTTTTTTACGCATAAAAATTTATCTTAAAAATTTTATAGCCAGCAAATATGTCAGCGCCGAAACCAAACTAGTCAAAAGTGTCCCCCAAAGTAAATCAACCAAGGTCACTGCTAGTGGCCAATTTTTTAAAGTTGCTAAATTGCTAAAATCATAAGCCGAATAAGTGACTAAGCCAAAAAATGCACCGTGCAAAATGATCTGATAGCCCACGTTTTTTTCTAATCCAGGCAAAACTACAAAAAATAATATACCAAAAGTAAATAAAATATAAAAAACTAAGGCTGCTAATGCATTGGCGTTGGTTTTCATCAAAAATCCTAACTGTTGAGCATAAAAATTTTTGGCAATCAAACCAAGCCAAACTACATCTATAAGCACAAAGCTCGATAAAGAGATTAAATATAATTTCCAAAACATAAAGATTAAGTATTAATACTCAAATAATGACTCAAGCCAAATTCTACTAAAATAAAAAGTAAATAGTAAAACAACAAAAACCAAGCCTCTTTCTTACTGACTGTTTTGCCGCTCTGCATAAAATAAAACAATAAAACAGCAGCAAACAACATAAACATCGCTGTCACATAAACAATGCGAAAATTAAAAGCAAAAGGTCGAATCAATGTCATGAGACCCACGATGATAGTGGCATCAGAAATCACTGTACCAAGCACATCTCCCAAAGCTAGTGCATGTTGTTTGTCTTTGACTGCTTTTAAAGAAAAAAATAATTCCGGCAAAGTTGTACCCACACCAACAAATAACATACCAATCAAAATAGGGCTAATTTTTAAATCAGAAGCTAGAGCAATACCAAATGTTACTGTAAAATGAGAGGCGACCAACAAGATGCCCATGAAAAATAACAAAGCAAAAAAATGGCTCCAAGAAATTTTTCTTTTATCTTTTTTCTTTGAGTGTTTTTCTTTTTTAAACAAGAAAAAATAAAAAGCTAAGCCAGTAAATAACAAAACTAAACCGTCTATTCTTGAATAGTAGCCATCTAAACCAAAAATAACCGGCACTGCCAAAATAGCTAAATACCAAGAAGAATTTTTAATCAAGCTACTTTCAACCTTCAGTGCTGTGTTGCTAACAAAAATAATAATAACCAAAACCAAAGTCAGATCAGCAACATTAGAACCAAACAGTGTCCCTAAACCAAAACTAGGAATGCCTTGCCAAGCAGCTGAAAGTGAAATAAATGTTTCTGGTAAAATAGAAATAATAGCAACTAACAAAAAACCAATCAGATATTTAGAAAAATTTAGTTTTTCAGCCAACTTATCAGCTGCTTGCATGGCAAAGTCAGCTGCTTTGATGACAAAAAGTAGAGAAACGATAAATAAAATAAAATTCAACATGCTTAAATTATATCAGCTTTTATCAAAAAAAGAAGTCCCGCCGAAACGGGACTGTGGTTGGACTCACAGAAAACAAGCCTAGCTCGCCAAGAAGGCGCGAATCAGGGTAATAGCCTGTCTGGTTTTTTCCTCCCAGTCAGGCTCGTCGATGATCACTCGATTAGGGTGTTGTGCCCAAGCCTTACGACACCTGTGTTCGAGAGCAAGAGCCCTTTCCGGACTCTCAAAACGATATTCGTTGCCCTGCTTCCCATACTTCTCAGGGTCAAGCAAAGCCAAAGATGTCAGGTGGATCACTAGGTCGTAGCGAGCCAAAGCCATCTCATAGGTCATGCCGTATTGACGCAAAAGATCAGCGCTACAGCCCGGCGCATAAGCATCGACGTCCAGCAAGCCTCGATCACAAATCATCAGCTGAGTACCGGGCTCAGCCAAAAGCTCAGAAGCATCCTCCACGCAAATCTGATCCGGAAAAATGGCCCGCTCAAAAAGCACCTGCCATTCTTCAATCAGAGGATTATCTGGCTTGGGCACAGGAAAGTGCTTGTTCAACAAGGTGGTTGCTACTTCTGTGATAAAGATCGCCTCAGTAAACACCATTTTGAGGGATCCCATCATCACGGTTTTGCCTCCACAAGAGCCACCAGTCAACACGATCTTTTTCATGACATCCTCCTTCTCGTCGTGGTGACGAATGTCTTGTTTTCTTTTTAAAGTGCCTATTTAAAACCACAAGCCGAAGCTTGTGGTTAAATTTAAAAAATTATTCAGTTGTCTGCCCATCAAAATCTTCTTCATTGTCCATCGCCTCTTGGCGAGTGGCACGGACTATCTGATCTTTATGGTGAGCCGGAGAATAAATGGTATAGAGTTGCAAACTTTCAGTCTCAGAAGTATTAATGATATTATGCTCAGCACCAGCGGGAACTATGACTGCCACACCATCTTTTAGCTCATACTCATTGCCATCAATGATACATTTGCCTTCACCCTTTTCAAAACGAAAAAATTGATCATTATCTGTATGCACTTCCATACCAATTTCTTCTAAAGGCCTCAAAGACATCAGAACTAGCTGGCTGTGCTGGCCAGAATACAAAACTTTACGAAAATTATTATTTTCTAAAGTCGCACTTTCAATATTTTGACAAAATCCTTTTTTCATATATTTACTTAATTAATAACACTATAGTCTATTTTTACAGCTTTGTAAACTGGTATTATAAATAGTTCTGCGCTATAATTTTAGCAAAATTAACCCTCTTTATGATACTAAAAAATCCCAAAATAGTAAGCTGGTCACAAAATATCATCTTTGGACTATTAGGTGTCTATATAATTTACAATTTTATTCGCTCATATAGCACCGCTTTTGTCATTGAAGTCGGATTATCTTTTATCTTAGTAGTCTTATTTATTTATCTAGTTTTAAAGCCCTTGCTAAAAAATATTAGCAAAAAAGAATTTGCTGTAAATATAAAAATCTTTTGGCTTATTTTTATTTTTTTATTACTCAATATTATTATTTCTAGTGTGGTCGCCTTGCTTAGTGAGGATACAACATTTTTGAGCTGGAGCTTACTAATATTAAGTTTGCTTTGGAAAATTTTAGGCACACTATTTATTGTATTGATCGCTACAGCCATAGGTTTAATGCTTTTGAAAAAAATCAAAGCTAACTTCTTACCAGAAGCTATGGAATTTTTCTTTGGTTTTGGAATTGGCATGGGAATTTTAGGTTTTTGTTCTTTTTTTCTAGCAGTAGCCCAAAAAAGCAACCTCTACAGTAGTCTTGCCTTGCTAGCGCTGTGTTCTGTGCTGAGCTTTAAAGAAATTTTAAACATTTTACAAAAAATAAAACAAAAAAACATTGAAGTAAAGGTGAACTTAGAAAATCACTGGCTAATACTTTTTTGGTTTTTATTGCTGGTTTTACTTGAAATTGCTTTTCTCTGTAGCTTAACTAATATTTTCGCTGCTGACTGGGACTCATTTCATCAATACCTCACCTTTCCAATGGAGTATCTACAACATGGTGGTTTAAAACAATTTTTATGGCACCCTGGCTGGGGCTACCCGCAGCTAGGAGAAATGCTATTTTTGTTTGCCGCTACTTTATTTGGTGTGACAGGACCATTTTTGCTCAATTATATATTTTTTATTTTTTTAATAGTCGCTACCTTCTATTTTACAAATAATGTACACCTTAAAAATCTGCAGCCATATATAGTTTCTTTTCTAATAAGCGCGCCCTTTATAGCTCGGCTGGCTTTTACGCATACAAAAATAGATCTGATTTATTTTTTTTACTGTTTACTTATATTTATTATACTCAAAAAAATCCTAGACGATGATGAAAAAATAACCTTAAAAAATAACAAACTAAATATTCTATTAGCCATAATTCTTGGCCTTATTCTATCTTTTAAATATATTTCTTTATTTACTACTGTCTCCATATTTTTAGCTTTATTTATTTTATCAAAAGAAAAAATTAAATTTTTAAAAAAATCTTTTTTTATTTCTTTGTTTGCTTTTTGCATCATGTCTCCCTGGCTAATCAAAAATTTAATAGTCTACCACAGCCCGCTGTACCCATTATTACCAGGACAAGATGCTACTTTCATGGCAACTGGTAAAATGTGCGCCCGATTTTTTCAAGAATCAGCAGCCCATGACATGCCATTACTATATGCTAGCTTGATTGAGCAAACTGGTATAAAAATATTTGATAATTTACACATGTTTGGCACAGCAATTACGCGTCTTATAAATGCTGAGAGCCTGCGTTTTGTTGGCATGTTGTTTATGGCTTTATTTCCACTGATACTACTTTATGCATTTCAATGGAAAAAAATTAGTACTTATAGTAAATTTTTGCTTACCTTTACTTTAATATTTTTCTTTTTCTGGCTTATTTTTATGATTGGCGCTATTTGGTATTTTTTTCCTGGTTTGCTTGCGCTACTACTTTTTATTTCCATGAATCTTGAGGTCAATAAACTCAAATCTTTGAGTAAGATTCTTATCATAACTACTGCTTTTTTGGGACTGACTGTCATTTTTCAAAACACACCTAATTTAAAACAATTACAATATGCTAATAGGGACTTAAGCTCGCCGGAGTATGTTTTCACAAAAGGAGATTGGCCAGAAGCAAATAATTATATTAATAATTTATTAAACTCAAATAGCGATAGTAGAATATACAGTTTTATGGATCCCAGAGGGTACTTTATCCACAATTCTTCTGAAAAATTTATTCTTGATTATTATGGAGAAAAATTTAATTGTCTCAATGAAGGCGATAATGTAAAAGAAGACTTAAAAAAATTAGGTGCTAAATATATTTTATTTTATAAGCTAAAAAAATTAGACTGTAAAATTTTGCCAGACCCAAATATAAATAAAATATGTGAAACACTTTATGATTTTGAAGATTTTTTACAAAAAGAAAATTTACCAATAATCTACGAAAATAGCAGCTACACAATTTACGCATTATAATTTTATTCACCTGGTTTTTTACCAAAAAACAGTACTCTGCAGAGTGCTGTTTTTAAAAATAGTTTAATTTTATGTCTTGGCGATGGGGCAGAGATTCGAACTCTGGATCCGCTTGCGCGAATACTGCTTTTCGAGAGCAGCGCCTTCAACCACTCGGCCACCCCACCTTAAATTTATACTTTTTCCCGCCTACGGCAGGATTGCTGTTTGTGATCAATTGCTACGCTCTTGGACAAACAGGGAACGAGAGTGTCCTGATACCTGCCATATTAAAATAACATCTTAATTCTCTTCTGATGACTCTTTAGGTCTAACTCTGCCACTCCGGTCTATCTAAAATCTCCCAATCTCCGTCTATATATCTAGCCGCTAAGCCACCAGTAAAAGGTATATCACCATCGTAATGAGTCACATCAATCTCATTGGTCCAAGTGGTGCCACCATAACCCGCTCTTCTATAAGTATATTCAGTAAATTCGCCTTCATTATCACCGTCAACACGCACCTCTAATAAACATAGACCGTTGCCGTCTTCATTACGGCGAACTTCTTTGGTTTCTTTGGTTGTTAATCTAGCAAAAACTTTTAATACCTCTTCTGGCTGAGGAATATACTCTGGTGTGATAATTTCTAACCCTCTTCTTATTGCTTCTTTATTGATCGCGCCTTTCTCTTTCTGAAGTCTTTTAGCGGCTACTAAGGCCCGCACATACTCCGTCTCCCCGCCAACCACATCACGAAGAGATTTGTGATGAAGTATCGCTGCTGAAAAATCTAATGTTATTTGCTCGAGATATTCTAATAATTGAATATCCGACATTTCACGAATTTCTTCCTCAATTGATGTTTCTTGCCCGCGCTCTGTGTTTACTGGATCAGACAAATCAATTGACTCCTCTGGAGCTTTTGGCAACTCTTCATTGTTCGCGTCATTAGCTGGCGAAAAATTTTCAGTTGGATGTTCCAAACTCATATAGTTGTTTAATGCTCAATTTATTTAAATACACTTATATGCTAAAATAAGCTTAAACTTATGTTATCACATTCTTTTATAAAAACCAAGATAAATTGGCGCCAAATTTTACTCCTAATTTTAAGCTTTTTTGCCCTTAGATTATTGTCTTTTTTGCTCAAAAACAACCAAATTGGCCAAGATATTTTCGTTTGGCTCAATGTTTTAGCGCTGGCAATTTTGTTTTACAAAAATCAAACACTAGCTTGGTATTACTTATTATTGGAGTTTATTTTAGGTGGTGCTGGTTTATTTTTTCAAAGTTTTTCTTTGTCCTTAAGGACGATTCTCACGCTAGAGTTTTTAAGTCTTTATTTTTTGACTGACTTCAAAATATTTAAAAAAGATTTTTGGTATCACAATAAAAAAATATTATTCACTTTTTTATTATTTTTTATTTTTTTAATTGTTAGTACTTATTTGGGCTTCAAAAACAACCACAACACATTATTTATTATCCAAGATATTTTACCTTTTATTTTTTTCTTGTTAATAATCCCGGCTAAAGAATATTTTTCCCATGAAAAAATATCTTCTCATCTGCTCAATTGGCTCTTAGCTTTTGTGACCGCCTCCAGTTTGTGGTCAATTTTTAATCTACTAATTTTTAGAGCTGGATTTAGTGTTCTACACTCACCGTATTACAATTGGCTGAGAGATTTTACTTTAGCTAAAGTCACTTATTTAGATGCTGGCTTTTGGCGCATTGTTTTTCCTGAACATTTATTATTGGTCCCTGCTATTTTATTTTTAGTTTATCTTTATTTACAGACTAAAAATAAAATAATTTTACTATTTTTGAGTTTGGCCAATATTATTTTAGCCTTAAATATTTCTCGTGCTTATTTATTGGCTTTATTAGCCGGCTTATTAGTTGTAAAATACCAAACAAAAATTTTTATTTGGTTAAAAGTTTGTACTATTACTTTATTTAGTTTTATTTTCGTATTTTTTATCATCAATTTAAGCGTCAGCGCTGGAAATAATCTTGGCCTAAATATTTTGGGTTTAAGGCTGCCAGGCATCAGTCAAATTAATACTGATCCAAGTGCTAATAATCGCCTGCAATTGCTTGAACCAATCTGGGAAAATATCAAAAACTCGCCTGTCTTTGGACAAGGTCTAGGGCTTAATATAAATTTTATAAACAATGCCGGACAAAATATAAGCACCCGCCATTTTGATTGGGGCTACTTAGAAATTTGGGCTAAATTTGGCCTAATTTTTCTAGTATTTTTTATCAGTCTTTGGCTAATACTGATCAAAAATCTATTACAACAAACAAAAAAACAAGCCCTTGCTTTGGCTTGTGTAGCTGCGCTTTCGGCTATCTTAATTTCAAATATCTGGGCTCAAACCACTCTGCATATTTTAGGGACTATCTTTTTTAGCCTGAGCTTTGCCTTTAGTCAAAATTTAAAGGCAAAAAATCTTTAAACTCAAAATCTAGCTTGGAATTTTGAATTAAACTCTTTATAAAAATATCTTTAGTTTCTTGACTCATCAATTCTGCTTGAGCCAGTTTTATTTTGACTGGATGCAACTCAATTTTGTCTCCTGTGGCATCTAAAATTAATTTTAAACTGAGGCCTTGTTGAGTTTCTGTAGAAAAATATTGATCAAAAATAAAATTACCCAAAGAATAAAAAATATATTTATTTTTATATTGTTCAATGTCTTGCACTACGTGAGGATGATGACCAATGATCAAGTCTACGCCTGAATCTATCAGTTTATGAGCTAAAATTTCTTGGCTACCACTGTGCTTGGTATTATATTCCGTTCCCCAGTGCACAAACACAATATCCAAAACATTATCCTCTGTCTGCTGACTAATATTCTTTAAAGCTTTCAGCTCATCAAAATCAGCGCCAAAATCATAAAGGCCAAATAAATTTATTTCTTGACCATTTTTACTAATTCGGACTGCTTTGTCTTGCCCAGAATTTCTATTTTGTCCAAAGCCAATGATATTATTTTGTGCTAAATATTTTTTGGTTTCTGTTTCTGCTCCCACATAAGGATCATTGGTATGATTATTAGCTTGTGATAAATAATCAAAACCAACACCCGCTACAACTTCGGCTTTGTTGGGCGAAAAAGAAAAACGTACCGTGTTGTTTGGCACAATAAAATAATTTTTGATAATCGGTCCTTCTAAATTTCCAATCGTAAAATCAGCTGAAGCTAAAAAATCTTTTATTTTTAAAAAAGGGTATTCTTCGTCTTTGGCTTGCTTACTCAAAAAATCAACATGGCGCGCTAACATGATGTCACCCACAAAAACTAACTCAGTAACTGGCGTGCTGGTCACAAAAGCTTGAAGCGTATCTTGGCCTAAATTTGCGTTGAGTTCTAAAATTGCCTCTGTTTTAGTCAAATTTATCGCCGGCGCCAAAGAGGACTCGAATAATTTTGTGTTATTTTTTGCCAAAATCAAACCCGTTGTTAACAACAACGAAGATAAACCAAAAAGACAAATAATAAAGTATTTATGTCTGATCATTATTTTGCGCAATAACTAGCAGACCAAGAAAAATAAAAAATAGAACGCTTAAATCATTTTTAAAATAAGGCACATCAACCAAACCATGAGTAATCCAGGTGATAAAAAATAAAGTTAGCGGCCAAGCTAAAAGATGCTTTTTAACAAATAGTTTTTTAAGAGCTTGAATAATATAAAATACAAGAAAAATAAAAACTAGCAGGCCAAATAAACCTAGCTCTACCCAAAAATTTAAAAAAATATTATGTGGGTACAAAAAAATTTCCAACCAAGTAATTTGATGATACTGCGCCATCAAAATTTGATAATGATTCAAACCCGCACCAAAGAAAAAATGATCTTTTAATAAGCTAATAGTTTCTTGCCATTGCAAACCACGGACAGCTAGTGAGCTGGTAAAATGGCTAGCTGTTGGCCAAAATAAATCATGAAAAGCTTGTGTAAAATATATTTTTACTGGTGAAAAAAACAGCACAAAAAATCCACCGGCCAATAATATTGCCTGATAAATTTTTTGTTTAATTTTACAAAAGATAAAGATCAAAATAGCTAAGGCTAAAGCTATCAAAGCACCTTCACTATGCGCAGCCAAAACTACTAGCAAGCCAGCAACAGAAACTAACAAATAAACTATTCTCTCTCCTCTATTTTTTATCTTAAAACTCAAAGCAAACAAAAAAGCTGAAATCGGCGCTATCAATAAAGCCAAAGCATTAGGATAGGAAAACGGACCAGTCAATCTTTTGATATTTGGCAAATTATACGCAGCTGGTAAATTCCAAGCACTAAAATACTGCCAAAGACAAATGCAAGCTAGATAAAAAATTAACCCAGCGAGAGCCCAAAAAATAATACGTAAATCTTTATTTCTTTTAAAATTATACACGAAGAGCAAGAAAAACATCAGACTTTCTAAAAAATAAGCTCGCCACAAACCTAAAGCGCTCATGTTAAAATTGACCAACAAGGCGACTACAGAAATTATTAACCAAGCTGCTAATAAATATTTTAATTTTTTATCTAGGGGGTTAATGTTTGGGTTTTGCCAAAAATAATTTATTCTTTCCCATTTAGCATCTTTAGCTAGCCAAAAAATAAACAGCGACAAAATCATCAACTCCAAAACAGTAGAAGGAAAACCAAAAAAATCTAAGCGCCACAAATAACTTGGTAAAAGAAAAATGATTAACGCCAAGGCTAACTGAAAGTGTCGGTGCGCTATCCCTAAGAAAAAAACAATAAATAAAATAGCTAAAATTTCTGACATTAGTCTTTATTTAATAGTTGTTTAAATAAATCTTTATCAATTGCCTTAAAAACATACAAAGCCAGTAAATAGACCACTAAAGCTATCAAGCCCACAAATACAAAAGGCAAAGCACGGCTGAGCCAGGCAAAGAAAAAAGCCAACAACATCGCTTCACCAACTTTATAAACAATGGTTAAGTCGCTTTTGATGTGAAGATTTTTTTTGATAACAGACCAAGCAAAAATCCAAAGTAAAATTTCTACCACAACCGTCATCCAGGCCGCTGCCCAATAACCAAATAAGGGAATCAAAATAAAATATCCCAGCAAGCCGACTAAAGCCACGATAAAAAAGTATTTCACCATTTCTTTTTGCGCAGAAATCGCTACCACCAAATAAGTAAACATAGTGCCGAAATAAATCGCTACGGTAGCAAGAATCAAAACATTTAAAATGGGTCCTGAGGCAGCAAAATCCGCTCCCGCTAAAGCAACCATCAAGGGCGTACTAACAAGCCACACAAACAAAAGCATAGCACCAGCTAAAAGCACAAAAAAATTAAAAGTGTTTTGCCAAATATTTTTAAGCTCCTCAAAATTTTTGGCTACATATGCTGCTGTGAACAATGGCAAAATTAAACTCATAAACATATGAGGAAAAGTAGTCAAAACTTCCAAAACCCGATAAGGTGCGCCGTATAAACCCACCTCTTCTGGGCTAGCATAAGCTGATAAAATCAAAGTGTCAGCTTTGAAATAAACTAAATTTAAAACAACCGTCAAAGCCAGCGGCCAAGTGGCTATTAATATTTTTTTCCAATAAATAAAGTCCCAAGCAAAATTTAAATGTACGTGTTTTTGCAAAAAGAAAAACAACAATATAAAAGAAATTCCTTGCGTGACTGAATTCCAAAGCAAAACCGAAGACAAGCTTCCACTGTTAAAAAATAAATACACTAAAACAAAAAAATAAACTGACTTGTTTAAAAAATCAGCCATCGCTACTTTTGGCATTTCTAATTTTTTAGCAAAAACTGCTGATAAAGTAGAAACTAAGCTCTGAAAAAAGAAAGCGAGTAAAAAATAAATTATATTGCTTTTTACAGCTTGATCATATGGTAAAAAATAAACCATCAATGGCGCTAGACCCAAAAAAAATAATGAGGCAAAAAAACGAATAGTAAAAATATTATTAACCGCCTTTGTTTCTCCGTCTTTATTTTTGGCCTCAGATATTTCACGCAAAAGAGTCAGGTAAAGTCCTAAGTCAGCAAAAATCACAAAAGTTTGGACAAAAGCAAAAATAGTAGTATAAAAACCAAAGTTTGTAGTGCCTAAAATACGGGTTATTAAACCTAAATTTAAGACGCCGATTAAGATGCCGACCGCCCGAATAAGGGTCTGCCATAAAGTATTAGAAAATATCTTGTTTGCTGTGGACATATGGCTATTATAGCCTAAAAATAAGGATAAAAAAAGCCCCAAGCAAACGCTTGGGGTGGGAGGACTTTGCTCTATTCAATTTCTCTTGCTTTATATTCAACCCAGACTTTTTTCTTAATATCTTTTAATAAATCTTTATTGGCTTTCAAATAAGCTTTAGCTGTTTCTCTACCTACGCCTAATTTAGTTTCACCGTAGCTATAAGAATTACCAGCTTTGCTAATCACGCCAAAATTTAAACCAACATCCGCAACGCGCAGCGAAAAATCACCAATTTCGTGGTTACCGGCAAGGATAACACGGTGGGCAAGCTTGCCATGGGAATGCTCCAGAAGAGCCAGGCGAACCTGGAAATGGCTCAG
>CAIRBL010000070.1 GCA_903876815.1 uncultured bacterium
ATAAAACCACAGGCCTTTTTTTTTGACTTTATAATCACAAGTGGAGAGACTTGATTGCAGATTACCTTCGCCTTTTTCTTGAAAGTATAAATTGCTTAAAAAATTATAAGGCCAGGCAAAAACTTCAGCTGATTTTAAAAAGTTATCATTAATTTCTCGTCCATAAGAATCAGTTGATAAATAAAGCGTATAACCTTGATTAAAATCTTCTATTGGTGGCAAAATATGATAATTCATACCTTCACTAAGATATGTTTCCAGAGGGCTGCGCCCCAAACTTTCAGCCTGAATAGCAAAAACAAATGGAATAGATCTAAGGTTGTTTGCTTCCAACTTAAATAAATAACTTGAATAATGTTTTAATTGATCTAAATAAAAATGATCACAGACACTTGTTCCAGTAGCCTGATAAAAATTTCCATCAATTCGTCTTTCTTTAAAAACACTACCAAAATCCATCGGTCGACAATTAATGGCCTCATCTTTATTAAGATCAGTTTTCAACAAATTAGCATAAATCGATAATTTAGGAATTTTTACAATTGTTTCTTCAATATTACTAGCTTTCACCTGTTTTGGTTCAAGTTCATAATCAGATAAATTAAAAAGCACATAATCAAAATAACCAGCCTTATTTTCAGTTCCAAGAGCAATAGTATTAAGCAGTTTTGTATTAAGAAAAATATTCGCTTGGCCATTTATGGAAAATTGAGAAATTTGCTGATTATTCAAAAGCAAAACACAATCTTTGCTTTGCTGACAAGTCTTACTATTTAAAATAATTTCTTTAGTAAAATCAAAATAATATCTCTCTTTAGCTGCATAAATTTCTGGCAAAAGTAAACGAAATGTTAATTTTAGTTGATTCTTTTCAGTTGTCCAATTTAAACTAAATGGCAGAGTAGATTCTGTTTGCAACGGGCTCTTTATCTGCAAGATGTAATTTTCCAAATTAATATCTTTTAAATTTAACGAACTGAAATAAAAAAAGTTTTCATCTTCAGTAATTTTAAATTCAAGGTCTTTTTGAGCGTGATTGGCAAACAAAGAAGCAAAAGGATAAATAATTTTTGCTTCTTTTGCGGAATTATTAGAAGTAAATAAATAATCGTGAAAATTATAATAAGCCTGGTCAGACCAGCTCTGTTTATAACTATTATTAATAACCGGCAAAGAATCATAAAGACTAACAAAATCATTTTCACGTTTATTTTCTTTATCATCAAAAACATATAACTTAATGAAATCAAAGTTTTTAACCAATTTTAGCCTGCTAGAACTTGCCAATAAACTTTCAATCGCGCTATAGTTGAATGGCTTAACCGTATTGCGATTTACCAAAGACTCGTCTAATAATAAATAATCAACATCATATTCTTCCAAAACTTGTTCTATCATTTTCACGTCTTTTTTGTCTAAAGCCATTTGCAACTGCCAATAATAACGCTCATCAATTTCGCTCCAAACATCAAAAGCTCTATCTAAAATAGGCTGTTCTATTCCATACCACAAAAAACCTGAGCCGCGGTAACCCCAATCATTCCACTGCCAACCATAAAAAGTATGTTGAGGAAAATTAGCAATACGATTACTCTTTGGAATAGTTTTAAAGTAAGAAAAAAGATCCAAATAAGCTTCAGGTATCTTTACTCGTAAGCGCTCGTAGAAAAAATGACCCTGAAAAGAAGGAGTGGAATAAAAAAGCAAAGCAACAAAAAATATCAGAGCTAATAAATAGTTAAAAAAGTTTTTTTTGAATAAAGCAAAAAAACCAGCCAAACCAAAAGTAACAAGCAAACTATAGAGTAAACTAAAAGGAACAATCCATTTCGTAAAATTGATGCGGAACATCTCATCAAATAAGGGTAAAAAACTACTCACCACATGAGTTAATAAACTAAAAGGAAAAACCTCTAAAGCCATCATCCAGGTAGATAACAAAAAAGCACTCAAAAGATAATATCGACCAACAGTTTTTTTGGCAAAAATATGCCATAAACCAAGCAATAGTAAAACAAAAAAAACAAAAGCAATAAAGGTTACTAGCGGCTGACTAAAATGAGTTTTCCAAGCATCAAAAAGATAAACAGTATTCCCAGATTGATCAAAATCGGTTTGTCCCAACCAAAAACCCTGCAACTTAGCCAAATGAGAAAAATCTCCAAAAGCCTGATTTTTTAGTCTTAGGACATCATTGGACATAGCTTTACCTTTACTATCAGCCAATAAATCTGAGCTAGTAACTGTAAAGTGAAAAACATTAAACAACCAAAAAGAATTAACTAGCAAAATTAAGGAAATTAAAGATAAAACCCTTTTCCACTTTAGAGGGTTCTGGAGACAATAAACCAAAAATAATAAACCAACTAAAGCAAAATAAACCACAAAAATAGTCTGCACGTAAGCAAAACAACTTGCCAAAACAGAAACCAATAAAAACAAAAATAAATCATTTTTTTTTAA
>CAIRBL010000071.1 GCA_903876815.1 uncultured bacterium
AAAAAAAAAAAAAAACAAAAGAACAGCTTCAATCACAATTCTGTCTGGGTGGAGAGTATCATGAACCGCAGAGCCCTCTCTTAAAAATTCTGGCAGAGAAGCGCCATAAAAGTTAACAGTTGTTTCTTTTTTGATAATGTTGATGGTTTCTTCTAAAGTGCCTGGCGGTACGGTTGATTTGATAACCACAATGGCATTTTCTTTGATATATGGCGCCAGAGATTTTGCACTAGCGAAAACATAACGCAAATCTGCAGTTTCATCTGGAGCTGATGGCGTCCCAACAGCAATAATAATAATGTCAGCTTCCTTAATAGCCTCCTGATAAGAAGTGGTGAATTTGAGTCTGCCAGTTGCTTGTTCTTTGAGCAATAAGTCTTGAAGATCTGGCTCATAAAATGGCACCTGGCCTTTTTCTAGCAATTTGATTTTATTTTCGTCTATGTCTAAACCAACAACTTGGTTGCCGAAAGATGCATAAATAGCTGCTGAGACAACTCCCACAAACCCAGTACCGATAACTGTAACGTTCATAAATA
This sequence comes from uncultured bacterium, assembly GCA_903876815.1. GTDB lineage: Bacteria > Patescibacteriota > Patescibacteriia > UBA1558 > GWA2-36-10 > CAIRBL01. The sequence continues at coordinate 540 of CAIRBL010000071.1, forward strand.
TGCTTTCTATTAACTAAAAAACAATAATGTCTATCTAGTATAATATCAGAATTGTATGAAAATAAATATTTTGACTATTTTTCCAGATTTTTTCAAAACTCCTCTGGAAACTTCTATTTTAAAAAGGGCTTCTGCCAAGAGTCTAGTCGAATTTAATTTACTTAATTTGCGTGACTTTGCCAATGATAAACATCAAACCACCGATCAGAGACCATTTGGTGGCGGACCAGGGATGGTTATGATGATAGAGCCAATCGATAAAGCTTTGCAGTCTTTGGGAGCAAAAAAGGGGCAAAAAAATAAAAAAATTATTTTAACTTCAGCCAAAGGCTCCCTTTTTACTCAGGAAACTGCTAGAAATTTTGCTTCTTTGGATGAATTAACCATTATTTGTGGTCATTATGAAGGCGTTGATGAACGTGTAGCTACTTATTTAGTTGATGAAGAAGTCAGAGTTGGCGACTATGTTTTAACTGGTGGTGAAGCAGCAGCCCTAGTGATGAGCGACGCTACTACAAGACTTATTTCTGGAGTTTTAGGTAATGAATTAAGCAATCGAGATGAATCGCATAGTCAGCCGGGACAGATGGGGCATCCTCAATACACTAAACCTTTTTCTTACAATGGTTGGGAAGTGCCAGAAATTTTACTGTCTGGACATCATGAAAAGATCAAAAATTGGCGTGAGCAAGGAAAAAAGCCTAATTCTTAGTCAAATTTAGCTAGTTCTTCTTGCCAGTGTTCTAGATCATTGCGCATTTTTTTAGGAACTGGATTATTTTCAGCCTCTAGAGCTTCAATGGCTCCTTCCAATGCTTTGATTTTTTCGACAATTGAATGTCGATCTACTGCAGCAATTTCTTCAAAAAATTTTTTATTCGCTGCTAAAGCTTCTGCTTTGGTACTCATAATTCTGTTTCCTTGATGGCGATTTTAATGTTTTTCAGCTCAAAATCAAGGCTACCTTTGAGTTTATCAATGTTTAAAGCGGTATTTTTTTGATATGGTCTATTGCTTGTTTCTAGATATTTGGCAAGAGAACCTTCTTGTAGATCAAAGTTAAGGTTGAAAGTTTCGTTAATAAATTTAGCAAATTCAAAATCAGTCCAGGACTCTCCAGATGAAGCGTGATAAAGACCGGTCATTTTTTGACGAATAATAAAATCAATAATTTTGGCCAAGTCATTGATATAGGTGGGGCCAAAATGATGATCCGCAAATTGTGGATAGAGTTTGCCATTTTTCATACCATCAAGGACGCGATGAAGAGTGTCAACTTTATCAAACCTGTCATTGCGAAATGGCTGATCAATACGCAGAATAGTCCAATTAATATTACTATTTTGCACAATTTCCTCTGCTAGAGCTTTAGTCTTACCGTACCATTCAATTGGATTTGTTTTATCAGTTTCAGTGTATAAATCTTCTTTTTCTCCATCGAAAACATAAGCAGTAGAAAGATAAATCAGGTGCTTACCAGTTTCCTCGCAAGCTTTGACCAAATTTTCTGTTCCTTTGACGTTGACCATATAACAAGAACCATTAGTGTCGCCAGTTTGTTGCCAGGCTCCAGTTACATCGGTAAAGGCAGCCATATGAACAACGAATTCAGCTTCAGACTTAGAAAGAACAGAAAGAACTTGCTTGTCGCTGGTAATATCAACTGGACGGACTGGATTGCGCAAATCCATATTGTCAAAATCATAACTATTGGCAAAATCCATTGTAAATTTTGAACCCACCAAACCGTTGAGCCCTGTACCTAAAAGGGGGATTTGATTCATAAACTATTTCCTTTCTGAGTATTGTTTGTTGAAATAACCCACATTTGCTTCTTTAAGTGGTCGCCACCAAGCCTCATTGGCTTGGTACCAGGAGATAGTTTTGCGTAAACCTTCTTCTAGATCGACGCTGGGTCTCCAATTAAGAGCTTTTTCAGTTTCACTAAAATCTACGCTGTAGCGACGATCATGTCCTGGTCTATCCTTGATAAATTCAATCATTGATTCGTCTTTATTCATAATCTTGAGAATTATCTTAATTAAATCTAAATTGTTGACGTCTTTATATAATCCGCCAAAGAGATAAGTTTTGCCAACTTCACCATTTTCCAAAATCAAATCAATGCCCTTGCAGTGATCTTGAACATAAAGCCAATCACGTACATACAAACCATCGCCATAGACTGGAACTTTTTTATCATCGATTAAGTTTGTAATAGCCAATGGAATCATTTTTTCTGGAAAATGATGCTCACCATAATTATTTGAGCAATTACTCAAAGTGAAAGGCAAACTATAAGTATCTCCATAGGCTCTAACTAAATGGTCTGAAGCTGCTTTTGAGGCAGAATATGGACTGTGTGGATTGTATGGAGTGTTTTCGGTAAATTTAGTACTGGAATTAAGATCTAAAGCTCCAAAAACCTCATCTGTTGAGATGTGGTGGAATCTTTTGATTTTATGCTTAAGTGCTCCATCTAAAAGAACTTGTGTACCCATAACATTGGTATCCAAAAAAACAGCTGGCTCCATAATGGAGCGATCCACGTGAGACTCCGCAGCAAAATGCACTACTGTATCTACGCCCTCCATGATTTTATCTACTAATTGGCGATCTCTAATGTCGCCGTGGACAAAAACATAATTGGGATGATTTTCAATATCCTTAAGGGTACTCAAATTGCCAGCATAGGTTAATAAGTCTAAGTTGATAAGCTTGTCTTCTGGATGATTTTCTAAATAATAGTGAACAAAATTTGAGCCGATAAAGCCAGCACCACCAGTTACAAGAATTGTTTTATTTTGCATAAATGGTTTTGATACTTTCACTAAATTTATTTGCGTCTTTGATTTTATAAATCCATTGCTGATTGCTCTGCCAAAGTGGAGGATTAAAGATGACTCCATTTTGATCATCTGGATAAATACCTAGCTGATGCTTTTCAAAAGCGAATTTGTTTTGTTCATTTTTTGTTAAGTAATCTACTGCACTAGTACCAATTCTAGTTATTTCTTCTAAAGTAATTGACTTGGCAAAACGATCCAAATAGAAACGATAGAGTTGGCCCAAAACTTGTGGATTTCTTGTACTAATTATTTTGTTGGCTAGAGATTGCAAAACCAATTGTTGTCTTTGTGCTCTTGCATCATCAGTGCCCTGATCGTCGCCACTATGGCGGCTACGCATATATTTAAGAGCCATGTCACTATTCATTTTTTGAGGGCCTTTGGCAAAACTGACTTCTTCGTAAAGTATTTTTGGATCTGTTACTTTACTAACATCAATGCCTGGAACTGGAAAGAGTGGGTCGGTGAAAGCGGTTGGCACATTAATTTCTATCTCACCAACTATATTGATTAACTTTTCTAAGTCCTCAATGCCTATTACGATGACATTATCAATTTGAATATTAGCCAATTTTTCCAAAATTTCTTTTGGAAATTTTTCTGGGTTTTCTGGATATTTATTTTTGCCATAAAAATACAAAGCATTTATTTTTGTTTGATAGTCTTCAAGATACAAATCTCTTGGAAGAGAGAGAGTTTTTATTTTACCGTCATCAAAATTTAATTGCAGAAGCATCATGGTGTCAGTGAGCTCTGGATCGCCATCACGACCACTTAATTTATCTGTGCCAAGAATAAGAAAATTATATCTGTGTGGCAGCTGGTCAGCATTTTTAAAATCAGTTTGGAATTGGTTAAACAAATTAGAAGATGTTTTAATAAATTCTTCTTTATTAACATTTGCAGATTTAACAAAAGCGTTTATCAACTGATTACTTTTTATTTCCAAATAAATAGAAAATGAAATAAACGCAAAAATTAAGATTGCTAAAATCCACAGGATAATTTTAAAAAAAATATTTGGTTTTTTGTACTCAAGAGTAACCACTAGATTTGAATTCATCAGACTTCAAGTATATTAGAGAAGTCGCTTATTTTCAAAGAGAAAAAAGTCGCTTAGAATGGAAAGACATATGGAAGATAAAGAATTAAGCAATGAAGAGATCGAGCAAATCAAGAAAAAATCGGTCAAAGGCGTATTTTCTTTTTTCTTTCGCACTTTGATTTTACAGGGAGTTGGCTTGGTAAGCGCTTTTATTTTGAGTGCTTTTTTATCTCCAGAAGACTTTGGTGTTTTTGGAATAGTAACGCAAATAATTGCTTTATTGGTTTTTTTCTCTGACATTGGCCTTGCTGCATCCTTAATTCAAAAGAAAACAGAGCCAACAGAGGATGACTATAAAACTGCTTTTACAATTCAATTAATTTTGTCTTGGTTTATTTTTTTTATAGTTCTACTGATCATTAAATTGGGTTTCTTGGAAGTAAAAATTGGCAATCAAGGAGTTTTGGTACTTCTGGCTTTGGCTATTTCTTTTCCTTTAGCTACTTTTAAAACGATTCCCTCTATTATTTTGGAGAGAAGGTTGGACTTCAACAAACTTGTTTTGCCGGCAATTTTTGAGCAAGTTTTTTTTCATGCGATTTTAATTGTGATGGCTTGGAAAGGTTATGGAGTTATTTCTTATTTTTACGCCATTTTGTGTCGCAGCGTAGTTGGATTAATAGTAATTCAGATTTTGCAACCATGGGCTCCAAAAATAAAAATAGATAAAGCATCTTTAAAGGGCCTATTGAACTTTGGACTCAAATTCCAACTCAACGATTTCTTGGCTAGAATCAAAGATCAGTTGTATTTTTTGGCTTTGGGAGCTTTTTTGCCACTCAAAGATTTTGGCTACATGCAATGGGCCAAAAATTGGTCAATGTATCCATATAATTTGACGGTACAAAATGTAATGTCAATTACTTTTCCTACTTTTTCTCGCTTGCAAGCTCATAAAGATTTATTAAAACGAGCGATAGAAAAATCAATTTATTTTATTGCTTTATTTATCTTTCCAATTCTAGTTGGTATGTCTGTTTTTATTTATCCTTTAACTGAATTGATTGGTAAATATCAAAAATGGCAACCAGCTGTTTTAAGTTTTGTTTTGTTTTCTTTGAGTGTTGGTTGGTCGGCTATATCCACACCTTTGGTAAATAGTCTAAATGCGATTGGCAAAATCAACCAAACCCTCAAACTCATGGTGATGTGGACAGTTTTGACATGGGTTTTAACACCCATTTTACTTTGGAAATTTGCTTTTAATGGCGTAGCAATTGCTGCTTTTTTGATTTCTTTTACTTCAATTTTTTCAGTGTTAATGACAAAAAAGTATATAGAAATTCAAGTAATAAAAAATGTTTGGGCACAATTGGTGGCCAGTTTGTTGATGGCTGCTTTCGGCATTCTTGGTTTGAAATGGTGGGGTACAAGTTATATTTTCTTTTTCGGTGGCGGTTTAACTTCTGTGCTGATTTATGCTTTGGTATTTTTTGTTTTATCTAAGGATAGATTTTTATTAGAATTAAGAAGCTTGAAAAAAAATATATGAGAAAAATTCTAATTGCCTTAGCTTTTTTTATTTTGATTGGTTTTGCTCTTTCTAGTCGTTTTTATAAATTAGGATCTGCTCCAGATAGCTTGATTATTGATGAAGCTCACTATGGCTACATTGCTTATTCCATTCTTAATACTGGCAAAGATGAACATGGAATCAGTTACCCAATAGTTTTTAAAGGCTTTGGAGACTACAAGCTGCCAGCTCAAGTTTATGCTTTGGTTCCAGCGATTAAATTTTTCGGTTTAAATAATTTTTCAACAAGGTTTCCTGCAGCTCTTAGTGGAGTTTTGCTTGTTTTAA
>CAIRBL010000072.1 GCA_903876815.1 uncultured bacterium
ACAATATTTAGATGATAAATTTGCTGAATTTGGAGTGGAACATAATAATAAGCACAAAAGAGTAGATAAATTAACTAATATTTTACATAAAAAGAAAATACTTAATGTCGCTGAAACACAAATTGTTTTAGCTAATTAAATTTAAAAAAATATGGAAGAAAGACAAAAACATTTCGAAAGACCAACTACCAATCGTCCGCCATCTTTGGTGAATTTGGGTTTATTGACCGTCACGATTGCCGTTGTTGGTGGAGCTTTGGGCTTTTGGGCGATGCAGGCTTTGTCCTGGAATAATACTAGTCTTAATCCTTTGGGTGAGCTAAATCGTAATATTACAGTGAATCTAGAGCAACCTTTGACTGATTTAGCTAGAAAATATGAGCAAAGTGTAGCTGGTGTCTATACTGCTAAAGCAATTGCTCCGAAATTAGAGCAGATGACTTTTACGTCTGAAGATTATTTGGGTGCAGCCACGGTGGTGACTTCTGACGGTTGGCTGATGTCTACTGATCAGGTAGTAAAGACGGGTAAGGAAATGATTGTTTTAAATGATAAGATTTATCCGATAAAAGAAATGAAGGCGGATGAGTTTAGTAATTTAGTTTTTGTAAAAATTGAGGCTAATTTTTTACAGCCAATTGATTTTCAGCTAACTAGCAAATTAGCAGTAGCTGAAACCGTGTTTACCAATTTTGATGTACCTCAAGCAATAGAGCATGCTTTTTACCGAGATTATTTAGCTCATGAGCATTATCAAATTGATCAGTATTTATCGACTGACAAAGTGGATTATTATTTGCGTTTGGGCGGCGATCAAACAGAAAGTACAAATTTAGCTGCTACACCATTTTTTAATGTCAAAGGTGATGTTTTGGGAGTATTTTATCAAGTAAAGGAAGATAAGCTATTGATACCGGCTGAATATTTGAAACAGGCTGTCAAAACTTTATTATCACAAACTAAGCGACCAAACTTAGGTTTGTATTACTTTGATTTTGAAAATCAAGCTGGTTTTACTGAAAAAGGACATTTATTATATCACGCACAGTTATCAGCAGTGACAGCAAATAGTGTAGCTGCCAAAGCCGGCTTAAAAGTTGGCGATCAGGTATTAGCAGTAAACAACGAAGTTATTAGTGCTGAGCGTAGTTTGACTTCTATTATTCAAAGTTATCGTCCAGGCGATAAAATCCTCTTAAAAATCTCTCGAAATGATTTAGAACAGGAAATTGAGGTCCAGTTATAAGTCATTTTAGCTCCCTTGCGGGGGTGGCTTATTTTGCTAAGTTTGTTGCTAAAAAATCTTTACAAAACCGCTTAAAAATGGTATTATATTAAATACTTAAATTTTTAAGCAATTAAAAAGTCGATATATTTATTATTTTGGCTAATATTAGCCAATATTTTAGCAAAAGCCAAGTGTAACATTTTCAGCGTTATTGCGTCTTAATATATGAAAAGTATTAGTAGTAATTTAAAAGAAAAAATAGCGTTTTTGAAGCTAAAAAGCGGGGATAGCGAGGCTTTTGCTTTTTTTTATGACCATTATGTTAAGCAAATTTATCGTTTTATTAGCTTAAAAGTAGCCAGTCGCCAAATAGCTGAAGATTTGACTCAAGACGTCTTTTTGAAAGCTTGGCAATACCTGGTTGATCAAAAACATATTAAAAACTTTCAAGCCTTTATTTATCGAATAGCTCGTAATACAGTTATTGACTATTACCGACAAAATAAAGTAGAAAACTTACCCTTAGAAGATTTTGCCGAAAAAGAAGAGCTATCAGAAGATGCTATGCCTGAGCAAATCGACTCGGATATTGATGCGGAAAAATTACTACAATATTTACAAAAATTAAAACCAGAATATCAAGAAGTTTTGCTCTTGCGTTATGTTGAAGATTTATCTTTTGAAGAAATTAGTGAGATTGTGCAAAAGGATAAAAATAATGTCAGAGTTTTACTTCACCGCGCTATGACCAAGCTTAAAGAAATTATTAATAATTCTAAGTCATCCTGAACTAGTTTCAGGATCTTCTAAGTCATCCTGAACTTGCTTCAGGATCTAAAGAGATGCTGAAATGAATTCTCCTCGAGTCTGAGCGATCTCGGAGTCGAAGACAGCATGACTAATATAAATTACATCGAGATGAATTTAGCTAAAAAACTTTCTCAAATCAAAA
>CAIRBL010000073.1 GCA_903876815.1 uncultured bacterium
CATGGTCAATGGTATGATAAAAAATGGCATTGATAAAAATACTGCCCAAAAAATCTGGGAATTTATTATCCCCTTTGCCCGTTATGGTTTTAATCGTGCTCACGCGGCTTGTTATGCCATGATCGCTTATCAAACAGCTTATTTAAAAGCTAATTTTCCTGCTGCTTTTATGGCCGCCTTACTTACTTCTGATCAAAATAATATTGATCGCGTGACTATCGAAATCAACGAATGTCGTAAAATGGGTTTAAGCGTGTTACAACCAGATATCAATGAAAGTTTCCCAACTTTTGGTGTGATCAATGATGGCCAAGATAATAAGATTCGCTTTGGTCTAAATGCCATCAAAAATGTAGGCCATCATATTGCCGAAATTATTGTAGAAGAAAGAAAACAAAATGGTAACTTTAAATCTTTGGAAGACTTTTTAAGCCGTATCAAAGATAAAGATTTAAACCGTAAATCTTTGGAAAGCTTGATTAAATGTGGCGCCTTGGATAAATTCTTAAGTCGAGGTCAGGCTTTAGGTAATTTAGATAAAATGTTGGATTTTAATAAAAAAATTCAAAATGAAGCTAAAAGTGGCCAGAGCAATTTATTTGCTGACTTGCCATTAAATACAACTGTTTTTTCTTTAAAATTAGACAACTATCCTGACATAGACACTAACAAAACTTTATCTTGGGAAAAAGAACTACTCGGCCTTTATCTGAGCAACCATCCTTTCAAACAATATTTGCATTTACTCAAGGATAGTGTCACCAAACTAAAAGATGTCAAAAGAAATCAGAACCAACTCATAAAAGTAGCTGGCATTATTACCAACATTCAAAAAATAACCACTCAAAGTGGGAAGGCGATGTTTTTTGTGACCCTAGAAGACTCTACTGACAGTACTGAACTTTTAGTTTTTCCAAAAACCTTAGCTAATTCATTACACGTTTGGCAAGATGAAAATTTGGTTATAGTCAGCGGTAAAGTTTCTGATAAAGATGGTCAAGCAAAAATTTTGGTAGAAACCGCTAGTATTCTCAAAAATGAAACTATCCAACAATTAAGCGCCAAACAACTCTCGGATTACAAATTATGCTTAAATTTGCCAGCTGATTTTGATAAAGATAAAATGAAAGAATTCAAACAAATCCTTGACCAGCACCCTGGCTCAACGCCAGTGTACCTCCAAATCAATAATGGTAAAATACGCAAAATAAAGACTGACATAAAAGTTTTGCCAGATGAAAAACTAAAAAATAAAATTCTAGAATTTCTAAATAATGCAAATGCTTGGACACTAGACGAGTAATTCGCTATAATTAAAGCAAAAGTATAATCAAAAAAAATTATGAATGCTAAATACCAAAGTAAACAAAATGTTTATGGTAAAATTGTAGCCTTTTTTCTTATTGTAGTTATTGCTGCAATTTTTGTTATTTTTCACTTTGCGCTCGCCAAAGTCACTATCAATGTTTATAGCCAATTATCAGACACAGAATACAGCGCACTGATAGAAATGCGTTCAGAAAACAGTCAAGACATTAAAGATGACAATATTTTAGGAAAATTTTTAAACAAAGAAATAGAATTAGCAGTCTCAGTGCCCAGCGAAACAACTTATCAAACTAGCACCAAAGCTGGCGGCTATGTCAAACTGATTAATAATTATTCTCAAAGTCAAACTTTAGTAGCCAACACTCGCCTACTTACAGCTGACAAAAAATTATATCGTCTCAAAGAAAAAGTAGTCGTGCCTGCTGGACAAAGCCTAGAGACTTGGGCAGAAGCAGATTCAGAAGGCGCAGAATTTGAAAGCCCAGCTACAAAAATGATTATCCCCGGACTATGGGAAGGTCTACAAGATAAAATCTATGCTGAAAGTCAAGGTATGTTCTTAAAAAGCGAGCCAAGTTTTCAAGTCACTGAAACAACTTTAGCTGCTGCTAAAGAAAAAATAAAAACCGAGGCTATAGCTGCTGCTTTAGGTGAATTTAATGCAATTCTAGCTGATAATTTAAAATTGGACGAAAGCCGTCTATTTATTTCCACTGAAAATATAGAATCATCCGCTTTGGGTGAAATCAATAAAGAAACTAGCCTAAAACAAAAAGTCAAAATTTATGGTCTAGTTTTTGATGAAAAAAAATTAATGGACATTAGTAAAGATAAACTGAACAAACAATTACCAAGCACCAGCAAATTAGTAGAAATTTTACCAGAAACCTTTAGCTATAAAATTTTAGAAACTGACCAAGAAAAAGAACAGGCAGTGATTGAAACAAAACTAAAAGCTAAAGTGAGCTCTAACCAACATTTATTAGAAATAGACAAAGACCAGCTGATTGGTAAAACTAGCGAAGAAATCAATCAATATTTAAATCAATTTAATATCAATGAAGCTGAGGTGAAATTTTTCCCCTTCTGGGTCAAAAAAGTACCGAAGTTTAAAGATCATATAATTATAGAATAGAGACTCTCATGTTCGAGCTTGTCGAGAACCTAAGTTATAAACTACTTCTCGATTCACTACGTTCACTCGAAGACAAATTTAAAAATCTCGTAAGCATAGTACTCACGAGATTTTTTTATGATTCACAGCTTGACAAAAATCTTAATATATAAGATATTAATATAAATTCGCACAAAGTCGCACAAAACCACCGGAGGATCCCATGGAAGCGCTCGCCACCCTTTTTGATGCCATAACGAGCATCGCCACTGTGTTGGGTGCTTGGCTGGTAATGCGTGTCTGCCTCACCACAAAGGAAACCCCATTCAACCACCCCACTAACTTCGACAAACTCACCGTCACATTCTTCTTCATCGCACGTTACGGACTGACGCTCATTCCAATGACTACGATGAATGCACAACACGCCACACCACTCGGACATTTCGTCAGCGCCATCGCAACAATTGCCTTGACGACTTACAATTTCCAACAATGGATGCAGTTCATGCGATATGAACGCGCCCGCAAGGCAGTCGGACTCGCATAGCTCATCACCCTCGCACCTTCAACTAGCTCCCGCCATACCGTGCGCGGGAGCTTTCTTTTTGACTATTTTTTAGCTTTTCGCTATACTACATAAGCTGTATCAATGATTGGAATAGCTACCAACTATTCTACCATCTGGTATTCTGCCTTTGGCGGAGCTAAATTAAAACAGTCAATCAAATAAATTAAGTATAATATTGGGTGGAACCATCCTGACAACCCAGGGTCCCAAGGCATAGTCTGTCTTGGTTTTTTTAATCTAAATATTATAATCAAAAATTTTATGGAAGAAGCAAAAATATTTAAAATTCGCCACTCACTTGCTCATATTTTGGCGATGGCCGTGTTAGAAAAATTCCCTGACGCCAAACTTGGCGTTGGTCCAGTCATCGATAATGGTTTTTATTATGACTTTAGTTTAAGCAAAAAATTATCTGATGAAGATTTACCAGACTTAGAAGCACGCATGAAAAAAATCGTGCAAGCAAAAATTAATTTCACTAAAACCATTACCACAAGAAACGAAGCTCTCAAAGAAGTAGAGAAAAATCAACAAAATTTTAAAACTGAATTAATAAATGATTTGCCAATTGAGGAAGAGTTAAGTTTTTATCAATCTGGAAATTTTAAAGATCTTTGTCGTGGACCACATGTAGAAAATAGTGCGGAAATTGATCCAGAGGCTTTTTGTTTGACCCAAACTGCTGGCGCTTATTGGCGTGGTGACGAAAAACGTGAAATGCTTGTGCGTATTTATGGACTGGCTTTTGAAACTGCCAAAGAGTTAGCTGATTATAAACAAATGCTTGAAGAAGCCAAAAAGCGTGATCATCGACTTTTAGGCAAACAGCTAGACTTATTTACTTTTTCTGAACTAGTTGGCCCTGGTTTACCACTTTGGACACCAAAAGGTACAACTTTACGTCAAGAGTTAGATGCTTTTATTTGGCAACTACGTTCTCAATATGATTACCAAAAAGTAACCATACCTCACATCACAAAAAAAGGTTTGTATGAAATCAGCGGCCACTTACAAAAATATGGCGATGACTTGTTTAAAATCAAAACTCGCGAAGATCACGAATTTGTGATGAAGCCGATGAACTGTCCACATCACACGCAAATTTATAATCACTTACCACGTAGCTATCGCGATTTACCACAACGCTATGCCGAAACTACTATGGTTTATCGTGATGAACAAAGTGGTGAATTATCTGGTTTAGCCAGGGTACTTTCTATTACTCAAGATGATGCTCATGTTTTTTGTCGAGAAAATCAAGTCAAAGATGAAGTATTAAAAATTGTTAATATCATTAAAACTTTTTACCAAACATTTAATTTTGATTTGAAAATTCGCCTTTCTTTGCATGATCCAGAACATTTTGAAAAATATCTAGGCACTAAAGATCTTTGGCAAAAAACTGAAAATAATTTAAGAGAATTATTAAAAGAGTCAAATTTAGATTTTAGCGAAGGCATTGGTGAAGCCGCTTTTTATGGACCAAAAATAGACTTTATGGCCAATGATTCTTTGGGACGTCAATGGCAAGTAGCTACTATCCAGCTTGACCGCAATTTACCAGAACGTTTTGATCTATATTGTATCAATGAAAAAAGTGAGCAAGAACGTATCGTGATGATTCACGCTGCTATCACAGGATCTTTAGAAAGATTTTCTGCAGTTTTGATAGAACACTTGGCTGGCGACTTTCCACTTTGGCTAGCTCCGGTGCAAATAAAAATTTTAACAGTCAGTGAAAATCATGTTGAGTTTGCCAAGAATTTAGCCACGGAATTTAAAAACCAAAATTTAAGAGCAGAAATCGATGACTCAAATGAAACTTTAGGCAATAAAATCCGCAAAAATTCTGCGGAAAAAATTCCTTACACTTTAGTTATTGGTGACAAAGAAATTGCCTCTGCTGATTTGGCTATTCGTGTTCGTGGACAAAAAGATTTATTAAATATTAGTAAAGAAGAATTTATCAAACTTGCAAAAACAAAAATCCAAAATCGTGAATTAAGCTTATAAACATTAATTAATAAATCTCATGCAAGAAATAAAAACCGCCTTAACTTATGACGATGTACTTTTGGTGCCACAAAAGTCAGAACTCAAATCTCGCAAAGATACCGATGTCTCTACTAAACTTACCAAAAACATCAAAATTAATATTCCTATTGTCCCAGCTAATATGGATACTGTTACCGAAAGTCAAATGGCGATTGCCATGGCAAATTTCGGTAGTTTAGGCATTATTCATCGTTTTTGCAGTATTGAATATCAAGTCAAAGAAGTAAAAAAAGTCAAACGCAAACAAAATGTAGTAATTGACAATCCTTTTACTATTTCCCCTCAAGCCACTCTTAAAGATATAAGAGAAAAAATAAAAGAACATAACTGTCAAAGTTTTTTAGTCTCTGAGAATGGCCAAGATTTATTAGGCATTATCACTAGTCGTGATATGGATTTTGTGACTGATGAAAATACAAAAGTTGCTGACATGATGACTCCCAAAGAAAAATTAATCACTGCACCAGTTGGCATAGACATCGAAAAAGCTAAAGAAATTTTAAATCAAAATAAAATAGAGAAATTACCAGTTGTAGATAACGCTTTCCGTATCCGTGGATTGATTACTGCCACTGATATTATCAGAAACTACAACAATGGACATGCTAGCAAAGACGCCAAAGGTAGACTTTTGGTCGGTGCTGCTGTCGGTGCTGGTGATGATTTTATGGAACGCGTCAAAGCTTTAGTAGAAGCAGAAGTTGATATTTTGGTAGTTGACATTGCTCACGGACACTCTATTAATGCCATGGAAGCAATTAAAACTATCAAAACTCAATACCCATCAATTGAAGTGATTGGTGGCAATGTCGCCACAGCCAAAGGTGCACAAGATTTGATTTTAGCCGGTGCAGATGCTATCAAAGTAGGCATTGGACCAGGATCCATTTGCACAACTCGGATTACCACTGGTTTTGGTGTGCCACAACTGAGCGCAATCTTAAATTGCTCCCCTGTTTGTAAAAAATATAATATTCCTTTAATAGCTGACGGTGGCGTCAAACAACCAGGAGATTTAGTTAAAGCCTTAGCGGCTGGCGCTGACTCGGTGATGATGGGTGGCCAATTTTCTGGCTGTGAAGAAACTCCAGGACAAGTTTTGTCTTACCGTGGTCAACAATACAAAATCTCTCGTGGCATGGCATCACTGACAGCTGCTTTGTCTCGTCCAAATGCCAAAGAAAAAATAGAAGACGTCACCCCCGAAGGCGTAGAGGCTCGCGTGCCATTCAAAGGACCGGTTAAAAATGTTATTAATTTATACATTGGTGGTTTACGTTCAGGTTTAAGCTATGCTAATGCTCGCAATATCCAAGAGTTACAAAATAACGCTCAGTTTATCCGTATCACCGCAGCTGGTATGACCGAATCACATTCTCATGACAATGAAGTGCTCTAAAAACTAAATTGTGTTATAATATATTTAATAATTTAAATATTAATAATACAATATGAAAAGTATAAAACTTTTTAG
>CAIRBL010000074.1 GCA_903876815.1 uncultured bacterium
ATAGCAATAGCACCTAAATACACTAAAAATGGCACTAAACTTTCTTTCCAATACTGAATCCGGACGCTTAAATTATCCAGCCAAGCGGCTAAAAATAAAATAAAAGATAATTTCACTATTTCACTAGTTTGAAATGAAGCAAAACCAAGGTTTATCCAAGATTTTGCCGTAGCATCTTCGAGTCTTAGGCCAGGTATAAAAACTAACAATAACATGATAATAGAAAAAACAAAAAACCAACGATAATATTTTTGATAACTCAAATAATTAATACGCAAGGTGAAATAAAAAAATAACAAACCAGGTAACAGACCATGAGTGATTTGTTGTTTAACAAAAAAATAAATATCTTGATTTCTTTCCTCAAAAGCCAAAGAAGAAGATGTAGATGACAAAAATAATAAGCCAAAAAAAATCAATAAAGCCACAACAATGAGCAAAACAAAATCTGGCTGATGACTTGGCCTTAAACCTAAGAATGGCTCCAAAAACCAGTCTTTAAATCTTTTTCTTGCCCCACCAGACTCACGTCTAAAACTGCTGATATTTTTATTTTTCTTTCTGTAATTGATCATTTTTTACTAATTTTTCAAATAATCTTGCTCTCTCAAACTCATTGCTAAACATGTTAAAGCTTGAAGCAGCTGGCGAAAACAATAACACGTCATTTTGCTTAAAAAATTTTTTAGCCTTTTTGTACGCTATATCTAAACTTTTGATATTTTGATTAGCCAAAATTACTGAATAATTTAACTTAGCCAAAGCGGCTAGCAATTTTTGACTACCAGAACCAGCCAAAAGCAAAGGCTTGATGTTAGAATTATGAGCAATCACGGTAGCTAAATCCGTATAGTCAAGTTGCTTATCTTCTCCACCAGTCAACAAAATAATTTTCTTGTCTCCTAAAGCTGACAGCGCGGCCAAAGTCGCATCTGGAGTAGAAGCAGTGGCGTCATTAAAAAACTCTATATTTTTTATTTTACCTAAAAATTGAAAACGAAATTCTACACCTTTAAAATTTTTCAAAGCCTTGCTAATATTTTTATTCTGAATGCCCAACAATTTGGCTGCGCAAATAGCAGCTGCCGCATTAGAAAAATTATGTTCACCAAATATTTTCCAATCCTCTATTTTGACAATAAATTCCGTTTTTTTACCATCATTAAAATAAAAATTATTGTTTTCTAGATAAACACCCTTGACTTTATGATGTAAAGAAAAATAATAAACATTAGCTTTGGTAATTTTAGCAAAACTTTTGCTATGAGTATTATCAAAATTTAAAATAGCTAAATCTTTATTTGTTTGATATTTAACCAAAACACCTTTGGCTTTTTTGTATTCAGAAAAATTTTTATAACGATTCAAATGATCTATTAAAACATTGGTTACAATTGCTATGTGTGGGGACTTTTGGTAATCACCCAAACCTTCCAAATGCCAGCTAGATAATTCTAACACTGGATAAGAGTTGACTTTTAACTGGTCTAAAACCGAAAACATAGGAGTTACAGCAATATTGCCAGCAATAACATTGTTTTTTATTTCTGTTTTTAAAATATGATGTAATAAAGTACTAGTAGTTGATTTCCCTCTAGTGCCAGTAACACCAATGACCTTACCTGAAAATAAACCAAAAAACATTACCGCCTCATTAACAATTGGTATCTTATGCTTTTTGGCAATTTTTAAAAAACTTGATTCTCTAGGCACACCTGGGTTTTGAATAATTAAATCTTGATCCGTAAAATCCCTTTCATCGTGTTTGCCTAAGGTAAATTTGATATTTTTAAAACCTGAAATTTTACTTAATTGATCTAAACTAGTTTTTAATTGTACTGCTGTTTTTAAGTCTGTAATAGTCAACACAGCTTTTCTTTTGAGCAACCACTTAGCCACTTGCAAAGCACCGCCTTGCAAGCCTAAGCCCATAATCAAAACTTTTTTACCTGACCAATTTTTTACCATAAAGCTAAATCAATAATAGCAATAATAAGGCCCATGACCGAAGTCACAAAAGCCACCACCCAAAAACGCATCACTATCTTTGGCTCAGACCAACCCTTGGCTTCAAAATGATGATGAATTGGAGCTGACAAAAAAACTTTCTTTTTGCGAATTTTTTTAGACAAAACTTGAATAATCACAGACATCGATTCTACTAATAAAACAAAACCAATCACTGGCAATAGTAAAGGATAACCTGTCAACATTGCTACAATACCCAAAGCAACACCCAAAGACATAGCGCCGGTGTCGCCCATAAAAAAACGAGCAGGATTAATATTAAACCATAAAAAAGCTAATAATCCACCGATAATTACTCCACAAAAAGTCGCTAAATTATAATTGCCTTGCATAAAAGCGATAGTTCCATAAGTACCAAAGGCTGCCAGAACTACCCCGCCAGCCAAACCATCTAAACCGTCCGCTTCATTCACAGAAAAAGCTGTTGCTACAATCACAAAAACAAAGAAAGGTATAAACCACCAATTCATTTCTAATAACCCAAAAAATGGAATACGCACCACGTCCCAATCTAATTTAAAATAAAACCACCAGGCGCCAAATAAAGCAATCAAAGTATATAAACCTAATCTGTGTTTCACAGTCAAACCGCCACCCTTACCGCCACCTTGACGACTAACATTAAACCAGTCATCCAATAAGCCCACTAAAGCAGAAGCCACTAAAGCGCCTAAAGGCAAATAAGTTTCTGGACGTGTCAAAAAATTAAATTGCGCTAAAAAAGAGTTTGGCCAAATTTGATAAATCCAAAAAAAGACAAAAGCTAAAACCAAAGCCGTTACCCAAATCAAAACTCCACCCATGGTTGGTGTGCCTGATTTTTTTTGGTGCAATCTGGCAAATATGGGCGTATCTTCATCGCTACGAATATTTTTACCTAAACGATATTTGTATAAAAAATGAGTCAAAGCTGGCGTCCATAAAATAGCTAAAATAAAAGCCAAAGACGTCAGACTCAAAACTTTGATAACCAGAAAATTTACACTCATACATTGTAAGTTAAAATATTAAAAAGAAAAATAAACATTGC
>CAIRBL010000075.1 GCA_903876815.1 uncultured bacterium
AAATCCAAACTTCACCTTACTTGAAGCAAGTGTTAGCAATCCAATGGAAAGCTATTTTGATCCTCAAAAACACGGGGGGCTAGATTTGGTTTTACATTTTGCTTCGCCAGCTTCACCCCCAGCATATCAAGCCAATCCAGTAGAAACATATCTTGTTAATTCTTCAGGTACTCACAATTTACTTAGTTATTTGGAAGAAAATAGTCCAAACACTCGTTTTCTTTTTGCTAGTACTTCAGAAGTATATGGCGATCCTTTAATTCATCCTCAAAAAGAAGATTATTTTGGCAATGTCAATCCAAATGGTGAAAGATCTTGTTACGATGAATCTAAACGTTTGGGTGAAACTATTTGTGGCGTTTTCACAAGAACTTACAAGATGGATGTTCGCATTGTTAGAATATTTAATACCTACGGTCCAAAAATGCGCTACGATGACGGAAGAATTTTGCCAAACTTCATCAATCAAGCTCTAGAAAAAACCCCACTCACTGTTTATGGAGATGGCAAACAAACAAGATCTTATTGTTTTGTTGATGATTTAGTCAGGGGTATTTTATTGTTTGCCAGCAAGGACGACTTACAAGGCCAAACCATCAATTTAGGAAACCCCGAAGAATACACTGTCCTAGAAACCGCTGTTCTAGTGCAAAAAATAGTCAATCAATCAGTTGGTCAAGAAAATATTCTTTTTGCCAACTTACCAAAAGACGATCCAACTAGAAGAAAACCAGATATTAACAAAGCACAAACATTACTGAATTTCCACCCAGAAGTTGATTTTCGCACTGGTTTGAGCAAAACAATTGAATACTTCAAAACACAAGAGAGTAGAATTTTAGAATAAATCTTGGCATAATCAATCTAGATGATTTATTTAATTCTATTTTTGGCTTTTATTTTGCGTCTACCGCTTTTGAATAGTTCTTTTTGGCTTGATGAAGCAGCTCAATTTTTAGAAAGTGCTAGACCATTATCAGCACAATTGCAAATCAAAGATGATTTTCAGCCGCCATTAATGCATTTACTTACTTTTTTTAATATTAGATTTGGCATCTTATTTGGTTTGGAGAAAACAGAGTGGTGGCTCAGACTTCTACCCAGTTTAATTCCAGGAGTTATTACTATTTGGGCTATTTATCAAATTGGGCTGCAAATTAGCAATCGTAAAACTGCTCTTTTATCTAGTTTATTTTTAACTACATCTTCTTTTCATATCTTTTATTCACAAGAATTGAGACCTTATAGCTTACCAGCCATGATAGGCACACTCGCTACTTGGCAGATGTTAAAAGCACTAAAAGTTAATAAAAATTTTATATTCTTTTTATTACTTTCAATTTTTGGCTTATACGCATCTTATTTATATCCATTTTTATTATTCAGCCAATTGGCCTATTTGCTGTACAAAAAACTTGATTTTAAAAAAATAATTTTAATTTGCAGCGTTGTCTTCTTAAGTTTTTTACCTTGGCTGCCAAAATTTTTAGAACAGCTTCAAGCTGGTCAAAATCTTCGTTTAAATATGCCTGGATGGGAAAAAGTGGTTAGCTTACCTCAATTTAAAACATTGCTATTAGTGCCAATGAAATTTATTTTCGGTCTTAGCGACCTACAACTTAATTTTGCCTATATTTTTCTAGCATTAATAATATTTTTACCAATTTTTTACTTCATATATTTAGATTCAAAAAAGAAGAATGAAAAGTTATTTTTCTTTTTTTTCTTATTATTTTTACCTCTAGCAACCAGTTGGCTAATCTCTTTCCTCGTGCCAGTTTTACAAGCCAAAAGAGTTTTGTTTCTTTTGCCACTTTTTGCTCTTTTGGAAGCAATTTTGATTACTTCTCATCAAAAAAAATATCCACATCTGAGCAAAATTCTTTTGTCTAGCATCATCGCAATAAACCTTTTTTCGACTATAGCTTATTGGCGCAAACCACAACTACAAAGAGAGAACTGGCGTGCACTTAGTCAAGAAATTGCACAAAAATTTCCCAAACAATCAACAGCTATAGTATTCTCTTTTGATAATGCTTTTGCTCCGTGGATCTTTTATGATCAAGTCGATTATAAAACCTTTAGTACCGGCGTTTTTTATAGCAATAAATTGCCAAATATGGCTGAATCTTTCAAAAATTTGTCTAATTATCGTTATGTTTTGGTTTTTGATTACCTAAGAGATTTGACTGATCCAGATAATTTAGTTCTTAAAACGGTGCAAGATCTAGGCTTCAAAGCAGTGGGCGTGCTAGACTATCCTAATATTGGTTTTGTACGTATTTATAGCCAGGATAAATTAGCTTTTAATCTAATATGAAAATTGGTATCGATATTTCTAGTTTAGCTTATCAAAGAGGCGTTTCTCGCTATACAGGTGATTTGGTTAAAGCGCTTCTTAAGGAACAAAACAATCAGCTTTTTCTTTACGGAAGTTCTCTACGCCAGCAAGCACTACTCAAAAAAGAACTGCAAAAAGTCTTAAAAAACACTTTACCTGATAAATATGATATTAGTTTGCAATATTTTCCTCCATCAATTTTGGCAAAAATCTGGAAATTTGGTCTTAATCCAATCAAAAAAGTTATGCCAGAAATAGAAGTTTTCCATAGTTGGGACTGGTTGCAACCGCCAGACAAAAATTTGCCACTTGTTTCGACTATTCACGACTTAGCCATCATTCGCTATCCAAAAGTTGCTCATCCTATGGTTCTTAAAATGCATCAAGATTCATGGCGTATTTTAAGACAAAGAGAAGCGCAAATTATTGCCGTTTCAGAATCAACCAAAAACGATATTTTACGCTATTTAGAAATTCCAAGTAAAAATGTTAGCGTCATTTACGAGGCTCTACCAACTCAAGTGGCAGAGATTAGTCAAGAATTGGTCAATCGCCCAGAACTTATTTTCTCTATCAAACAAAAATTACAATTAAGCAAACCTTATTTGCTTTTCGTTGGCACTAGAGAACCACGTAAAAACTTATCTAAATTAATCCAAGCTTGGCTTCCTTTAGCCAAAGACTATCAGCTATTAATTGCAGGAGAACAATCTTGGGATGGTAGTGAAAAAATCACCACAGATCCAAATCTGCGTTTTCTTGGAAAAGTAACAGACTTTGAGCTGGCAGTTTTATATCATGAGTCTGAATTATTTGTTTATCCAAGTCTATATGAAGGTTTTGGTCTGCCAATTCTGGAAGCTTTTGCCCACGGAGTTCCAGTGGTTGCTTCCGACATCCCAGCCATAAGGGAAGTAGCTGGCAATGCTGCCGAATTAGCCAATCCTATGGATGAAAATTCTATTCGTCAAGCCATTGAAAAAGTTTTAAACGAAAATAAAACAAGTAGTGATAATCGCATGAAAAAAATGATTATTCGTCTACAACTTTTCAGTTGGCAAAAAACTGCCCGCCAAACTTTGGCAGTTTATCAGCAAGCAATCAATGATTTTAAGGCTTAATAAATATGGTAAGAATCGCAATTGATGGCAATGAAGCAAACATTAAAAATCGCGTAGGAAGCAATACTTATGCTTTTGCAGTCATAGAAGAAATCTATAAATTAACTGCTAACCGTAAAAATCTTGAGATAGTAGTTCTCTTATCTCATCCCAAATTAAATGATTTACCAAAGACAAGAC
>CAIRBL010000076.1 GCA_903876815.1 uncultured bacterium
AAATAATGAATGGAAAGTTTTAGAATAAAACCCGTTAGAAATTCACAAAATTTTTTAAATGGGTAAAAACTAAGATAGTTAAATTTCTAACGAGTTAAAATATTAAAAAATATGTTAGATTACAATCAAGATCAAGTGCCAACTACACCAGTGCCCACTGTAGCGCCAGCAACTGAAAATACGGTCAGTGTTGAGCAAGTCGCAGCCACTACACCAAAACGCAAATGGTGGCTTTATGCTTTATTGGTTTTTATTTTAGTTCTATTGGGTTCCGGTGGTTGGTGGTATTATGCCAAAGGTCAGGTGATGTTATTAGCCAAAAACATGACTTGGAAATCAGGTGGAAATTATAAAATGAGTCAGACATTAAATGTAGATTTATCAGATATTGTGACGCCTGCTAGCGAGAAAGGAACCATTAATTTAATTGATTTTAAAAAAGCTTCTGTTAAATTAGACGGTGCTGTAGATGTGGTTGGTGATAAACTAGAGGGTCAAACGAATCTTGTTTTCGGTGGGGATGATAAAGAAATTAAGTTTAGTTTAAAGTATAAAAAAATAGACAAGACTGTTTATTTGAGTGTTGATAGTCAAGACGACTGGGTAAAGGAAATTCCTTTTGATTTGACTAGTACTTGGATTAGCATTGATCAGGCATCATTACAAGCAAATCCATTATTGCAAGGCAAGCCTAATGATTATATGCCTAATTTTAAAGATTGGTCACAAAAAAATAATGCTTTTTTACAAAATGTGAAAGATAAAAAATTAATTATTTTAAGTGACCCACATCAAACTAAAGAGGTTGGGGGAATAAAATTAAAAAAGATGGACTTTAATATTAATGCTGATAAAATAAATGAATTTTTATTAGTCAGCATTGATGCTTTTGCTGAACCAAGTGCGGCGATAGAAATGAAAAAGAATTTTGAAACTTACAAAACTAGCGATCCTGAAGCGTGGACAAATATGCAGGAGTTTATAAAAGCTACTACTTTTAGTTTTTGGGTTGATCCCAAGACTAAGAGTATTCTTGGCATGGATTTTAGTATAAATAATTTTGATCTTAAAGATAAAAATGAACATGTGTTAAATTTAACGGTGAATTTTTCACAAACTATAGAAAATATTGAGAGCAAAGAAATTGTTGCGCCAGAAAAAGTAGTGACGCTAGATGAATTGCAATCAATGCTTTTTTCTGGCTTTAGTCAAGGTGTAGAATCTAAAGAATCGGTTAGTATGACAACAATTTTTACAGTAGAACAATTAACACAACTACAAGCAGATATTGAAACTTGTTTTCAAGCAAAAAAAAGATTGAATATACCAGGCGAAAATGAAAAAGTTTGTGACGGTGTAGAAAATGTGATGACTTGGCCCATTTTATCCCAAGGCTATCAATGGAGCAAATCTATCATGAGTTCGAAAGATCTAGGAACCTTTGAATTTTGTGTATATACTCAAGACATAACTGGTGTGACTTGTTCTCAAACTGGCTGCTTCAAAAAAGCATGTCAAGAAAATTTTGATTCAGATAAGGATAATTTATCTGATAAAAATGAATTAAAATATGGCACTGATGAAAATGATTCAGATTCAGATAATGATGGTTATTTAGATGGTGATGAAGTAAAAAATGGTTACAATCCATTAGGTGCAGGAAAATTATAAAGTATAAACAAAACACCCCCGGCAGGCGCCGGGGGTGTTTTAAAAATGTTTATCTTATATAGTTCAAAGGATTTTTACGTGAATCATTGACGCGGACTTCAAAGTGTAGATGAGGTCCAGTGGACCAGCCAGTATTACCTATTAAGGCAATGGTTTCACCACGAGAGACCG
>CAIRBL010000077.1 GCA_903876815.1 uncultured bacterium
AAAACCTTTTTTATTAACTCTTGCTTGTGTTTCACTCATTAATTTAAGGATAATATAAAAAAAGAAATTAATTACATAGTTTATAAGCTACATAAAAAATCATTTTTTATATCGCTATCTAATTTAAGTGCCCCTTAATTATACGAATTTTTTACGTTTTGTCAAGCCTTTAGCCTTATTTTGTTAGCTAAAATGCTCAAAAATAGCAAAAAACCTCAATATTTTGCTATTTATACCACAAATTGTACTTCCTCTATCAGCTGAATACCGTATTTATCCCTGATTTGTTGCTTGATAAAACTGGTCAAAATCAAAACATCTTCGGCCTTAGCCTGTCCGGTGTTGATAATATAATTAGCATGTTTTTCTGAAACCTGAGCTCCGCCAATCGTTTTACCCTTGAGGCCTGCTTTTTCAATCAAATAAGCAGCGGGAATTTTTTTATTAGCTAAAAATTTATCAATTTCTATGCCCTTGTTTCTCAAAGCATCAATTTCAGCTTCTTCAAAAGCAATATTCTTAAAAATACAGCCAGCCGAAGGATCATTGGGTTGAGTATTTTGACGGTAAGCTAATCTTTCTTTAACTAAATTTTTGGCAACTTCAATATCACTAATTTGTAATTTGAGCGCCACTTCCAAGATCAAATAGTTTTTTTCTTTAAAAATACTATGTCGGTAAGCAAAGTTTGCCTCAGATGCTGACATATTTTGCAGCTGATAATCTTCATCAAGATACTGAATATTTTGAGTTACATCGCCCATCGCCTGACCATAAGTGCCAGCATTACCTCTGACTGCCCCACCAACTGTGCCAGGAATGCCAGTAGCAAATTCTAGACCAGTCAAACCATGTTCTAAACTTTGATTCAATAAATAAGCCAAATTGACACCTGCGCCAACTTTGACAAGATTATCTTCAAACTCTAATTTCTGTAAATCCAGCTTTATCACCAAACCATTGATACCAGCATCGGTAATTAACAAATTACTTCCACCACCAAAAACAAAAATCTTTAAATTTTTCTCTTTAGCAAAGGTAATCGCCTCTTGGACATCCGCAATACTTTGAGCTAAACAAAAATATTTAGCTGGACCGCCTATTTTAAAAGTAGTATATGGCGCTAAAATTATATTTTCTTGTATTTGCATATTTTTAAACTACTAATTCTCTAGCTAAATTATCAATATCTCCAGCGCCAATAAAAAGTAAAACTGAATCTACTGGATTTATTTTCTTTAATGTTTGTTTGATACTAGAAAAATCTTTGGCATAATATTTTTTAGGATGATTCATAAGATCCAAAATATCCTGACTAGAAACATTTTCATGTTCTTTATCTTCGCGACCCTGAACACGATAAATTTCAGAAATAACCACACAGTCTGCCAAATCAAAACTCGTAGCAAAGTCAGCCAGTAGAGTTTTGGTACGATTATGATGATGAGGCTGAAAAATAGTGATCAATTTTTTGTCTGGATAAAAATCTTTGGCGGCCCGCAAAAGACCATGTAAAGCATCAGGATGATGAGCGTAATCAGAAATTACCAAATTAGTTTTAAAGTTACCCAAAATTTCAAAACGACGCCACGTACCCTTAAACTCATTGAGCGCATTCCAAATTTGGTGTTTATTGACGCCTAAATATTGCGCTACACAAATAGCGGCATTAGCATTATAAATATTGTATAAACCTGGGATATTTAAAGTAAAATTACCAAACTCCTGAGTATTTAAATAAAGATCAAAGTCCTGCTTACCAGGATTGACCTCCAAATTCTCTATATGGCAATCAGCTTTTTTATTCATACCAAAAGTCAAAGTTTTAGTTTTACTTTTGACTATTTGACTATTTTCATCATCAAAATTTTGTACAAATAAACCATCATCCGGTAATTTATCAACAAATTTTTGAAAATGGACTTGAATGTCAGCTAAGTCTTTATAAAAATCAAGGTGATCTTCAGCAACATTGGTTAATACAATAATATTTGGATCAAGCTCCATCATATGCGCTTGCCATTCACAAGCTTCTACTACCAAAATATCTGACTTGCCTAAACGAAAATTATTGCCCCACTGAGGCACCAGTGAACCAACAATGACTGTGGGGTCAAGACCAGCTTTTTCCAAAATCAAACCCAACATAGCAGTAGTAGTGGTCTTTCCATTGGTACCAGTCACAGCTATCGTACGATAATTTTGACTTAAAATACCTAAAAACTGATTGTAACTGAAACAAGGAATATGAAAACTTTGAGCTTGAACTAATTCTGGATGATCAGCAGGCAATGCTGAGCTATAAAGAAACAAATCAATATCCGCCTTGATATTACCAGCTTTTTGCTGATAATGAATAACCACGCTTTTATTTTCTAAACGACGAGTTACTTCTGATTTAGCTAAATCAGAACCAACAACATTTTTGTTTTGACTTAAAAAATAATAAGCAAGCGCCGACAAACCGATGCCGCCAATACCACTAAAATAAACCTTATTTATCTTATTTAAATCAAATTCCATATACTCTAAATAATATCTTCTATCACTTTGATATAATTGTCAACTGCGTTTTTTGGAAATAATTGAGACAAATTATTACCCAAGTCTTGCCTTAAATGTTCTTGTTTGAACAATTTTTCTAAATATCTAGCTAAAATTTTATTTGCACCTTGACGACAATAAAATGCCGCGTTATTTTTCGCAAAAAAAGCAGCATTTTTTTCTTGATGACTTTGGGGCATAGGAATCAAAACCAAAGCTTTCTTTAACATGGCTGCTTCAGTAATCAAAGACATGCCAGCACGAGAAATAATAATATCTGCTTGGGCTAATAAATCAATCATACCTTTATCAATGAATTGATAGGCTTGATAATTTTTTTTCAAATCTAGGGCTTGGGCAAAATTAGCCTTACCTAAAATATGATGCACAAAACAAGTTTTACTCAAATCAGGAATAAATTGTGACAAAAAATCATTAAAACCACGAGCACCTAATCCTCCGCCAGTAATAACAATGTTTAATATATCCGTTCTAGAAACTTGAGGTAAAAATTTTCTCACAGGATTACCAGTTACAATAACTTTTTTGGATGGAAAATATTTTTTTTGTTCCTCAAATGTAACTGTGATTTTTTTTGCTACTGGCGCCATCAATTTATTGGCTAAACCGATACTTAAATCTTGCTGATGGACAATAATTGGAATTTTTTTGAATTTAGCCGCATAAACCAAGGGCACAGCCACAAAGCTACCAGCCGTCAAAACTAAATCGGGCTGAAAATTTTTGATAATTTTTAGGCTTTGCCAAAAAGCAATTTTGATTTTAAAAATGTCAACAAAATTATGCCAAGAAAAATAACGTCTTAATTTACCACTAAAAATTTCTTGAAAATTTAAACCAAATTTTTCTACAACGGCTTTTTCGGGGCCCCCTTTTGTACCTACAAACAAATACTCGGCCTGATAATTTTCTGCTATCGCTAAAAGTGGACTTACTGAACCAAGTGTCCCACCGCCAACTAATAAAATTTTTTTCTTTTTAACTGACATTTATCTTAAATTAAACTCTCCGGTTAAAGGCACAATATAATTATACTCATCTAAAGGAAAGCCGTTCCAACCAAAACTGCTATGTGGAGGATCTTCATCTTCACAAATAATACCACCATCAGGATCCCAGTTATCTGGATTTCCATCATAACAATCTTTGGTGCGTGGAAAAATTTTTTTTAATCTCAAAAAATCATTATGATTTGGATGAGCTGGATCAGCAGTTGGACAAAAAGCCAAAACATTATCAAGTCTTTCTTCTGATTTTGAAGGCCTTTCTAATCTAGCCATCAAAACAGCTACTGATCTTGTGGTACCATCACCATAACACATACTACTCCATCCATTCATTGAATATGAACTAATAAAAGTCAAGCTTTCACTTGCAACATCATAGTCACAATAATTGTTAAAACAACCAGGCGCATTACAACAATCATTCCAATTTTGTTCCATAGTCCAAGAACCATTACCACATTCTTCGTTTCCTTCATTTGGTTCAGGACAATACATAGGAAAAGCCTCAGCAACATTAAACCATTCTGAGTCGGCCCAGTCTGCTACGTGTAACGCCCAATTACCCCATTGTGACCCCCAATAAACATACATATAACCTTCCCAATTATTATTTACACTATTAATTGGATCAGCTACTTTGTTTTTCATGTAGCCTTTAGAAACTGTTTTAGTCTGAAAACCGCCGGGATAAGAAAAAACCATATTAGCACCATCAGTCAAAAAGGGCATCAATACATCTTCCTTGCCATCATCCCAATAACTAGTACTATAATAATTATAAGATGGATACTGCCCATAATCAGCTTTGAAAAGCTCTAAAGCTCTAGCCACTTCATTGAGATCCGCTCGACGCTTATTATCACGAATAGTTTTTCTTACCTCACCAGCACCTACGTAAGTTGCGGAAGCCAAAATACCCAAAACCGCAATGGTCACTAGAAGCTCTATTAAAGTAAATCCCCATTTATTTTTATTTAACATATATTTTAATGTGACGATTGATGATTTAAAGTATATTTTGAAATATTAGCCAAAATACCCACAGCCAGCAAGGTAATAGCTAAGTTTGTGCCACCCAAAGATACAAATGGCAAAGGCACGCCCGTCAAAGGCAACAAAGCAATAATTGAACCGATATTCAAAAAAATCTGCCCAGACAACCATGCAACTATTCCTAAAGCAATAAATTTGGAAAAATTATCTGGCGCGCTACGTATAATCTTAAAACCACGTGCAACTAAAACAACAAATAAAATAATCAACAAAACTGAAAAAATAAAACCAATCTCTTCAGCAATAATAGCAAAAATACTATCTCCTGCTGGTTCTGGTAAATAATCAAACTTCTGTCGAGAATAGCCAAGCCCCACACCAAACCAGCCGCCAGAGCCAACGGCTATCAAAGCTTGGCGTATCTGATAGCTAGCGCCCAAAGGATCGCTATCAGGGTTTAAAAAAGATAACAATCTATTTAAACGATAAGGAGCTGCCATAACTAAAATCACCAAAAAACTAAAGCCTAAAAGAAAAATAGAACCAATTTGTTTCCAGTCAGCACCAGCCACAAAATACATAGCCAAAGCACTGAAAGCAATAATACTAAAAGTACCCAAGTCTGGTTGCAACATAATCAAAATA
>CAIRBL010000078.1 GCA_903876815.1 uncultured bacterium
AAACGTGCATAATTGTCGAAAATCTTGGTATTATCTACCAATCTTACAGGTGTCCTCAGACTTGATAATAATGAGAGCAACGCTTTTTGCTCTAAAGAGTTTTAAATCAAAAGCTTTTTAATTGCTTTAATATTTTGTTTTGTCACTTCTTCTCCAGCTTCTATTACTCCCTTGTCTTGTACAAACCCAGTAAAAGGATCAGAGAATATTTTGCTTTCAGCAATGTCAGGTTCAAGAGTAAAATCTGCCATTGAGCAACTATTTTTAGCTAGGTGGTACATCATAATTTGCATGGTTTTGAGGACTGATTTGATGGAATTGATTTTATCAGCTTTGACTGGAAATATATTTTTATAAAGACTGACAGCAATAACAACTTCTGCTCCCATCTCTTTGACTACTTGGACTGGGACTGGGACTGCTGTTCCGCCGTCAATTAAACGACGACCCTGGTATTTAGCCGGTTCAAAAATAAAAGGAATAGAAGTGCTAGCTCTAATTGCTTTGGCTAAACTACCATCATGAATTTCTACTATTTCTCCAGTTAATAAATCACTAGCAACAGCACAAAAAGGAATGCTTAGGTTTTCTATTTGATTTTTTCCAACAAGTTCCTCAAAAACTTCAGTGATTTTTTCTCCCTTAAACATACCCCAGCTTGGTTTTGGATCAGAAAACGCCCAAAGTAATTTTCTTTTATTGATTTTTTCTCTAAATATTTTTTCTAATTCATTGACATCATTCATGGCAGCGTATGCTCCACCAACCATTGATCCAGCACTGGTGCCAGCTATATAGTCAATTTTGATGCCAGCTTCCACCAAAGCTTTAATTACGCCCACATGTGCTTGTCCACGCCAGCCACCACTACCAAGAGCCAATCCTAGAGTTTTTTTTTGAATAAATTTCTTAGTCATAGTGCTGTTCTAAAACCTTATTGTGATATTTGTTTTTTAGTTTAATGGCGATTGGTAGTAGCAGGAAAATACTACCAAAACCCATAATCAAAAAGATTAATCTAATCGCTCCAGAGCTCATCCTCTCATTAAAGAAAGAAAATAATGCTAGAGTTAAAATATAAAAAATACTAATCATCATGCTAAGACTAGAAATAGCAGTGGCTCTATTTTTAGAACTATAGCATTGATTACTTAGTTTGCCTAAAATATTCCAACGCATTGAAGAGAGCAAGAAAATAACAAAAATTATAGCAATCATGCTTGGTACATTGTAAAAATAGCTTAGTGGCAAGAAAATACTGAGTAGAATTGCTGGCATGAGAAATACCACGTCCATTCTTTCAAACACTTTTTTTCTAATCAAAACATGTAAGAATTGCACGGCAGTTAAGGATAGAAGTGCCAAAATATAGCCCATGCTTTTTTCATTTACAGCTAAATCTGTTAGGGCAAAATTTTTAAAACTTAGAACAATTGGCCAAGTAAAAGAGCCAACTAAAATGTAAAAAAGAGAAATGTCTCTACTTTGTTTATTTTTAAATAATTCTTTAAATCCCATTTTGGTTTGAAATAAATAATTTTTGAGAGTGAACTTTTCGCTATCAATATCTGGTTCAATAAATTTAGTTGAAAGAATCCCAGCAATAAAGAAAGCAATGGAAGTGAGAATTGATGGAAGATGATAATATTTTTTAAAAACCAGGCCGCCAACAATTGTGGCAAATACCAAACTTAGATTAAAAATAATTTGATTATTATTACTAATCTCACTGAATTTTTCTTCTTTTTTGTCTTGTTTTAGAGTATCAAAAACCAAAGCCTCTAAACTGCCACTTAGAAGCGCATCTCCCAAGCCAAATCCTAATCCAGCCAATAAAAACAGTAGAAAACTATTGGAATAAGCAAAAATAAGATAGGCAATTGAAGTAATAAAAAAAGAAATGCTAATAGTTATTTTTCTTCCGAGAAGATCAGCGAGAGCCCC
>CAIRBL010000079.1 GCA_903876815.1 uncultured bacterium
AGACTAACAAAGCCGGCTCCAACATAGTAGACAAATTTTTAGTAGTGTTATCTACTTCTGTTTCATAAAAATCTGCCAGATAATTTAAAGTATCAGCTAAATTACCAGATCTTTCTCCTACTCTACTCATGCGAGAAACTAAAACTGGAAAATTTTTGTCTTTCAATAAAACATCTGATAAAGCACTACCAGTCAAAACTTGACGATAAATCATGCTAATACGATGCTGATAAAAATCATTTGTCACTGTATCTGCTACAATATTTAGTGCCTGATCAATGGTAATGCCACTACTTAATAAAGAAGACAAAGAACGACAAAAAATAGCCAGATTCATATTTTTGCTAATTTTACCAAAAATAGGAATGTGCAATAAAATAGAATGCAAAACAAAGCGAGGTTTAGTAAAACGTGCTAAAAAACGAATAGCAACAATAAAAAAAACTAAGCTACCAATCAATACTGGCCAATGAGCTATAAAAAAATCTGAACCGGCTATCAAAATCTTAGTGGAAAGTGGCAAATCGGCTTTGAGAGTATCAAAGAAACCAATTAATTTTGGTAAAACAAATATTGCGATGACAGTCATCAAGGCAATAATGGCAAAAAAAATGACACTAGGATAAAGCATAGCTGCTTTGATTTTGCTACGTAAAGTATAATTTTTTTCTTGTTGAGTAGCGACAATTTCTAAATTTTTTTCTAGCTAACCACTAGCCTCTCCTGCAGCCACCATATTGATAAACATGGAATCAAAAACTCTTTTTTGTTTTTTTAAAGCGCTAGCCAAAGAATTGCCTTGTTTAACATCAAATAAAATATTACGAATTTTTTTGGCCATCACTGGACTACTTTGTTGCGCTAAAGTATCCAAAGATTCATCAATCGGCATACCTGAACGAATCATGACAGCCAAATGTTTAGCAAAAATCATTTTATCAATCAAGCGGACTGAGCCAATCGTAATATCAATACCAGCCTTGGTAGGTTTATTAATCTCTGTCAAAGTCAAAACTGTGCCAAATTTTTCTGACAAATAAGTGCGCGCAGCATCTGCGTCTTTGGCTTCTAGATTGCCAGACACAAGCTTGCCTTGCTGATTAGCTATTTTATAAGAAAACCACATATTTTTTATTGTCGCGTTACTCTTAATATTTCATCTAAAGTTGTTTGGCCAGAAACTACTTTTTCAAACCCATCTTCTAACATCGTAGTCATGCCTAATTTTTGTCCAGCTACTTTTATTTTATCTGAATCAGCTCGATCAGCTATCAATTCCCTGATACTATCCTCTACTTCCAAAACTTCAAAAATACCCATACGACCAACGTAGCCAGTGTGATTACATTTGTCACAGCCCTTGCCTTTGTACAAACGAATATCTTTAAGCTTTTCCGTATCTAAAAATTTATCCAAATCCACCATTTTTTTCAAATCATTGATTTCTGTTTCGCTCAAAGTATAGCTCACGATACATTTCAAACAAATATGGCGCACCAAACGTTGAGCAATCAAAACATTGACAGTGGAAGCAGCCAAAAATGGCTCCACTCCCATATCTAATAACCTAGGCAAAGCAGTCGCTGCATCATTAGTATGTAAAGTGGAAAGTACCAAATGTCCAGTCATAGCAGAATTGACAGCAATATCAGCTGTTTCCTCATCTCTAATTTCACCCACCATCATAATATCTGGATCTTGTCTTAAAAGCGATCTTAGACCTTCGGCAAAAGTCAAATTAGTTTTTGGGTTAACTTGAATTTGATTGACACCTTCTAATTCATATTCGACTGGATCCTCAATCGTACAGATATTCACATCTCTTTTATTAACTATTTTGATTAAAGCATAAAGAGTAGTTGTCTTACCTGAACCTGTGGGGCCAGTGACCAAAATCATGCCATAAGGACGACTAATTGCTCGTGAAACAATGCCCAAATCACGATTATTCATGCCTAAATCTTCGAGAGTAAACTCCTGACCTTTGGCAGCCAATAAACGCATCACTACTTTTTCACCTTTAGTAATCGGCACAATTGAGACTCTAATATCCACCTTATCACCTTCTACCTTAGTCACAATCTTACCGTCTTGCGCGCTTCTTGTTTCATCAGTTCTAAGTTTTGCCAAAATCTTTAAACGAGTCACAATCAAATTCAAAATGTTTTTTGGCAAAGATAAAACATCATGTAAAATACCGTCTATCCTAAAACGAATTTTAATTTCTTCTTCTGTGGGTTCAATGTGGATATCAGAGGCATGATTAGTGTAAGCGTAGTTAAATAAATCATCCACCAAGCTCACCACCGAAATATCCTCTGCCTGTGAACCTTGTGCTCTGACAGCGTGCTCTTGAATTTGGGTAGCATATTCTTGCTGAACAGCTTTGCGATACAAACCAAAGGCATTCTTTATGTCATAATCAGTTGCATAATATGGAATTACTTGATCGCCAACTTTTTTTTCTAGCATCTTTACCATATCATAATCAAAGGGATTATTCATGGCTACTTTCAAACCCTCCTCATCACGACGAAAGGCAATAATTTTTTGCTTACGAGCTACGATTTCTGGCACTAATTTCAACACTTCTAGTTTGATTTGTTCTTTAGCTAAATTGACAAAACGAACATGTAAATTATTAGCAATCAACTGACCGATTTCCTCTGCTTTGATTAAATTTTGTTTAATCAAAAAAGTTACGAAATCTTCTTTTTTCTCTTGGGCTGTTTTAAGACTTGCATCCAAAATCTCTTTTTCAACTAAGCCAACTTTACTAATAATACTGTGTATTTTATTGTCGGAAATAATAGACATAATGATAGTTTACTTTTATTTAATCACTCAATAACTTATAACCACACTTTGGACAAAACTTATAATTTAATTTTAACTTTGCTCCACAATCTGGACAAAACTGAAAACCAGCTACAGCTGAATTATTATTTTCTGGCCTGTCTGCTACTTGCTCTGTCTTGGTAACTAATTTTTTGGCTACATTATTTAATAAACTCGAAGCAGTATTTTCTGCTTCTATTGTTTCTGCTTTAATAGTAGTTTTAGCATCCTGAATAGCCATAGCATGACTTTTAGCTCGCACTGTTTTACTAGCGGTGTGGGAATGTAAAATGTTATCTATACTGTTCATGATCACTCCTAGGGTCGTACTATCTTTTACTAAATAATCAACCGCTCCTAAATCTAAACCTTTTTGTCTATCAGCTTCTTGACCTAAGTTGGATAAAATAATAACGGGAATGTGCGCAGTTGCTGGATCAGACTGTAATTCTGTCAAAACCTCGAAACCATTTCTCTTAGGCATAACCATGTCCAAAATAATCAAATCTGGATCAGTGCTACGAGCCTTATCTAAACCATCTTGACCGTCTACTGCCAAAACTACATCATAATTATTTTCACTTAACTCAGAATCATAGACTTTACGTAAAAAACTATCATCATCTACAAATAAAATTTTGGGCTTTGATTCACTCATAATTGACCTAGTAAACTATATAAATCTAAAACTAAGACTACTTGCCCATCAGACGCCACCGCCACATTGGCAATGTGAGGATGGTTTTGCAAAATTTTTGGCTGCCTCTTTACCACCACCTCTTCTTCATTCATATGCTGTGGCACCGCTAACAACATAGTTTGATGATCAAATTTTAATAAAATTAAGTTTTGTGTTACTAAAGATAAATTAGCGCCAATCAATTCCCGAAAAGAAACCAAAGGATATTTAACTTGTTTATAAGTATAAACTTCTTTGGAACCAAAACTCTCTGGCTTACTTAAACGAATGACTTTATCCACACTGCTTAAAGGCACAGCTAGTAAATAATCTCCTAAACGAAAAATAAGAGCTCGAAAAACCGAACTTGTCAAAGGCAAAGAGATAACAAAACGAGCGCCGTGCCCTTTTGAACTATTAAGAATAATCTGCCCATTCAAATCATCCACTCTTTGTTTGACTAAGCTCAAGCCAACTCCTCGACCACTATTTAAAGTTACTAGATTTTTGGTAGAAAATTTATTGTTAAATAACAAATTTTTTATCTGTTTATCTGACATTTTATTAGCTTCTTTGGAGCTAATAATTTTCTTATCAACTGATAATTTTTGTACTTGTTGCCAATCAATGCCGTGACCATTATCCGCTACCGTAAGCTTGATTTGGTCTTCGGCTAATTCTAAACTAACGATAATTTGTCCATTCTTTTGTTTTTGATCAATACCATGAACAACTGCATTACGTAAAAGCTGAATAATAATATCCATTAAATCATCCAAAATCGACTTATCTAAACTTAAATTATTGTCTTCTAAAATCAAATCTACTTTTTTACCCTCTTCTTGAGCTAATTGCCTGACTAAGCGTGGTAAAGGAGTAAAAATTTGATTCACTGGTAATAATCTTAATTCTGTCACTTCCCTTCTTAAGTCGCTGATTATTTTATCAATATTAAAACAAGATTTCAAAACTGCATCCGAAGCTGTTTTTTTCAAAGCACCACTGATATTTAATTTAGCAATAGAAAGATTATCTACAATTCTTTGAATTTTATCTAAACGGTGAGTGGGCACAACTATTTCCAAAGGCGTACGAAAAAAAGATCGAGAATGATTTAGCTCGCCAAATAAATTGTCTTTGGGTAAAACTTTCTTTATTTTTTTACTTGCTTTAGAACTTAAGGCATTTGTAAAAATTTTCTGCTGTGCCGACCAAGATATTTCTTTTCCTGAATTAGCCAAAGAATTAAAATTATCTTGTAATTTCTGTAAAAAATTAAATAAAATATTAATTATACTTGGTGTGACTACCAAAGATTTTTGTAAAATTGCATAAAAAACATCTTCTACCATATGCAAAATCTGGCTAGTTTTCTGATAATCCATAGTAGCCGCTGCGCCTTTAGCAGCGTGTAATAAATTTAAAATGTCTTCCAAAACATAGCTATCTTCAGGCTTTTTTTCCCAAGCCAAAAATAAAGCTGACATTTTTTTTAATTGGTCAAAACTAGTCTCTAAATAAAAATCTTGGTATTTCTCTTTATTCATGAAAATTTAATGTTTTTAAAATTTCATCCAGTGATAAAATTTTAATTTTATTTTTTTGTAAAAAAGATCTTTCTACTATTTCCAATATCTGATCGACTAAATAAGCATAATAATGATTTTCATACCTTAATAAAACTGCTTGTTTGTGACCAACTTTATCCTTGATAGATAAAATCTTGGCGGTATTCAAAACCGTCACAATATGTCCATCATAATAGGTCAAACCAGCAATATTTGCATTCACCATAGGAACGGGACTCAAATTTTGTATAGCAAAAACTTGATGACTATCAAAAATCGGCACAGCGCATGTCTGCTGATTTAAAGAAAAAATGATAAATTTTTCATCTTTTTTCAACATAACTAATCTTTTTCTACAATTTGAGATAAATTATTGACCGCATCACTCAAAGAATTGAATGATCGTTTTAAAACCTTTAGAGTATTACTTTGCTTGTCTGATAGTTGACTCACTAATTCTGCTTCTTTGACTAAATTTTTAGCAGCTAAATCTAAATCATTCATCGTCATGCTTACTTCCTCCACAGAATACTTAGTGGCTTGCGCTTCACCACTAATCAAAGTAACATTTTGGCCAATCTGTTTACTACCTTTAGTAATTTTGGTTAAAAATTGAATAGTTTGAGAAATCACCCCAATATTTTGATCTGTTTCTTTGAGCTCGAAACTTGCTGTCTGCTTGGTTTGTTTGATTTGAGTTTGCATATTTTCTACAAATTTCTGAATACCCAAGGCCGCTTCCTGACTAATCACATTGAGCTGTCTAATCTGATGCACAAGGGCTTGAAATTCTAAAGAAGTATTAGTCTTTGAAGCTTCGATAGAGGCATTTAAAGTCAAAAAATGCGCTTCATTAGCCATAAAACTAACTCTTTCAGCTACTTGCGAAACCTGATCAGCATAAGAACTCAAAGCTTGGGTTAATTTCTGATTCTCAGTAGATAAATGTTTTACAGCGACTAGACTACTTAAGGCTTTTTCTGCTTTTTGACCACTTTCATCTACCAAATTATCTATTTGTTTGGTATTTTCTTCAGTAGTACTAATTTTTTGATTAATTTGCTCCAAAGATTGCACTATATTAAAAATAGCCTTATAACCACTATTTACTCCCTTTTGTTGAGATTTGGCCTTAGTAAATAAACTTAAAGCAATCTGTCTGTTGGTTTTATTAGCCTCGGCCAAATTAATCATTGATTTTTCTAGGGTATTTATAACTTTAGCAAAATCATCTAAAGAAACCTGCACGGGCTTAGTAATCAAATAAGAAAAACGACGAGCCGCTGCCATAGCCAAAATCAAAACTAAAGCTGAGGTAGAAAAAACGCTAAACAAAATGTTATTTAAAAAAGCATTATGAAATATGATGTTATCTGGCTGTAGTTTAAAAAGGGTAAAAAACAATAGCGCCATAGGTAAAATAGCCGCTAATAAAAACCAGTAAATAAATTTTAAATACATTTTTGTCTCTGCTAAACGCATGACTAAAAAATTTTATTTTTGTTATTTGTATTTTTGTTTTTTAGACTCAAAAAAGAGTACTAAAATACTCTTTTATTATAACACGTTTATAAAATTTATAGAATAGTTAAAAGGCTACTATTGCGCAAAAAGTTCCAAAATTAAATTATGTTTGTTTTTAGCTTCTTCTGAATTAGGAAAAGCTTGTATATTTTTCTCCAAAGCAAAAATAGCTTTAGTCTTAAAATCTTCTTTCTGCTCAGGGTGCAATAAAGATAGCTGATAATAAACACTAGCCAAATTATAAACCACATCCGGTCGTAGATCCTGTGTAAGCCTAGGCAAAATATTAGTATAAAAATCTAAAGCTTGTAATAAATAATCCTCATCTGAACTTAAGGCACCTAAACGTAAAGCGGTATTAGCAGTCAAATAGTGAGATTTGGCATCCAAGAGGTGTTTTTGGCTATTTTGTTGGCTATAATACAATAAAGTTCTTAAACCCAAAATTTGCTCTTCTAGGGGCCAATTTAGCTCAGTTAAACTCTGAGCCATAGTCAAACTAAGGTCAGTTCTGTAATTTGGAGCTAAGCTATCAACTTTTCTGACTTTTTCCGACCATTCAGACAAAGTAAAATTTTTATCTTGACTTAAATAAATTTCCTTTAAAAGCATATTGCCCTTTACTTGTGGCCAAAAAATAAAGCAAGCCACAATCAAAGACAGACATAATCCCAAACAAAATAAAATAACTGATTTTTTTTGTAAGTCCTTTGTAGAATTTTTATGCTCGCTACTCAAAAAATAAATCAAAGCTAAATAGATAAAATACAAAGGGTATGAAGCGATGGTGTCGAAATTAAAAACTAAAAAAATTAAATTAGCTAATAAACCGCCAAATAATAAACAGCTAAACTGCATTCCATATTTTTGTTGTATTTTTTTAAAATATATAAAAGGCCAAATTAAAAATAGTGCATAAAATCCAAAGCCCAACAAACCACCTTCTACCAAATAATCCAAATATTGATTATGTGCCTTATCAAACCACATGGGAGTACCTTGGCCTTTGTATATTTTAGTGTCTAAATATTTATTAAAAACCAGTTGAAAATTATTTTTGCCCCAACCAAAAATTGGTTTTTCCATAAAACCATGCCAAGCCGCCTGCCAAGCCACTAACCTAGTTTCAGTAGTAGTGTCTTGAAAAGAATAATGAGTAAAACGTTGACTTAAAAATTGGCCAGCAACTAAAATACAAAATAAAAATAAAAAAGCTGTCAGTAATGCTTTTTTGTGTGATGTCCGCCAAATTTTGATAATATACACACCAAATAATAAAACCAAAACTATAACCATAGCTACAAAAGCTCCACGAGATTGAGTAAACAAAATAACTGGAATAATCAAAATAGCTAAAGCTAAATAAAAAAACTTAAATTTTTGATCAAAATAAACTAAAAATAAAACAAGGAAAAAAGATAATACTAGATAATGCGCTAAAAAATTAGCGTTGCCTATCAAAGCATAAACACGAGATGCGTCTTTATCTGCAAAAAAAACCCAAGAAAAACGCTGACCAAAAGCCCATAATAAACTTACAGATAAAACCAAGGCGTGCGTGCGTAAAAATTTTAACCAAATTTCTTTGCTGTCTAAAAAAAATATTAAAGCTAAAAAAAATGGTAAATAAAAAATAAAGTAGATCAAACCATCAAAACGCTGCCAATCACCAAAAAAACTTCTCTCAAAATCTAAACTCAAAACGCAAAGAGCAGTTGTAACGATAAAAAAAATGCTCACAACTTGCACCAAACCATTTTTCCAGACAGCTGACTTTTGATTTAAATAAACAAATAAAAAAGGCAAAAGAAGCAAAATTAATGCTGCAAAGTAAAAATATTTTATACTGGTGTAAGGCTGATAAAAATGTAAATCCAAAACCAAAGGCGTAAATAAAAACAACAGCAAAAAATTTTGTGGAATTTTTTTGAACATTATGCTGAAATATTTTTATAATTTTCTAAATAAGTGCTTAGTACTTGAAATATTTTTGGATCCGCCTCTTTGGCATACTCCATAAAATAATTTAATTGATTCAATTCTTGTTCAGTAAAATCAACTTGACTTTGTTCTTGATTAATATTTTTAATAATATTTAAACTGGAAGTAACAGTGACCTCATCACCAGAGACAGCTGAAATTTTAAATAAATTCCAGTGAACACTTTTTGCCCAAGGAGCAAGCTCACTCAATTTTTTAGCCACTTGCTGCGCTGCTTCAAAATCTCCTGCCGTCAAATAAGCGTTACTTAAGCTAAAATAAAATTCTGGTTTATTTGGCGCTAAAACTTGCGCTTTATTTAATAAGTCTAAATTTTTAGTCACAAAACTAGCATCAAAAGGTGCAAAATCATAATAAAAACCAGAAGCGAACAAAGCAAAACGAACATCTTGAGGATATTTGTTTAATAAATTTTCAAAATATTTTTGAGTTTCCTGAATAAATTTAGCTTTATATCGCGCATCAATGCCCTCTATCTGCGCTATCTGGCTAGTCATTTGTTGTAAATTTTGCACTTTTTCTTTATCACCCAAAGTAGAAGCATCGTATGATTTTTGCCAAAAATTCAAAACATTATCTAAATCACTTTGCGCTTGAATATTAGCAAAAGCTTGCAAACTCTTAATCAAATTTTTATTTGCCACCAATGGCTGATAAACAAAAAAGTGGCCAAAAACTAAAAACCCAACAAAACAGAGCCAACGAAAATTTAATATGATTTGTCTATCTTTAAAACTAAATATTGTTTTCAGCTTGGTAAAAAATTTGTCAAAAAAATAATGCCTAGTGTCATCCTTGAGACTAAATAAATAAGCTAACAATAAATACAAAATAACATTGGTATTTAAACTATCAAAAATAAATAAATCATGAAATAAAAAACTCAACAAAAAAGCCGACCAAAAACTAAACATAAACCAATCATGATGTTTTTTATAGTGTTTGGCTAAAATAAAAATCAAATAGACAAAAATACTCAAATACAAAATAAGGCCCACAAAACCACCGTGAATCAAATGTTGCACTAAAATATTATGCGGTCGATCAAACCAAGTTTCTGAACCAATATCGTGAAAAATTTCTATTGGAAAATATTGATTAAAAACTACGCTAAAATTTTCTTCCCCCCAACCAAAAATAGGCTTATCTACAACTCCTTGCCAACTATTACGCCAAATCAATAAACGAGACTGAGTGGTGGTCTCCGAAAAAGATATTCCAGAGATTTTGCGCAAAATTGGCACCGCTTTAACCCAAGTAGCTTCTTTTTGAATAAACAACAAAGCTACAAAAACCACCGAAAGTATACTGAGGCCTAAGACTGTAAAATAAATTTTATTTTTTTGCTGTTTTTGTAAAAAAAGATAAAAAATACAAAACAAAAAGATAAAGACTAACAAACCCAAAAATGCTCCCCGAGTATCAGTGGCCATCAAAGTCCAGACAAACAATAAAATACTAGCCACATAAGCTAAACTCCAGTAACGACGTGCTCTTTCTTTGACTAATAAATAAAAAGCTACCAAAATATGCAAAAACATATAAGAACCAACATAGGCTGCATTTCCAAAAGTAGCTGCAATTCTATCTCCTCCAGCAGAAGCTAAGACAAAATCTAAATTTAATTTTTGCCCAACGGCTATCAAGGCCACTAAAAAAGCTGGCACCAAAGCTATTCTAAATACTTGCAATAAATTTGTACGCTCATTTTGCAAAAAACCAACTAATACAAAAGAGTACATAGCTAAGTAGAGCCAGTTTACTAAACCATCCATTCTTTCAAAATTACTCCAAAAACTAAAAGAAAAACTACCATTTAAAATACTGGAAAAAGCTAAGCTCAAAATAAAGATTAAAAAAATACTAAAAGCCTTATTAAAACGTGGTCGAAATTCTGGATAAGTTATTAATAAAAATAAATAAGCAAAAAACGCAACATCAACAAAAAATCGAAAAAATAAATTACGTGGCACTATATAAGGAAAATAAAAATTAGTCGCAAAAACTAATGGCGCAAATAAAGCTAAGATAATGCTGATTTTTACCATCGACCAAAGTATTTGTTTGCTAAAAAAATTATCTGACATAAATAAATTTAAAAATTAAATGAGTTTGACAAAAAGTATTATTTTCATTATAATATAAAAATTACACATATTATGAAAAAAATTATTTTAGTCCTTGGAGATATTATACTACTTTATTTGAGTTTAGTCATAACTTTAAATTTACGCTACGGAGAATTTAACAAAGAAATACTCAAAGAACACTTTTGGCCATTTAGTATTGTCTTTACTATTTGGTTGGTAGTTTTTTTTATTAATGGACTCTATGAAATACGTAAAGTCAAAAATGATTACAAATTTTTTGGTCAATTGATCAACAATCTAATCATAAATACACTATTAGCTTTTTCTTTTTTCTATTTAATTCTGGGGCGCTTTAGTAGCTTAAAACCACAAACTGTGCTGATTATTTTAATTTTTGTCTTTGCTTGTCTGTGGATTTTATGGCGTAAATTATTTTTTTATATCATCTCAAGTGCAAAATTATCTAATAATTTAGTCATCATTGGTATTAGTCCAGAATCTTTATTGTTAGCTGAAGAAATTATCACCAAACCGCAAATGGGATATAGTTTGAAATTATTTTTCAACCCAGACTTTTCTACTATTCCAGAAAAATTTCAAATTATTCCTACTAAAAAAGATTTAGTAGATCTAAAAAATGAACTTATCAAACACAAAATAGACACAATTGTTTTGGTAAATAATCCAAAATATAGCCCCGATGTAGCTAAACATTTATTTGAAAGCATGGATCTCAACGTAAGCTATTTTAATCTTACTGACTTTTATGAAAAAATTACTGGTAAAATTTTAATCAATTCTTTGGAAAGAAACTGGTTTTTTGAAAACTTAAGCAAAAAAAATAACCAACTCTTTTTAGTTATCAAACGTTTTTATGATATCTTTTTTGCCAGTCTATTTGGTTTAATGTCTTTGTTATTTTTACCACTCCTAGCTCTGGCTATAAAACTAGAAAGCAAGGGCCAACTTATTTATAAACAAAAAAGAGTTGGCTTAAATGGTAAAGAATTTTATGCCTTAAAATTTCGATCCATGAGACAAGACGCCGAAAAAGATGGCGCTCAATGGGCCAAAGAAAAAGATGATAGAGTGACAAAAATTGGTAAATTTATTCGCAAAAGCCGTATTGATGAAATTCCTCAATTTTGGAATATTATCAAAGGCGAAATGAGCTTTGTGGGGCCTCGTCCTGAAAGACCAGAGTTCGTTGAAGAACTAAAAAAAGAAATACCTTTTTTTAATGAAAGACATTTAGTAAAACCTGGACTTACAGGCTGGGCACAAATAAATTTTCCTTATGGCGCCTCAGTTGCAGACGCTAAAGAAAAACTACAATACGATTTATTTTATATCAAAAATCAAAGCATTGCTTTGGATATTTCTATTATTTTAAAAACTATTAATACTATTTTAAATAGAAGTTTAGGAAGATAAAAAAATGCAAGATACAGTTTTAATAACCGGTGGGGCTGGTTTTATTGGCTCAAATATAGCGCATGAATTAGTACGTAGAAATTATCGAGTAAAAATTTTAGATAATCTTAGTACTGGATATTTAAAAAATTTAGAAACTATACTAGATGACATAGAATTTATCGAGGGAGATATTAATGACACAATTTTATTGGATAAAATATTACCCGGAGTTGATTTTATTTTACACCAAGCAGCCTTACCCTCTGTACCGAGATCAATCAATAACCCGCTACAATCTCATCACAACAATATAACTGGAACTCTCAATCTCCTAACGTCAGCAAAAAAAAATAATATAAAAAGAGTAGTAATAGCTTCCTCATCTTCAATTTATGGCAACAGAGAGGCCGACAAAAAAACAGAAGACCTAAGACCACAGCCATTATCACCGTATGCAGTTACTAAATATGCTTGTGAAGTCTATGCGAAAGTTTTTTCTCATATCTACGGTCTAGAAACTGTATGCTTACGCTATTTTAATGTTTTTGGTCCAAAACAAGACCCTAATTCGCCCTATGCTGCTGTAATACCATTATTTGTTAAAGCTATTCAAAATAATCAACAACCCATAATATTCGGTGATGGTAGCCAAAGTAGAGATTTTACTTTTGTAGCCAACAATGTTGAGGCAAACATTTTAGCCATGCACTCTACAACAGTTGGGCAAGGAGAGACTATTAACATTGCCTGCGGGCAATCTTATAGCCTGATTGATCTAGTAAATAAAATCAATAAAATTCTTCAAAAAAATATAAAACCAAACTTTACAAATAATAGGCCAGGCGACGTACAGAAATCTTTAGCTGACATCTCAAAAGCTAAAAAAATGCTTAACTACGAACCAATAGAATCATTTGACAATGGCTTAGAAAAGACTGTTCAATGGATAATCAAACAAAATGCTAGATAAAATCAAAACAAAATTATATACTACTTTACGTTGGAGCGAAAAATATACCAAAACTGACATGGTCTACCTTGGCAAAGGCGGTTTTTGGCTAACTATTGGCTACGTTATATCTTTTTTCTCTTCTTTAATTCTAGCTATAGCTTTCGCAAATTTTGTACCAAAAGAAATTTACGGAACTTACAAATATGTTTTAGCT
>CAIRBL010000080.1 GCA_903876815.1 uncultured bacterium
GGAATAAGATGAAAAATATTTTCTTGACCATTGACAGAAATTGTATGTCCAGCATTCGCGCCACCAGTACCACGAATAATCACGTCTGCCCAAGAGCTCAATAGGTCTACTAATTTACCTTTGCCGGTATCTCCCCACTGATTACAGATAACTGCTACAATTTTTTTATCACTTAAAAAATCTTGTAAAATTTTTTGGTCCATAAATTTGAAAAAATAAAAAATCACTACTAATAGTGAATGCTTGTATGAGCCTCCACTATAATCGTTTTGCCAAAAATTCCAGTGAGAGCACTGATTTTTGTGACAAAACCAATCCACTATGAATCGGCAAAACGATTGTTGCAGACGGCTAATATTGACGCTCATCTTTGACAATTCCAACCCCTGAAAAATCAGGTGGGTTTCCGCAATTTAAGACCACGACCCTAAATAATTTGAGAATCCCAATAGGCTAGATTGTAGAGTTTTTTATTGCCAAATAGAGCGCAAATTAAATATAGCACAAAATATTTTGCTATGCAAAATCCCCCAAGCCAAATGGCTTGGGGGATTTGAATTTATTTTTCTACTAAAGTGTGCTTGGTATAACTTGGCTTATAATCTTGTAGCTCATAATCATTAAACCACACTGCTACTTCTATCTCCGCTTCTTCTGGATTTGATGAGGCGTGAATAAGATTGAAGACACCTACTTTATTTTCATCTGCATATTTGAAAGACAAATGTGCATAATCACCACGAATAGTGCCAGGTGCGGCAGATTTTGGCTCAGTTTCCCCTACCATTTTTCTCACTACTGCTACCGCCTCTACACCCTCGATAGCCAAAGCAACTATTGGGCCAGAAGTAATCATCTCAATCATCATATCTCTGACATGCTGTCCGCGACGTTGAGCCAAATCCTCAGTATAATGACGCATAGCAGTATCTTTATCTGACCAAACTAATTTTAAACCGGCTAATTTGAGACCTGTGCGCTCAAAGCGTGTGATAATTTCACCAACTAAACCCCTATCCACAGCATCTGGTTTTAATAAAACTAAACTTCTTTCAAATTTTCTTTCCATAAAAATCAAAATTAAGTATCTTTAAAGCAAGTTTTTGAAGCTTGCTTTATTTTATAAAAATGTAAAATTTAATTATTTACCTAATTTAGCTAGCTCACGCTTAGCTGCTTCTACCACTTCAGCTGGAGTAACATTAGCTTTGACCAAATAGCCAACAACGCCTAATTCTTTACCTTTTTGCACATCTTCATCTTGACCAAGATTTGTCAACAAAATGACAGGTAAATCTTTGATATTAGCATCTTCTCTAATAGATTTCAGTACCGAAAAACCATCCATTTTAGGCATAATCACATCTAAAAGTACTAAGTCTGGTTTGATAGTTTTGGCAAGCTCCAAGCCACTAGCGCCATCCA
Organism: uncultured bacterium; assembly: GCA_903876815.1. GTDB lineage: Bacteria > Patescibacteriota > Patescibacteriia > UBA1558 > GWA2-36-10 > CAIRBL01. The sequence goes on from CAIRBL010000080.1 coordinate 1,426, forward strand.
AAGCTTTGGTAATATCAAAACCTTCATTTTGAAACTTCACCTCATACATATTGGCTAACATTTCCTCGTCTTCTATCAAAAGAATTTTTGCTCTTGTTTCTGGCATATTTTTATTCAAATTATCCTAAATTAATGTTTTTATTATAAGGCAAAGCTTCGGAAAAAGCAAGAAAATCAATCAAGTTGCCAAAAAAGTCCATCTGATTCTACTTTGATATTTCCTAAGCTGTCGTTACGTAAAATTTGACAGCCAATTGCTTCTAAGCGCTCTAAAGTTTCCTGATGCGGGTGTCCGAAGCTATTATCTGTTTCCGACTGAATTACGCATAGCTGGGGGCTCACAGCCTGCAAAAAATCTAAAGCCGAAGAGTATTTGCTGCCATGATGGGCTACTTTCAAAATATCAGCTGATAAATCTACTTTGGCTTTTAATAAATCTTTTTCTTTGTCACTTGTTAAGTCACCGGTTAGTAACAATTTAATTTCGCCAATAGTAAATTTAATCAACAAAGAATTGTCATTAAAATCCTCATGTTGGCTATCAGCGGCTAATATTTGCCAAAAAATATTAGGAGCTAAATAAAATTGATCGCCAGCATGTACTACTTTGGGCTCCAATTGATGCTGGCCTACGGCTTGCTGCCAAACAGAAAATAAAAATTCTTCTTCAGGCCTGTGAGCGCCAACTAAAATATTTTTTACTTGGTAACGATTCAGAAGCTCAATAAAACCCATATAATGATCATCGTGAAAATGAGAAATAATCAAATAGTCTATTTTTTTATCCCACCAAGGCAAAACTTCTCCCAAACGATAAAGCAATAAATTATCCGGACCACCATCTACTAAAATATTTTGACCATTTACTCTAAGTAAAATTGCATCACCTTGACCAATGTCTAAAAAATAAATCTCAGCTAAATTTTCTTTCTGTAGTTGCCAAGTAGTAGCTGCAGCTAAAAATAAAAAAGCCAAGGCTAATTTAAAAATTTTTTTCATAAGGCTTAATAATAAAAGTAAAAATCAACATCATTATTAAACTCAACGCTAAAGCAAAAATACTAAAACTTTTGAGCTCAATATAAGCAAAAGGAATTTGCGCTAAAAATTTTGCTATTTGAGAAATAGCTCTTAAGCCTAAAAATAAAGGCCAAGCTAATAAATCGGCTAGTACTGGCCAAGCGCCAAATAAAACCAATAAAAATCCAAAAATTAAAGTACCAGTGGCAAAAGGCAAAATAGCTAAATTAGCTACAGGAGAAATAAAAGAAAAGATATGAAAATAATACAAAACCAAGGGCCAAGTAAAAGTTTGGGCAGCTAAAGTCACAGCGCACATTTCTCTAAATTTTAAAGTATTAGGCAAAAAAAATAATTTTGTTTCCCAGAACTTGCCGTACCACAATAAACCTAAAACTGATAAAAATGACAGCTGAAATCCAATATCATAAATCAAGGCTAGTGGCTTAAAAATCAATAAAAGCAAAGCTGCTAATAACAAACTATTTATAGAAGTGACTACGCGACCAAAAAATGGCCCCAGCATCACAAATAAAACCATCAAAGCTGAACGTAAAGCTGGAGCTGGACAACCTAGTAAAAATAAATAAGCTGATAAAATCAAACAAATCGCAAAAAAAATTTGCTGTCGAGATAAATATAAATTACTTAAAATAGTTTGCAAAACTACGGCAAAAATTGCGATGTGTAAGCCAGAAATAGAAATCACATGAATAATGCCAGTTTGCGAAAAACTGATTTGAAAATCATTTGTCAGCTCTCGCCTTTCATCCAAAATCATTGCTTTGGCAAAAGCTGATTCTGGCTCTACTAAGTTATTATTTAAATTACGCCAAAAATATTTTTTTGCAGCAAAAAAATCAGCCTGCCAACTAGGCCGATATTCTAACCAAGTGATACGACTACGATACATAAGGCCAAAGATATTTTCTTTAGCTAAATACAAATCATAAAAAAATTTGCGACCATCTACTTGCTCAATAACCTCTGGCTGATAAATAGTACCGGCAATTTGTAAAACATCACCATAGCGATACTCTGGATATAATGGTGTATTGACTATCAAAAAACCAAAAAAATTTTCTAAATTTTCTGGCTTAACAGTGAGCCTCCAGCCATCCAGTTTTTTTTCTGCATCTATAACTTGCCCTTGAAAGTTATAAAACTTATCAAAAACAAAATTATTTGGTTTGATAAAAATTTGTGGATAATATAAATCTAAACAAAAAATTATCAATAAAAAAAGAAGGCTGACAACCAAAAATATTTTACTTTTGCCCATCAAAATCACTTTAATACTTCATCTTTATTTAAGAAGAAAAACTAAAAAAAGTCAAATGAAAAACCGTAAGAGCTACCCATGGTAACTATTACGGTTTTTGCGATGCATCATGTCTTGCCTCCTGTACTGATTTTTGAGATCTTAGATTGTCATTGATGGACTCCAGAAAAAAACCAATGAAAATCAACATCTCGTTGGTACCCAAGTGAGCTCGCTCAGCTTCTGCGTAAAGGCCTTTGGCCAATTTATGCAAAAAGCTTGACGAGCTTCAGCATCTTTGATGGTCTGAAGATGCTCCAGGTGTTCACGAATCGACATGACAAGCTCCTTTCTGCAAAGATCAAAAAACCTTCTTTATCTAGAAGGTTAAGTCATTTATATTAAAGTGTCAAACACAAAATTACTCCAAAATAGCTGGCGTCAATGGTAAGCCTGGTAATAAATAAGAATTGTATAACTGATCATCTACTGACCACAAAAAATTGTTCTGCACATTTTCCGGCTGAATATTGATATTATCTGTTAAAAAATTAGCAGTCAAACGAGAGTCTGGTCCAGTTTTAGTTGTTTTAGCGATTAACTGTACATTTAACTCATCGGTCACAAGCAAAGAAGTTCCTCCCCAAAAAGTGAAAATAATCTGATCATTAACTACTTTGGAACTAGCCAAAAACTTATCCTGAGACCAAAGTTCAAAATTTTCTACTTGAATATCTTGAGCCTTAATTTCCCAAGCTAACTTATGCAATTTAATATCTTGCTCACCTAAATTAGTAAATTTAAGGTCTGCTAGGGTATTCCAAGAATCAGTGAGTACATGACGTTGTGCTTGACTTTGAATAGACAAAACACTTGGCAAAACATTTAAGCGAGACAAAGTGATATCTTCAGTCAAGCTGATCTGTTCCCCAGAAATAAAGCCTTTGCCACTAATAAAATTCAGAGTTACAGCATACTCACCAGTCTCCAATGTAGCCCAAAGTTCTAGAGCTAAATCTTCATTCGCCTTAATCAAAACTCCAGCTGGTAAATCAAAATCTAATTCTGAAGTCCCTGTTATACGAGATAACACTTGTCCCTTGGATGCTAAATAAAAATCTACCGGTTTTTCATTTTGAGAAAAAATAAAATTTATTTTCTGTAAATCTACCGTTTCACCTTGAGATGATAAACTCAAATCAGCTATTTTAGTAGAAACTCCCGATGAAACAACAAAATTGTTTTTTAATAAATTGTTATAAGGTAAAATTTGTGCTTTTTCAACAATCAAAACATCCGTGCTACTCACAGGAAAAGTTCCGAGTGGCAAAACTTTTTTGCCTTGATAAGATAAATCTAAACTATCTATATCCTGAAAAAATATTTTAGTTTTTTGTCCTAATAAGTCATCTTCTAAAGCGTCAGCCTTTAAATGAAAATAATTTTTACCAGCTGATAAGGGATAGTCATCTAGCGTAAAAATTAGCTGTTTATTGATAACTTGAACACTAGCATTGATTTGCGCTTGATTTTGATACAAAACCAACTTGGATAAAAAATCTTCATCCATCGTACCTTCGCTGCTAAAAACTAGTCTATTGAGACTAATATTTTCATAAGGACTATCAAGCACAAAATCAAACATAGCCACACTTGGACTACGTAAAACAAATTGTGAATTTCCCAGCTCATTAGCTGTAAAAACCTTGACTCTATCAAATTGAGAAATATCTTGACTTTGAGCCGATGATTTTGGTCCTTGATTTACACCGAGCCAAGCAGAAGTAAAAACAAAAAGAGACAATAATAAAAGACTAGCGTATAACTTGACACGCTGTGGTTTCTGAGAAATGAAATCTTTGTGTTGTGGTGAAACTAAATGCTCAAACATGTTTATATTATACCACAATTTTTTCTAAGAGAAAAATTATTTGACCAATTGCTCCAATCTAGCTTTGATAAATGGCATTAAATCGCCATTTAAAACTACTTCCGTATCACTAGTTTCAAAGTTTGTGCGATGATCTTTGACTAATTTATATGGATGCAACACATAAGAACGAATTTGATTACCCCAAGCAGCTTGTGTGTATTCCCCTTTTAAAGCTTTTCTTTCTTCTTCTTTTTCTACCTCATAATAACGCTGTAATTTGCTTTGCAAATAAAGCATGGCTTGATTTTTATTTTGCAGTTGCGATCTTTCATTTTGACATGATGCTACCAACATAGTAGGCAAATGAGTGATGCGCACTGCTGAATCAGTCGTGTTGACCGACTGACCACCATGACCAGAAGAACGAAAAGTATCAATTTTTAAATCATCTTCTTTGATATCAATACCGACTTCTTGCAATTCCGGCAAAACTTCCACCATTGCAAAAGATGTGTGACGAGCATGATCAGAGTCATAAGGAGACAGCCTGACTAAACGATGTACGCCTGCCTCAGTTTTGAGATAACCATAAGCATAGACGCCAGCCATACGAAAAGTTACACTTTTTATTCCTGCCTCAGAGCCAAGCGAACGAGACAAAATACTGACTTGCCAATTTTGGCTTTCTGCAAATCTCAAATACATACGCTCCAGCATTTGCGCCCAGTCTTGCGCGTCATCACCACCCGCACCAGCATTGATAGTCATAATAGCGGGACTTGCATCGTATTTACCTTGCAAAAAAAGTTCTAAAGATAAATCTTGGTATTTTTGAGAAATCTCTTTGAAATGCTCAATAATTTCTGCTAACAAGGCCTCCGCTTGTAAATCAGATAATAAATTTGACAAATCAAACACTTGTTTTTCTAAGTCCCTCCAATGATTGATAATTTTTTCTAAATTACTATGTTGACTAGAAATTTGGCGTGCTAATTCCTGATTTTGCCAAAAATCACTGGCTGACATTTGTAATTTTAAGTCTTGTAACAAAATTTCTTTACTAGGCAAATCTAAAGCTTGAATAGCCGTCTTAATTTTGCTGTCTAAATTTTTTAATTTATCTTTTAGTTCTTCCACGTAATTAATCTTTATACTGTTCTAAAGTGACTTTAACTAATTTTTCTTCTCCTTGTGACCAAACTTTTAATTCCAAAATATCTTGTGGTTTATACTGAGCTACTATTTTGGCTAAATTATTTTCATCATCCAAGACTTGATTATTTATTTCTAAAATAATATCATTTTCTCTTAAATTTGCCTTATCAGCTGGCGAGCCAGGAACAATGGCTAATTCTGCTCTATTTTCTCCCCTGACAATCAAAGCGCCATGATCAAGCTCTAGTTGATTACTTTGAGCAATACTTTCATTAAGCATCAAATATCTAACACCTAAATAAGGTCTGATAATTTCACCATTTTCTCGCACACTATCTATGACTTGTTTAGCAGAGTTAATAGGGATGGCAAAGCCAATCAACTGACCTTCACGAGAAACTGCCGTATTAATACCCACAACTTGGCCGCTTAAGTTTAGCAAAGGGCCACCAGAATTACCAGGATTAATAGCCGCATCAGTTTGAATAACATCCTCAAGCTGTTCTGAGCTACCAGTGCCACTAGAAGCTACAACGCTACGGCCAATGCCGGAAACTACACCTACAGTTACTGTGTTGGAAAATTCTGCCAAAGCATTACCAATGGCTACTACATTTTGACCAATCAATAAATCATCAGAATTACCAAGCTCGGCAACTGGCAAATCTTTAGCCTCTATTTTTAAAACTCCGATGTCATTTGTCAAATCAGTACCTATGATTTTGGCCTCGTATTCTTTGTTGTCGCTCAAGGTTACAGAGTATTGCGCAGCAGCATCTGCAATCACATGTTTATTAGTCACAATCAAACCATCAGCAGAAATAATAAAACCCGTGCCTCCGCCAACTTTTTGAATATTTGGCTCGTTCTTTTTTGGCTGAGTATTATTTGAGCCAAATGGCCAACCAAAACTAAAAAAATCTTGAAAAGGATCAATATAATTTTGACTAATATCTTTTTTGATATTAATAGATACAACCGATGGACTCACTTTTTTGACCACCTCAATCACTGCCGACTCTTCAGTAACTTGATTATGAATTTTTTGTCCACTCCCAAAAGAAGTGTGTGCCCAAGGTAGCTGCGTAGCATAATTTAAAGTCAAAAATGAACCAAAAAAACCACCAAAAATAGTACTAATGATGATAATAGCTAAAGTTTTTCTCATATTATTTTCTCTTACTTCTATATAATACAAAAAAAATAAAAATTACTTACAAATTTGATCTATGGTGAGCTGTTGCGTCTGTGGATTACACAAAGCTTTGCCAATTTCTAAAATAGAAGCTTGGTCAGTAGAGCCAGCTGTGAAATTTTGTTCTACATCAAAACCAGACAATACACCGCTCATCATGTTGCCATACTGCTTGAGATATGGTGTCAAATAAAACAACCCCAACAATAATGGGCCGACAATTAAAATTAATTTTAAGACTCCAGCTAATTCTTGCCAAAAAATCTTTTTCTTAATTTTAAGTACTGTATTTTCCACTCGCGCTAAACTGGCTTGATTTTCTAAGATTAATTTTTCTAGTTCTTCTTGCGTCATAATAAAAAGCTTAATAATTTATGACTTTATTATAGCAAAAAAGTGAATTTAAGAAAATTTATCCTTATTTACGCCACAATTTGTGCCAACGACCAGTTTTGAACAACCACCATTTATGATGTAAAAGAAAATCTAAATCCAAAAATTTATGTTGTTTACGATTAAAAAACCAGAGACACATCAACCAAAGTAAATAGACAAAAATTGCAAAAACTAAAAATCCAAAGCTTAAAATAAGCCATTGCCAAACACTACTGATTTTTGCCGTATTGATTGTTAAAGGAATTTTGATACCAGAAGCAGCTTTAAAACTATTTTGATGCAAAGCTTGGCTGATAACTGATAAATTTGTCTTTTGTACAGCTGACACTTGAGTAGAAAAATTAGCTGTCAGCTCAATCATCATGATTTCTTCTGGCAAAAGATTGAATTCACTAGGCTCAATTTTAATATTGTTGACCAAAGCATCAGCTTGCACTCGTACAAAAATAGGCTCGCTGGAAATATTGGTAATTTTTAATTTTTCTTGCTTATTTTGCGGATAATCTAGCTCTATTTTAGCTGGCTCCACTGCCAAACCAACCGCCCCAACATGTAGTGGTACCAAAAAAAGCAAAAATAGAAAAATAAATTTCACGCGCATAAAAAATTATTGTGCTTGTGCCCAAAAAATTAACTGACCAGTTTGGTTACCTGAGCTGGATAAATTGTTTGGCAAACTGAGCTTCACACTCACAGACTCAGAGCCAGCTACACCCAACTGCTCTTGCCAATTTTGCCAAATAATATTTTCTAAACTAGTGTGTTGCACAAAAACATCAGAACCTGAAATATTAGCTTCCAAATGAATGGCTACGTTACCTGTGTTATGAACTTGCAAAATATTTTCTCCAATTTGACCTGGTTGTAACTGACCAAAATTTAGACTAGCTTGACTGACAGAAAACGAAACTTGTTCTGGTGGGTTTTCTTCTCCATCATTGTCTATATTTACTGACAAATCTACACTCTGACTAAACCCAGAACCAAGCGTAACGTAAACCTTGGGACTTCTAATATAATCATCATTTTGCACCACATAAACCGGATACACGCCATTATTAGCTAAATTTAAACTTAAACTGCCACTAGCGTCGGTATTTAAAACTTGATCACCGACTTGCACTGCCTGATTGCTTAAATTGTGCCAAGTACCATCATGATATTGGGCTTGCACATTCAGAATATTTTCACTCAAAGTAGCTGTTAAACGACTAGGCAAAATATCAAAGGGACCATAAGCCCACAAAATTTCATCACCGTCAGCCACTGTCTGCACATTAGCTGCCTGTGAGCCTGCTTGCCAATTTTGCCAATACTGCCAACCACTAACTCCTTGTCCACTAAAACCAGCAATCATGGAAACATAAGGCCCATACTCTGTATCTTGGATTTGATAAGTAAAATTACACACACTCGCAGCACTAACCAAAACATCTAACACTGTTTGGCCACTCAAATTATCGGCTAAACAAATAGTATCAGTCGGGCCCTCAATTCTAATGCTGACCTGTGTATCGTTATTATTATTTTCTTCAGCAGGAATATCTATGTGATTGACGGGATAGCTTTTGTCTAAAATAGCAAGCAAGGCATAGGCTGTGACCATACCAGAGCCCTGTGTATCACTTGGGAGCCATAAAAATGAACCGTCTGCTTGTTGTAAACTGTTTAAAAAACTTAAAGGTGTATTAGCGCCTTGAGACCAAGTATTAGCATCAATATCTAGCTTATTTAAAGCCGCTAGTACCCAAGCTGTTGAAGCGCCATCTGAGTCACTAGCTGCATCATAAGCAAAACCACCATTTGTTTTTTGCGTAGTTTGTAGATAATTTAAAGCATTGATAATAGCTGTATTACTGCTAGCCACACCAGCCTCCTTGAGAGCCATAATAGCTGCCGCTGTATCATTACTGTCTGAAGTGCCACTTGTGGCCCAAGACCAACCACCATCAGTATTTTGATGACTTAAAATAAAATCTTTCACGCTATTAAAGTCTCCGGCTTTATTTACTGAGCCTGCTGCCAACAAAGCCCAAAAATCATCATTTAATTGCGTATCAGAACCAAACTGACCATTACTAATATGTCCGCTCAAAGTTGCAAACAAAGTACGCAAAGTCTCAAAATCCTGACTTTGTACAGAGCTCAAAGCTAATAAATATTTAGCCACTTTCATAAGATCTTGCTCTTGAGGATTGACGTAGCTAGTTGATAAATTTTGCTGATTAGCTGCTGCTAAACTTTGTGTAATCCAAGGATTTTGCGTTTGCGCTTGCAAATACTGGATAGCACTAGCATTGTCGGCAAAAGATAAAAATGGCACTAACAACAAGGCATTGAGTAAAAATAAAGCAAGAATTTTTTTCATAGAATTATTATTTTAAAATTTATATTCAAAATCAATCATTGGTATCCCCGCCTTTGGCGGGGTTCCGCTCAATTTTATAAAATTATTGAAGCGTAAAAAAATCTCCTGATTTCCAGGAGACAACGAGTAAGTCTATTATCTTTTGACATGTGATGATAACAAGCTCACTCCTTTTCTCCTTAGGAAAAAGAATAAACAAACTTCAGGTATCTGACTTATCTCCGCCAATGGCAGAGCTTACAGTAGCTAGGACTGTGGAGGTTTTACACCTCGCTTCCCTGATTAAATTTTAAAGGTAACTTTCGCTCTCAAACTTTAGCACAAGATTTTAGCTTTGACAAGCAGTTATTTTACTTGGTTTTTTATAGTGATTTTTTCTTTAATAATCTATTTAGCTCGGTCTGAAAAGTCTGCGCGTCTTTAAATGACCGATAAACAGACGCATAGCGAATATAAGCAACTTGATCAAAGTTTTTCAACTTTTTCATGACAATATCACCTAAAACTTTTGAAGTAATTTCACCTTTAGACACTTTGGTGATTTCTCTCTCTATTTCTGAAACTAATTTTTGAAAATTTTCTTCTAAATAAGATCTTTTTTCTAAAGAAGTGCGCAAACCCCTCACTATTTTATCTCGATTATAAGTCTCTCTTCTACCATCACGCTTAATAACCACCAGATCCAAAATCTCTATCGCTTCTAGAGTAGAAAATCTCATTTTACACTTAAGGCACTCACGTCTGCGACGAATATTAAAACCCCCGCCACTTAAACGAGAGTCTATCACTTTTGTATCTTGATGATTACAAGCTGGACAATGCATAGCTTTATCTGTCTTGCATTTTTTTGCGTAAGAAAGCTGGAATTTCTAATTCCTCTTCCTCTTTGCTCTTTGTTACCTCGACTGGCTTTTCTTCAACTTCTTCTTTATTAAAAGCTTTTTTGATAGTTCTTTCTTCAGCTTTTTTTACATAAGTTTCTTGATAAGAAATATGACTTTGTGCAGGCACTGACATTCTTTCTTGCTGTTTGTCATTGTGCTGCTTAAAGCCAGTTGCAATCACTGTTACTTTTACTTCATCACCCAAAGATTCATCGATCACTGCACCAAAAATAACTTTAGCTTCTGGATCACAAGCAGAAGTAATCACTTCGGCCGCTTCATTGACTTCAAACATCGATAAATCTGAACTGCCAGAAATGGTAAACAAGACTCCAGTAGCACCATTGATAGATAATTCCAGCAAAGGGCTATCTATAGCGGCTCGAGCTGCATCTTGAGCTCTATTTTCGCCAGTGGCTCTGCCTATACCCATCAAAGCTGAGCCTGCCTGCCTCATAATAGCTTTGACGTCGGCAAAGTCGACGTTGACCAAACCTGGTACAGTGATAAGCTCAGAAATGCCTTGAACTCCTTGTTTTAAAACTTCGTCAACAATCGCAAAGGCATCAAGGAGAGATGTTTTTTTATCAATAATTTGTAATAATCTGTCATTGGGGATGGTAATAATAGTGTCTACTTTGTCGATCAATCTATCCAAACCACGCTCTGCTATATCTTTGCGCTGTAGACCTTCAAAAGTAAAAGGCTTAGTCACTACTGCCACGGTCAAAGCACCAGCCTCTCTGGCAATGTCAGCAATAATAGGCGCTGCTCCTGTGCCAGTGCCTCCACCTAAACCACAAGTGATAAAAACCATATCTGCACCAGCCAAAGTACCGGAAATGTCAGTTTCGTTTTCCTCAGCTGATTTGGAGCCCAAATCAGGATCCATGCCAGCACCCAAACCACGTGTCGTATTGCGACCAATGTGAATCTTGTGTGGAGCAATAGAATGATGAAGCGCTTGAGCATCGGTATTCACAGCGATAAATTCTACTCCCTTAATTTTGGAAGTTACCATACGATTCACAGCTGAACCGCCAGATCCGCCTACACCTACTACTTTAATATTTGCAAATGTTTCAATAGAAGGAATGACTTCTTCAATGTTTTTTCTGTTCATTGATTTTGAAAAAATTAAAAATTAAGGCCACAAAGATTTAAACCAACCTCTCATTTTTTCAGTGGTTTGTTTGACCGAGGAAAAATTAGAAAGAAAATTTTGATTGATACCAATATTTTTATTAGCCCAAATAACTAGCCCTAAGGCCGTGGTAAATTCTGGATCTTTAAGCTTATCAATAGGGAAAACGTGATTAACTGGCACTCCCAAAAATACTGGCAATTTAAAAACTTTTTTGGCTAAATCTACTACCAAGGGTAATTTTGCACCACCGCCAGTCAAAACCAAACCAGCTGGAAGCTTACCACTCTTATCTATTTTCTTCAATTCAGCATCTACCATCTTAAAGATTTCTTCCATCCTAGCTTCACAGATATCAGCAATATCTTTTTTGTAAACATAAGTGCCTTTTTTCTCTACTTCGGAATACTTATGTAAATCTACTTCATCTCTCTTAGAAACTTCATCACTCAAGGCAAGTGCCTGATCTAATTTGACAATCTCTGCTGTTTCTACTGAAGTTCTTAAGCCAATAGCTAAATCATTGGTCACATGACCTGCTCCTACTGGTAAAACTGCTGTATGCAAAATGTCGCCTTCTTCAAAAACAGCTAAGGCTGTAGTAGATTGGCCAATGTTGACAACAGCCACACCTAAATCTTTTTGTTTTTGAGTCAAAATAGCTTCAGAGGTAGCTAAAGTAGAAAAGACTAAGTCTTCAATATCAATACCAGTACGATAAATACACTTGGTTAAATTTTTGATCTGTGCTGAAAGACCCATGATAATCTGCGTTTCAACTTCTAGTCTGACGCCAGACATACCGATCGGATCACGCAAATCTCTTTGGTCATCTAAATTATAATTCGTCGGCAACACATGTAAAATTTCATAGTTTGGTGGCGTAGCGATTGCTTGCGCTGCTTCCAAAGCTCTTTCAATATCACTTTGTTCTACTTGTTCATTAGCTTTAGCAACAGCTACCACGCCTTTGCTATTGAGAGTTTTGATGTGCACACCTGAGATACCAACTACAATTTTATCAATATTAAAACCAGTCATGCGTTCGCATTTTTCTACTGTTGCCGAAATAACAGAAACAGCATCTTCTATAGAGCTAATACTGCCTCGATTTACACCTTCAGCTGGATTTTCAGCAGCGCCAATAATTTGCAAATCACCATTTTGATTCACCTGCCCCATGACAATGCGAATAGCGCTAGTGCCGATATCCAAGCCTGTAATAATTTCCTTACTTTTGACCATAACAAAACTTTGAGACTTTTGAATTTAATTCAAAAGATAACATAATTATAACTAAATTTTGCTTATTTGCCAAATGCTCACTCTTCACTGGATAGTATAATCAATAAAATACTAGAAAAAAATAAAAATACCCACCAAAACAGCTAAAATTGCAGCCAACAAAACCATCGAAGCCAATAGATCTTTAATCTCTTTCGCAAAGTGATGTGTCTGCGGAGCCAACATATCCACTAATCTTTCCACGCTAGCATTTACAATTTCTAAAATTAAAACTAAAGAAATGACTAATAATAAAATCAGCCATTCAAATCTAGAAATATTTTCCCACACCGCCAAGCTAACAGCACAAAAAGCAAAAAATACATGAATACGAAAATTCCTCTCACTCAAAAACATAACTCTTAAGCCAGCTCGAGCATGTTTTAAGCTACGTAAAAATTTAGTTGGCATAATTTTTTAGTAAAGCTAAAATTTTTTCTTGTTCTTTTTCTTGACGTAAATATTCTTGCTCACTTAATTCATGATCATAGCCTAATAAATGTAAAATACCGTGCACCGTCAATAATTGTAATTCAGCCCTAAGACTTGTCTTGTGTTCTAAGGCTTGTTTTTTTGCCTTGGCTAAACAAATAACTATTTCTCCCAAAATTTCTGCTGAGTCTATATTAAAAGACAAAACATCTGTCACTTTATTTTTATGACGATAAACTTTATTTAAATTTTTTATTTCTGTCTCTGAAACTAAGGCTATGGAAATATTTTTTTTGAGTCTAAATTTTTTTTGAATAATTTTTTCCAAATACAACAACCAAGTAAAGTTAGCTGTACTTGACCTTTTATTCAAAACTATCAAAGGCTCTGTTTTATGTTTATTCATTGATAAATTCAAAACTATTTAGCATCATTTGAAAAATAGTATTAAAATAACGTTCAGCTTGATCATTGACATCATATCTGATAACTATTTTATGACTAGCAGTAACAGCCACTAACCATAAATCACCATCTATTTCTTGCTTTAGAGTCGGAATTTTGCTTTTACCCAAAGTCACTGTAGTAGTATTGTCTAATTTTGGATGTAGACCCGAATCATTAGCCCAAGCACTTAAGCTAGCGTTATCTGTATTATTTACCATTATTAAACTAAAATTATCACCTAATTCCGTGTCCGTTGAAATAGCTACTGTGTGATTAACATCAGTCAAAATATCAGCTACCCAAGCAGATGGATACAAAAAGCGATATTTAAATTCATTATTAGTAAAAATAGTCACTATACCCGCATCAGACAAAGCTCCACTGGACACACTGGGGTTATAAAGATTCAAAACTTCTGTACCGTCTTGATAACCATCATTGTCTGTATCACTATCATTAATGTTGGTACCAAATAAACCCTCTTCTTCGCGAGTCAAATTGTCTTTATCAGCGTCAGTATTGTCATTTGCTGGTGGAGGTGGCGGAGCAACCGGATTATTGTTAGCATTATTATTATTTTCTGATTCTACTTCTGCCTGATAAACTGCCCAGCCTGCCTTAGTAAATTGGTAAGTGCCAACTTTATTTTTATCTACACTACCATCAAATTGCACGGTAAACTTGAAATTTGCACCACTGCTGATGGCTGCATAGATATAGGCCGAGCCATCTTTTTGTAAGGGCATATTAGTCAAATACTTTGGTTGCAAATCTCCCAAATACACCGGATATTTTTGCTCAAACTGAAAATATTTATCCAAAGCTGTTTTAAAAACATTTATATCATCCAAAATTTTCTGATCATTTTTGGCTTCGATTTGTTCAGTATTATTTTCTGTGTTATTTTCTGTATTGTTCGCTGCTGGAATATTTGTAGTGGGACTCGTCACACTGCTACTAGCCCACCATAACATAGCAGCTATCACAAAACCCAAGAACAAAACAAAAACAATACTCACAAAAATAATTTTTTGTTTAGAGCTTAGTTGTTTTTTTGGTGATTGAGGTAAAAATTTAGCTGGCATGACATGCACACTATCTTCACTCAACTCCAAAGGCTTATCTTTTCCAATTTCTTGATTAACAATAGTGTTAATCTCATTTGACATTTTTTGTGTATCACGCTCAGCATTTATATCTTGAGCATTATTTTCTTTTTGATCTGAAAACATACTTAATTATTGCGTTATTAATTCTTTGTTAGGATCAATAGTTAACTCTCCTTCGCCTAAAGGATTATATCTATTTGCTACCTCTATACCATCTAGATAACCATCGTTATCAGTATCTGAATCCAAAATCTGTGTTTGCCAAATTGACACTTCTGCTTTATCAAATAAACCATCGTTATCAGTATCAGGATTTAATGGGTCACTTAGATAAACCTTGACTTCCTCTTTATCAAATAAACCATCATCATCTGTATCTGGATTATTTGGGTCCGTACGCAACATGTCTTCTTGAGAATTTGATAAACCATCTTTATCATCATCATTAGCTAAAATATCAACGTTATTTTCTTCAGTCACTGGCTCGGTGTTTGTAGGATTATTCTCAGTATTTGTATTATTGACCAAAGAATTTTGCTCGTTAGCATTTACGTTGGTATTATTATCTGTGGAATTTGCAAAAAATACTGCGTAAGCCCCCCAAGAGACTAAGGCCACCAAAATCACCCCCACAGATGCTATCATACCCTTTTTAAAAGTAGAATTTTTTGTATCATCACCCATCAAAAGCTGATTATTAGCAATGGTTTGCTCAGCGGACATTTTGGGTAAATTGACCTGTGGACTAGCTACTTGCATTTTACCGCTAGCCATAGCGCTCGGCTTAACCATAAAAGCATCACTAGTTTTGTTAGCTGTTGGATCTGTTTCTTGAAACATATCATCTACACCAACATTTTTTGGCGCTGGCGGTCCTGACATAGGTGGAGCAGTATTTAAAATTGGCTGAGAAATATTTTGATCCTCTTTTTTGATCTCATCAAACATGTTGATTTTCGATTTAATTATACTAAAAATTATACAGCTGGCTCAATTACATAACGACACCAAATATCATCACCAGAACCACTCCAAATAGATGCAGCGCCTGGTATCATATGTTTCCAATAAGATGGATGTACACTGCTATCCCAAGCTCCACCAGGATGAGACGCCACAACATCATTCCAGCCTGTAATATTATAATTTGGATCAGAATTCCAAGCACCTATAGGCTGAGTATCGGTGCATTTCCATAAACCACCGGTAGCTTTGGTGGTAATACCAAAGTCATCGGGTAAACACAAACTTGGTTTATGTTGCCAATCTCCAGTTGGAGAGCCGCCGCCACTGACATACGGACCGCATTCTTGATTCGTGGAACAAGTGTCGCCTTCTTTACCGGAGGCTGGATGTATACAAGTACCGCCGCCAGTACATTGTGCGTTAGTAGTACAAATACCACCCGCGTTAGTACCTTTATAGCAAATACTCTTACAAGTCATTTCTTGACAAGAAAAAGAGCCTATCACGCCTTTTTGACCACTTATATTATGTGCATAAAACGCAATGACATTTCTATCATTTGTCAAATCAACATCACCTGCACTAGTATTAAATTCACAAGCCCCTAAATCATCGGGAAGACCAGCGCCACTACTACAATCATCCCAGGTGCTACCAGATTTTTTTAACACACCATTAACAAATAATTGAAAACTATCGTCAGCTAAAAATTTTGCATTTAAACCATTAATACTGCAACAAGCTGCTGTATCTGTGATAGAGCAAGAGCTACAACTAGCTTGACCAGCTATAAAACCAGCGTCCACACACGAAGCCGTTGGACCATCACAATCCTCTGGGCCATTTACAATGTGATCACCGCAATATTCTCCAGTAACACAAGTATTCCAGCTACAGCTAGAGCTATTACAATTTTGCGTGCCATTATAGCCAGCCACCAAACAAGTTTGACTACCATTTTCACAAAACTCACCAAAATCACTTTGTACTGCCCCATCACCACACCAGCCACCAGTCAAAGCGCAATTATCATTACAATCATATTGATTAGTTTCTCTAGCTAAAGCTGGGCTTGGGGTGATATAGCTTAAGACATCACAAATTTCTCCAAAAGAATTTTGTATCGTACCATCACCACACCAGCCACCAGTCACACGACAAGCTTGACTAGTGCCTTCTTCACCGCAAGCATACTGCAAGCTAGCGCTAGAAGCTGCCAGTGTAGCTGGCTCTATATAGCTCATTGGCTCACAACTTTCAGATGGATCATCAACGTTACCGTCATTACAAGAGCCTTCATACAAAGTACCAGCACTACAGCTAACTCTACAAGTATTACAAGATACCACACCGCCCTCAGTGCAACCAAAGCCAGCTAAACCATTTGGACTCGCTGAAGCATCACATTGTTCACCGTTACTAGCATTCCATATATGATCGCCACAAGCATTCGCTAGTGATCCATCATCACATACTGGCATACATGTATCACAACTTGGCGTACTTCCATCAGCACAGGTATAAATAAGACCACCAAAATCTATCACACCAGCTGCATCACTACGTTCACACAACTCATAAGGTCTATCTAACGTTGTATCTCCGCAGGCACCACCACACATTTGTGGCGTCAAAGCAGGATTTGGCTCATACCAAGTGCATTCTATAGAGTCTCCAGCTGCATTCATAGAACCTGGAGGATAACAACCACCCAACTGTTCATTCCACCAATTTACATTATATAAATTTGCATCGCATAAATTTTGAAAACCACCATCACATTCTTCTGAGCCGTCAATAATACCATTGCCGCAATCTGGGCTAGTCACAAAACTATCGTCAGTGGGCA
Organism: uncultured bacterium; assembly: GCA_903876815.1. Taxonomy (GTDB): domain Bacteria; phylum Patescibacteriota; class Patescibacteriia; order UBA1558; family GWA2-36-10; genus CAIRBL01. The sequence goes on from CAIRBL010000080.1 coordinate 18,809, forward strand.
CAGAATTACAGTATTGATTATTATTAAATTGAATTTTACTATCTACCGCTGGCTCTATATTACCAAAAGTTATACCACCAGCATCAAACTCAAAATTAGCATCTAACGAATAATCATTGACCCCTGCTTCTTTTTTATATAAATATAATAAAGAGTCTTTAGGACAATAAAAAGCATTATTAGACTCATTCCAGCAAGTCTCATCGTTGTAACCATTACATCCAGTAAATTCATTGATTGGATCTTGGCCGATAGTTTGCATGCCAATGGTCTGTGCAAATTCAGCTTGCCAAGAAGGCCATTTTGACACTGCCATACCATTGACATAAGTACCAGAGTTTAACAATGGATAATAAGGTAAACAATGACCACCATTTGGACACTGGGTATCGCTAGTACAGCTAATATTAGCGTTTGTACTACAAGCTTTGTGAATTTGACCATAAAAATCTAACTGTTTCTTGATGCTCATCAAATCAGATAAACGCTGTGTATCACGACGCAATTGCAAGCCAGCAGCATCACAAATAGGTGAGGCTAAGTCAGCACAATCAAACATACTTTCACAAGATCTGGTAGGATCAGCTGCACAATAATTATTACTGCCAACGTTATTGCTCAAATGCAAATTCTGTACCATGGCATTAAAAATCGCTTGTGTTGATTGACGGGCGCCAATGTTGTGAGAAATAATATAAATATTGGTATAAATCTTATTGTGATCTTTATCTAAATTAGCAGCAGCCACATAAACAGTATTACCAACTTTCAAAGCTTGATAACCATCTACTTGAAGTTCTTGTCCAGAATTAGTAGCATTTGGTGCATATTTTTTGTACCAATCTTTGACTGATAAATGCTCATTATTTGACATCACTCTCACACCTATAACATCTGAGCCCGAAGCCATAGCCGTCACTGTAATGACGTTAGTAAAATTTGAATTAATGGAGCCATTAAAAGCTAGAACCTTGTAGCTATAAATTTCATCAGCCACCACACCAGTATCAGTGAAACCCTCTATATCCATTGCTACTGTACCAATTTCTGACCAATCACTTGCACTGGTTTTTCTATACACTCTAAAGCCATCTTCATTGCTAGAATTATCCGCCCATTTCAAAACTACCCCTGCACTATCATTACTAGCCAAAAATAAACCAGTAGGAGCGGCTGGTGGGGCCTCAGGCAAGGCCTCAGCTAAGGCTTTGACTTTAAATTTATCTAATATTTTTTGCCACCAAGATATTTTTTGTGTTATCGACTCATCATTCACAACCGCTACAACTTGAGGGTCAACCACAAAAATAAACTCTTCCAAAGTCATACCATTTGCCCCGTGATAAATAGGGTTTTCTGGTAAATATGGTAATAAAGTAGTACCAGACTCACCAAAATCTTGACAATAATAGGTTTCAAAATTATAAAGTGAATCACTAAAATTATATGGAAATGGTCCTGGATTTAACTTTGGCCAAGGATTTTCACACATGAATAAATCCACTCGAGCGCTACCAACAGCCTCACCAGCTGCATCATCGGAAACTGCTACATGAATATTAGTAGTGCCATTTTCATTAACCGCTGTAGCTAAAATAGTTTGATCATCATCTGTAACCAAATCTAGTAAATCTTTATTTTCTGACCAATTGTATTCATCCATATTTAAAACCTGACCACTAGGATCAAAAGCTTGGGCGCTAAATTCATGCTGATTACCGTCCATAGAAGTGTTACGGTCATTTGCGCAATTATTATGACTACAGGTAAATAAATCTGGATTTTTTTCTACCGTCACAAAACTCACTCGACAAACCTGATCATAAGTATCAAAGGTCCAAGCATAAAAATCATTTGCGCCATCATGATCAAAATCATAATTGATCTGACTAGAATTTAAATTTACATCGTGAATACTCTTAGCCCCTGGATATACTGTGCCAAAATATCTAGTGTTTGGAGACAAATTTTCATTTGGATAAAATACCAATTTGGTACCTACACCTCGATCAAAAATACTATAAGTACCACTAACCGGACACAAGTAGTACAAAGTAGCTTGAGCCTTAGCTTTGAAAGTCAAAAAGTTTTTAAAACTTTCCCAAGGTGTTAATTTAGCCTCTGCTTCTGCTTCATCTGACAATGGTAAACAACTACCGTTATCAACAGCAGAACGTTTGTATAATTTTACATTTGACTCTAAACTAGCTCGATCCATTTTTTGATCAAACTCCACTGTCATAGCAGAATTTAAACAAGCTGGCGTAATTGGCTTATGACTACTGATCAAAGGAGCTGGATAAACGACAGAGCCACCAGAGCCTTGATTAATTTCTAAATGACCAAAATTAGACTTACCGACAGCCCCCGGATCATTAGCTGGCGCGCTACTGATTTGCGCCTTAATATTTGTTTCACCATCAGCTATAGTTCTTACTGTAGTTTGAGGATTTGAAGTTGCTGAAATTACAGTAAATGAGCTTGGTGCTGCTGTCCAAGACCAACTATAATCTTCAGCGTCTAATAGCTGACCAGCGCCATCACAAGCATTAGCAGCTGAATAAGCTTCAGCTAAATAAGGAATATTTTCTGATATAGTATGAGAAAGATAATAACTTGGATCAACTTCTACCCTGTCGACTTTACAATTGGCATCACTATTAGTTTTAAATTTCCACTTCAAAGCGGGATTCAAATTGTATCCTGCTATATTTTTTACATTTGAAGTGATTTGTACCATATAGCTGGTGCTCGGTAGAAAATCTGTATGATTAAATAATACCCGGTCACCTGCGGCATTTATAACAAAACTAGAGATTAAATTTGGACCAACTAAAGAATTACAATTTTCATCACTACATTTGTTAATACTAATATTAGTAGCATTGACTGTGCTCACATCTAACTCGGTATTAAATAAAACCCAAACAGCAGCATTTACACAAGACTGATTACAATTAGGGCCATAATCCAAAGTATTTAAAATAGCATCTTTAATTTTTGGATTTGTAGTACTCTGCAAACCATTAAGCTCTGCTTTCAATGTTATGTAAGAAGGAGTAGAATTTTCTGTTGCTTGCAAACCCTTTAATATAACATGCGCTGGATTCACCGTTACTGTGTACTGAGCTTCAATAGAGGCACGTAAGTTATCACCTGAGACCGGCAAACTCCAAGCAGACCAGGTAAAATCTGAGCCACAAACCTGACAATCTGCTCTAGGGAAAGCGTAAAAATCTTTTTCCTGACTAACATAAAAATCAGCACTAGTGCCCTGTGGCGTCACCATAATATTATTTGGCTGGCAACTAGCATTTTGCGTTTTGAAATGCCACGCAAAACTTGAGCCAGTCCAAACATCGTTACCCACTTCACTGTGGAAAGTACCTAAAACCACTTTATACCAACGCTCTGGTTCTAAATTCACACTTGGATTAAAGGCAAAACCCTCGCTATTACTATTATGATTAATGAGAGAAATATCTCCAACCACAGCTGTGCTACAGGCAGAGCCATCAAATTCACTAGTAGTATTACAAGCTAACAATTGGATATTGGTAGTATTAAAATCAGAATCCACTACATCGCGAGTAAATAAAGCTGTGATGTTAGCATCCACATAAGCTTCACGAGAAGGATGCGCTGCTAAGTCTATAGGATCTATCATGCCATCAGGCCATGGTGAAGGAGACTGTAAGTCTACTGAACATTGATAAGTCTGGCGCAATTCAAATGGCTCAGCTTTGGTGGTAATAGACCAAGAATAGTGACATGAAGTAGAGCCAGGACAAGAACCCGCTGCGCCACAATAATTTCCACTTGCTTGCACACAACATTCACGACCAGCACCACACTGCGTATCGTTACTACAAGTATTCACTTCAAAATTCAAAGCATTACTAGCAATGGTGTTATTTTCCAAAGTAACTTGTCCAGAGCTTGCGCCAAGCGGGGTTCTGGCTACTACAGATTGACTAGACCAAGTATTGATATTAGCCGTTAAATTACCAGCTCCACTGCTAAATTTCACACTATCACCAGCTGCCTGACTAGAGCCAAAATTATCACCAAATAAACTAACAACAAAAACATCATTAGCTGGCCCATTGTTTGGTAACAAAGCACATAAACCTGGTCCAGGTGTGCCTAAAATATTATTAAAATCTTTAGCATTAGAGACTTTCGCATCAGCACTTCTTTTGACTGTCACTTTATAATCAGTAGCTGGACCAGCTAAATCTGGCACCTTGACTACAATGCTATTGTGACGCCAATAATTAGCTGAACATTGAGCAGGAAAACTCAAATCAGCCGGCACATCCACACCGCCACGAGAAAAATTTACTATACCCGCTTCATTACCAAAATTAGCACCAAAAATAGTCACATATTGTCCTTCTGGCCCATTATCAGGACTCAAATCCTGAATTACTGGATCGCCACCGGCTAGGCCGTTGACAGTAAAAGGCAAAGTGTTGCCAGCTCTGCCATCAGCATCTTGTATCCAAACAGCTAGCTCACCAGCACTAACATTTGGCACTTTCACAGTAGCCTCATTAATACTAGTAAAATTATTAGTGCTCAAAATACCGCCAAAAGAAGTTTTATCACCGCTAGCAAATTGAATGCCATACAAAGTCAAATCTTCTTCAAAGCTACCACTAGCCGGATCAACTAAACAAAGTCCTGGAAGCTGATAACCATTATCATAAAAAACTTTAAAATTACTATCCTTATTTTCTGCATCTCTGACCCAAACTTTTGCACCACTGACAGCCGTAGCATCCTTTACATTTTCAGGGACTATCACCAAAATCATCGTATCACTCCAATAGGTAGTACAAACAGAGCTTTCTTCTCTGGGCGCTATACCAGAAACTTCTCCACCTGAATTATTTTCAAATACAACTGAACCTTCATCATCACCAAAATTAGTTCCATAAATGGTAATCAAGTTGCCTTCTTTACCCGTGTCACCTGAGATGCTACTAATAATCGGCCCATCGTCTAAAACAGCTGCCACCAAACAAGCACCTGCCTCCACACAAGAATGAGCTGCACAACAATTTGAAGCACAGTCAACTCCACCATCATTACATAAAACTTTAAACCATTCGGGGTTTGATTCTTCGCCACCAACAGTCACGGTAATATCACTAGACAAAGCCTCTTGACGAATTTGCGCGTCACTGATAAAAGTATCAGACCAAGAAGCTGGACTATCAAAACTAATATCCGCTCTTGCACCACTGACCCAACCACTCATTTGAATGGCTCCGCCACTACCAAAACCCACACCTTCGATGTCCACTGTACCCGCTCTCATAGACTCAGCTGGAGTAATACAGCCAATACTTGGTCTTGGTGAGCCAGCTACTATTTCAAAAAAATCTGAAGCTCCATCAGGATACACATCTGAAACACCTGAGGCAGCAAAAATATTAATCTTATAATCACCTAAGGCAATATTTGGCACAGCAACTTTGACTCGATAATAACCAGCATCATATTCTTGCCAACGCACTACGCCTCCACAAGAAACTAATTCAGCTATCTCATCATCAAATTTAACCTCACTTAAGACCGAATTATATTCCCCAAAATTCCAACCTTCAATGGTAATATACTGTCCAACTGTAGCTGTATCACCAATTGGTTTGACATTACAAATCTTGACTTCATTAGGATCAGCGGGCGCTGGACAAGTTGGAATCAATGTTGGCGGTGGATCAACTATTGTAGTCGTGCCACTACCAGGTCCACCAGTTGCTTCAGAAATCTTAGAAATCACAAAACGCGCAATAGCGTATGAAGACAAAATAATAATCAAACCAATAACTGAACTAGTTAAGATTAATTTAGCTTTTTGAATTTTGTCTGCCTCACCTTGAGAACTCATCCAAAGCCAACCAGCATAAATAATCAAGATAACAGCAATGATGCCCAAAAAACCTAAAAATACATTGATCAGTGTACTAACAATACCGACTATGTCTCTGGTCCCCAAATTACTATTAGCCAAAGCATTGCCCCCTAAATTTTCCGGAGCTTGAGCAAAGACTTTAGTCGCAAAAAAACCAAACTGACTCAGAATAGCTAATAAAGTAAAGAATAATTTCTTGATCATTTTTTTAAAAAATTTATTATTTTTATTTTAACAAAATATTAATCAGCTTCACCAAAACAATTAGCGCCAGAACACGCTGGATCATTACACACACAAGAGCTGCTAGTTGGGTCACTACATTCACAAGGATTAAAACAGTTTTGTAAACTATCCTGAATTCTTGAGCTCAAATTTGGCTGATATTCAGTCAAGGGTTCTAGCTTATCATGTAAAATAGATATTTTATCAGTAGAAAGTCCAAGCCAATAATTGATAGCTGTGCTTGGTGATTTAACAAAGTCAATATTACTAGAATTAATAGAAGAAGATAACAATGGTTTATTAAATACCACCGTAATTGCTCCAGTCAACTCTACATTTGTGTTATTAGCCATTGAGCTGATCTTCGGTGGCGTCAAATCGATAGTATTGTTGGTAGAAAAAGACCAACTATAAGAACCGCCTGGTGTAGCATCATCATCGCCATCCAAAATATTATCAGCCATGTCTTTGAGATTGTCAGTAACTGTGGTTAGAAATTCCTCGTTAGCTGGCAAACAATAGACATTGCCACCACAAGAATTTGTACCGCACAAATCATTGGTCAAAAACTCAACTGTTTTATATTGGTTAGAAATCAAATATTGGCCCTGCACCAAAGTACCAGCTGGATTTTGAGCAACGGTAATATTAGTAAAATCTGGTGGATTATTGTCATAAACACCAGCAGCAAAAAGCGGATTCATGCTTTCAGAAAAATTTATTTGCACAACTGTATTACGTGGATTAATAGAAGAAGCAACCGGAATAACCGAAGTAACAGTTGGCGGAGTCAAATCCAGCTGACTACTCACCATAAAATTCCAGTCATAACCACTGGAGCCAAAAGCTAAATCACCATTTTCTTTCTTAATTTCATTACCCAAAGCCATGTTATAGTTAGTCTGTTCATTTTGGTTACCCAGATGGAAACTAGCATCGGTATCATATGGATTTAAACCTAAAACTTTCTTGTCGGCGCTCAAAGTAGCCTTAAGCTTACTGTTATCAAAAATTTGATCATTAGTAGCATCTGTTAAAATAATATTATCTGGATTAGCACAAAAATCAAACTCGCAATCACTGCTTGTAATCAAGTCCTCTTCTTTCATCGCTTCTTTGAAAGTAATATAAATATTGGTATTTCTTGGCACATCACTAGCATTTCTAGCTGGATAATGATTTTCTATCACTCCACCACCAATACCAACGCCACCATGATAGCCACCGCCAGCTCCACCGCCAGCTCCTGGTCCACCATTTGTTGCTCCATAAATCTGATAGATGATAAAGCGTGCTATAGCATAAGAGGCTAAAATAATAATCAAGCCAATCACAGCGTTTAAAATAATCTTTTTGGCTTTATCTATTTTGTCAGCCGCACCCTGTGAAGTCATCCAAATCCAGCCACCATAGAGAATAATCAAAACTGCTAGAATGCCCAAAAAACCTAAAAAGATATTGACAATTTGTACAATGGTATCTTTGATGTCGCGAGTTCCTAAACCTGAGTTAGCTAAAGCACTTGTGCCCAAAACATCATTGGTTTGAGCCAAAATAGAACTTGGCAACAAAAAAATAACTGCTATAAAAATAATTAGAAAAACAGTTATTTTCTTCGATTTAAGCATGGTAATTTTTATTTTAAAATAAATTAATTAGCTAATTTTTGATTTCACTAATGTTTGTACAGTTTGTCCGTCTGCCTGCCCTTGAGTTTTTTGCATAACTTCTTTCATAATCTGACCAAAATTTGTCAAACCACTGGCTATGACTTCATCAACTATTTTTTCCACTGCTTCAGCTGACATTTGAGCTGGTAAATACTTTTCTAAAATTTGCGCTTCAGCAAGCTCTGCTGCTGCAAGCTCTGGACGATTACCACTCTCAAAAGAAGTGATAGAATCTTGACGTTTTTTGAGCTCTCTACGAATAACGGCCAAAATTGCGCTTTCAGTCATTTCCGCTTCTGGTATTCTGTCGTTGATGGCCTGATTTTTGATAGCCGACTTCAACATCCGTAAAACAGACAAAGGCAAAACCAGCTTTTCTTTTAAAGCTGTTTTAAAATCCTGCTCGATCGTTTGTAATATAGACATAAATAATCATCACTATCTTGCTTGTCTAAAATTGCCACTTTAACAAAAAAGACAAGCAAGGACTAATGATTATTTGTAACGACGATTAAGGAAATCATCTAATTTGCCGATTCGTTTCAAATATTCTATTTTTTGCGACATGCCCTTGCGACGTAAGGCGCTTTCTTTTTGTTCACGTTTAGAACTCTTTGGCGTATGAAAACGTACTTTTTTGGCTTGCAAAATTTTGCCGCTTTGAATAGTTTTTTTGGTGAATCTACGAATAAGACTTTCAAAAGACTCTCCGTCTTTTTTCTTTACTTCTAACACACTGTCACCTACCTTTCTGATATTTTTAAATAACATTTTGGAATAAAGGTTTGGCTCTTTATTCCTCTATTATAATGACAAATTTTTTACAAAAAGTCAATCCCACCAAATTTTCTTTGGTGGGGATAAGTTTTGACTATAAATTCACTAGATAATGGCTATTTATTTCTGATACTGTGTCCGCGTAAAACTTTTTCTACTACATGGATATTCAAACGTTTTTGAATCTCTTTAACAATTTTTTTATAATCAACTGTTTCTTGCACACCATTTTCCATGTCTCTAATCAAGATAGTACCATCAACAATTTCTTTTTGACCTAAAATCAAAGCGTATTTAGCTTTACGTTTGTCAGCTAATTCTAACTGATTTTTCAAACCAGTCTTTGAGATATCCTCAGCGACTGACAAACCAGCCTCTCTAAGCTCTTGCATCAAACGTAAGCTTTTTTTTCTTGCCTCTGTGCCTAATTGCGCAATATAAATATCTGGACGAAAGGCAGCTGGCAGCTCAACTTTGTGCTCTCTCATTTTACTAATGATTCTTTCAACGCCACAAGCAAAACCAGCAGCTGGAGTATTACGGCCACCTAAATTTTCCACCAAAGCATCATAACGACCGCCGCCACCCAAAGCTTGCAACTTACCTTCTTCATCTAGCTCAACTAGCTCCCAAGCTGTTTTGGTATAATAATCTAAACCCCTGACAATTTTAGGATTCAAAACATACTTAATATCCATCTCATCTAAATATTCTAAAACTGCTGTAAAATCTTTATTACAAACATCACAAAGATAATCAACTGTTTGTGGAGCATTTTGAGCAATTTCTTGGCACTTCTTCACTTTACAGTCTAATAATCTCAAAGGATTTTTGACCAAACGCTTTTGACAATCTGCGCAGAGATCTTTTTTGTTATCTTTAAAATATTGACTTAAAACTTTAATATATTTTGGACGACAAGCGTCATCACCAATGCTATTAATCTGTACTTCTGTATTTAAACCTAATTCTTTTAAAATAAAATAAGACATGCTAATCAATTGAGCATCTACCACTGGATCGGTTTCTCCTAACACTTCAAAACCGAATTGCCAAAATTGACGATAACGTCCAGCTTGTGGTTTTTCATGACGAAATTGGGGAGCAAAATAAAAAAGCTTTACTGGTTGTGGCAAGCTTAACATGCCATGCTCAATATAAGCTCTGACAACTCCCGCTGTATTTTCTGGTCTCAAAGATAGTTTATCGCCACCCTGATCAACAAAAGAGTACATTTCTTTGGAAACAGCATCTGTTTCTTCTCCAACTGCACGTTTGAATAAAGCTGTAGCCTCTACTATAGGAGTATCAATATACTGAAAACCATAGTCCCTGGCCATCAAAAAAACTCTTTCTTTAATAAAAGACCAAAAATCAGCCTCAAGGGGCAAAATATCTTTCATTCCTTTGACTAATTGAATGGGTGCTTTCTTAGGTTTTTTAGTACTAGACATAAAATTATGTTTATAATTTGATTTTAATAAGTTGGTAAATTAAAAGTGGAAATTTTATCTACAGGCCAACCACGAAACCACACCCGACCAATAATATATTCTCTTTTTAAAGCTTTGAAATAACGAGAGTCTTGACTAACTGGTCTATTGTCACCCAAAACAAAATATTCATCATCAGCCAAAGTCAAAGCAGAAAAACTTTGTTTTGATAAATTTTCAATATAAGGTTCTTTGATAGCCTTACCATTTATCAAAACTTCTCCCCCACTAATCTCAATTGTTTCACCTGGCAAACCAATAACTCTCTTAATATAATACTGTTTAGTATTTTTAGGGTTACGAAACACAATCACTTCACCTCTTTGTGGCTCTTGAAAACGATAAGAAATTTCATCAATAATCAAATATTCTTTATCATGAAAATTTGGCTCCATGCTTGCCCCTTCTACATAAAAAGGCTGAATCAAAAACATCCTGACTGGTAAAATAATAGCCAAAGAAATCAAAACAACTTTCACAATATCAAAAACAAAGCGACCAAACTTTTTGGCATAAACTAAAATAATATTTTCATTATCTGAGGAAAAATTATCTAAGCTCAAGTCCTCTTTTTCCACCTCTTTAATAGCACCATTATCTTCGATGCCTTGCTCTGACTTATTTTCAAAATTTGTATTTACCATTATATTTTCAATTAAACAAAATCATTATACACAATGCCCAAAGTTAAGGCAAACCAGCCCAAAACTGCTAGGTTGACTAAAGGGGGTAAATTCTTGTATAATGCAATTACTTTTCTTAAAATAAAAGGATTTTTCAAGAATTTCATCATGTCACCATCTGATTTCACAAAAAGACAAATCAATTTTATAGAAAAAGACCATCAAATTGAGCTAGAACAACAAATAAGACAAACGCCAACGCATAGCCCAGAACACCAAACACAGGCTATTTCTAGGCCTCAAAAAAATGGTCACTATAACCCAAAACGCAGGAAAAGAATTTCCTATTTTTTTATATTTTCTATAATTATCCTGAGTTTTGTGGCTAATGTTTTGGCGGGTGGCAACAACAGTTTTTTATCTGGTGTCAAAAATAGCTACCTTTTAAGACAAATCTTTAATATTGTAGCCCCTGGAGAAAAATATCTACAAGGCGAAAAAGAAGATCGTATCAATTTTTTACTCTTAGGCATGGGCGGTCCTGGCCATAGCGGACCTTATCTAACTGACACAATCATCATTATCAGTTTTCAGCCATCTACCCAAAAAGCCTCCATGATCTCTTTGCCAAGAGACATGATAGTTCCTATAGCTCCAAATAATTATAAAAAAATTAATAGCGTTTATAGTATTGCCAAAAATCAAAACGAAGATGGCGCCGAGTTTGTCAAAGAAGTTATCAGCAAAACTTTTGATATGCCTATTCATTATTTTGCCTCAGTAGATTTTCAAGGCTTTGTAGAAATCATAGATGCGCTAGGTGGCATAGATGTGACCGTAGACAAAAATTTTACTGATTATCAATTTCCTACTCAAGACTACAAATATCAAGTCATATCTTTTGAAGAAGGTGAACAAGAGATGGATGGCTTAACCGCCCTACGCTTTGCTCGTTCTCGTCACGGAAATAACGGCGAGGGCTCAGACTTTGCTCGTAGTGTCAGGCAACAAAAAATCTTAACCGCCTTAAAAGACAAAGTCACCTCCTTTAATACTCTGATTAATCCAAAAAAAATTACCGATCTATTTTCTTTGGTCAATCAATATACCCAAACAGATCTTGAGCCATGGGAAGCAGTCAAGCTTGTCCATATGGTCAAGGGTATTGATAAAAAAAATATTGTCAGCCAATCAATCGATGACAGGCCCGGTGGATTCTTAAAATCTGGCATTGCTTTAGACGGCGCTTATATTTTACAACCAATCACTGGTAATTTTGAACAATTACAAAAATTATTTGCTAATATATTAGAATTTAGCAATTCCGAAGAGGAAAAAGCCAATATTGTTATACAAAACGGCACCACCATACCAGGTCTAGCCCTACAAGCCCTCAATCACTTAAGCTATATTGGTTATGAAGTCCTAAGATATGGCAATGCCAAAACACAAGACAAAAGTCAAACAATTGTGTATGATTATACTGGAAACAAAAAAAATACTAAAGCTAGTTTAGAAAAAATTTTTAATACTAAAGTTGAAACTCAAATTCCAGCTGAATACAATAATGATACTGTAACTAATACTTGGAATATCAAAGATGAAAATGGACAAAATAAACAACTAGACTTTTTGATTGTTTTGGGAGCTGATCAAATCATAGATGATAAGGCTGAACTGTTAACCACTATCGATCCTAGCCTGCTTAATGCTTCTACTACCAGCTCAACACCAGAAATAGCTAGCTCAACACCAGAATTAGAGACGGAAAAAAATTAAATAACAAAGACATGTCAAAACTATATAAAGTAGCTATTGTTGGCCGGGTAAACGTCGGTAAATCTACCTTATTCAACAAATTAATATCCCAGCCCAAAGCTATTACTTCCAATGTAGCCGGCACTACTCGCGATCGTAATTATGCCATTTGTTCTTGGCGTGATCTTGATTTTGAGATCATCGATACTGGTGGTTTAAATGAAGAAAGCAATGATATCGACAAAGCTATCACTCAACAAATATTTCACGCTGCCAAAGAAGCAGACTTGATATTATTTGTAGTGGACGTCAAAGCAGGCATCATGGCTGATGATAAAGTTTTGCTAAAAAAATTAAAACCTTACAAAAAAGACATTCTTTTAGTGGTTAATAAAGTAGATAACAACAAGCTACGTTTAGACAGCCCTGAATTCTACAAATTAAATTTAGGTGAACCAAACTTAATTTCTGCTTCCAATGGCGTGGGTACTGGCGATTTACTAGACCAAATTGTCGTCAAACTCAAACAAAGCAAAAAACCTAGCAAAAAATCCAGTAAAACAGAGGAAGGAAAAATTATCAAAGTAGCTATTGTTGGTCAACCAAATGTTGGTAAATCTTCTTTAGTCAATGCTTTATTAGGTGAAGAAAGAGTCATTGTTTCACCCAAGGCACACACCACTCGTGACTCTCAGGACATTACCATTGGTTATTTTAAACAACAAATTACTTTTATAGATACCGCTGGCATGCGTCGCAAAAGTACTAAAGCCATCGATCCTTTTGAAAGACAAAGTGTTTCCCAAAGCATGGAAAGCATCAAGAGAGCAGATATTGCTATTTTAATGCTAGATGCTCAAGAAAAAGTAGAATTTCAAGACAAACGACTAGCCAAAGAACTAGAAGAAGCTGGCGTTGGTGTGATTATTTTGATAAATAAATGGGATCTAATACCAGACAAAGACACTGATACTGCTCAAAAATTTATCAATTATTATCGCGCTCAAATACCTTTTATTCCTTGGGCACCAATCTTTTTTACTTCTGCTAATACCAAAAATAATTTACACAAAATATTTCCAACTATTGTCAAAATTTATCAGGAAAAATTTAAAAGTATCGACGATAATGCTTTGAGCAAATTGCTACAAAAAATTATCAAAAAACACAAACCATCCCGTGGCAAAGGTACTCAACATCCTTATATTTATAGCTTAAAGCAAAAAAAGTAAATCCTCCAACTTTTGCTTTAAAAATAAATTTTAAAGCACCGCTACACTTATCTTACTTAAATTTTATTGAAAATAATTTGCGTTATAAATTTGGCTTTGAAGGTGTGCCAATCAAAATTTATTTAGAAAAATCACAAAACACCAAAGACACCAAATAAATCATTAGCTTAAAAGTATATGAAACTAATTGTTGGTTTGGGAAATCCTGGCACAGAGTATGAATTTACTCGCCATAATTTTGGCTATTTAGTGATAGATAATTTTGCCAAACAAAATAATCTCAAATGGAAAAAGCATAAAGACTTACAAGCGGAAATTGCAGACTTAAAAATTGGTGCGGAAAAAATCATTTTAGCTAAATCTTTGACTTTCATGAATGAATCTGGACTTGCCGTCTCGCACTTAAAAAAATTTTTTAAACTAAAAAATGAAGACATCATTGTTGTGTATGATGATTTAGCTTTTGATTTTGGTATTTTAAAAATAGCTCATGATCGCTCAGCTGGTGGGCATAATGGTCTTGCATCAATTATTCAGTATTTAAAAAGCCAAAAATTTACTAGACTTAGATTAGGTATTGGCCCACAGCTTGGTGTAGCAGAAAAATTTGTCTTACTCAAATTCAATGCTCAACAAAAAAAACAATTAGCTAAAATATTAGACTCAAGTTGTCAGGCTTTACATGACATCATCACTGACGGCTTAGCTAAAGCCACAAATAAGTATAATACAAAATAAAAAAACTCAGCTTATAGCTGAGTTTTTTTATTTTATTTACCTTGTAGCCACTCTAGCAATGTCCTGACACCGAAACCAACACCGCCAACTGGCGTATAAGAATTCAATTCCTTTTCTGCATAGACAGGACCAGCAATATCTAAGTGAGCCCAAGTAACATTATTTTCAATAAACTCTTGCAAAAATAAAGCGGCAGTAATCGATCCCCCGCCTCTGCTGCTTGCAATATTCCTAACATCAGCCACATGGCTTTTATTGAATTCTTTATACTCTGGAGCTAGCGGCATACGCCAAATTTTTTCACCACTGAAATCAGCTGATTTTAATAGCTCTTTAGCTAAATTTTCTTGATTAGCATACAAAGCCGCGTAAGAACTACCCAAAGCCACAACACAAGCACCCGTCAAAGTAGCTAAATCAATTACAGTATCTACACCTTGCTTTTGCGCATAAGCTAAAGCATCAGCTAGAGTAACCCGACCTTCAGCGTCCGTGTTCCCAATCTCAATAGTTTTGCCTTGCATATTTTGTACTACATCACCAGGTCGCAAAGCCTTGCCAGAAGGCATATTTTCACAAGCAGCAATAATGCCATGCACTTCTACCTTGATATTCAAACTGCTCAAAACTTGAAACACACCCAAAACAGTAGCCGCTCCACCCATGTCAATTTTCATATCTGTCATACCATCGCCAACCTTGATATTCAAACCACCACTATCAAAAGTAATACCTTTGCCTACTAAGGCAATTTTTGTTTTTGTTTTGCCTTGTGGTTGATACACTAGATGAATAAACTTGAGTGGCTCATCAGAACCTTGATCAACGCCCAAAAAAGCTTTCATACCAAGCTCATGCACTTGCTCTTTATCTAAAATCTTTGCTTTGATTTTTTTGTCAGCCTTAGCAATAGACAAGGCAATTTCTGCCAATAAACTTGGCGTCATCGTAGCTGCTGGCTCATTGACCAAGTCTCTAGCTAAAATAGTGGCCTGAGCAAACAAAACTCCTCTGTCCCAAAATAAAGTCCAAGTTTTTTTGACCTTGTTTGCTAAAAATAAAGTTAAATTTGGTATTTTAGCATCAATATCTTTCTTGCTCTTATATTTATGAAAATTATAAGCACCCAAATAAAAACCTTCTGCAAAAACTTGAGCATAAGCTTTTTTATCTTCACCAAACTTAATAATTCTACTAAAATCAATGCCAATATTTTGCGCATGATTTTTCTGAGACCAACGAGATACAAAACCAGCTAATTGTCTAAAATCATCTAGTCCTATTTTTTTCTCACAGCCAGTACCATAAAAAATAATCATAGTCTGCTTCAGCTCAAAACTAAAAATTTCTCCTTTTTTACCAACAAACTCTTCTCTTTCAAATCTTTGTAAAACCTGCTCGTTAACATGCAAAAATTTCAACAATGACTTGATGCCTTGCGCATTTTGTAAGACTGGATAAACCAAAAAATCTAGTGTCTGCAAATGAATCTCTTTGTCGCAAAATTTTAATTCCATATATTTATTTTATTAGTACAATTAAATTTAGCATACTAAAAAACTATATACAAATAAAGCCCCAAAATTTTGGGGCTTTATGATAATATAATAATCTTATTTTAAATTGACTTTGATACCAGGCCCCATAGAAGAAGCTAAGGTCAAAGATTTGATATAAGTGCCCTTAGCAGAGCTTGGTTTATTTTTCTTTAAAGCCTCAAAGAAAGCTTGAAAATTTTCTTCTAACGCAGTATTTTCAAAAGAAACTTTACCGATGGTCAAATGGACATTGGCGGTATCATCATTTTTGTAAGAAACCTTACCTTTTTTTAACTCGCCAATCATCTTTTTTAAATCATCACCAATAGTACCAGTCTTTGGATTTGGCATCAAGCCTTTTTGACCTAAAATTCTAGCAACAACAGCTAATGACTTCATGAAAATTGGTGTAGTTACAGCTACATCAAAATCACATTTACCAGTTTTTTTGATTTCTTCAACTAATTCGTTGTCTCCAGCAATGTCAGCACCAGCGTCTTTTGCTTCTTTTATTTGGTCAGTTGGCACAAAAGCGGCTACTCTGACAGTTTTGCCTGTACCGTGTGGTAAAATCACAGAATCTCTGACCAATTGATCGCTCTTTTTTGGGTCAATGCCCAAATTGACATGAACTTCTACTGAAGCATCAAATTTTACTTTGGATGTTTCTTTGATTAAATTGATAGCCTCAGGCAAAGAATATACTTTGTCAGCTTCAATTTTAGCTTTTGCTTCCTTTAATCTTTTGCTTGTTTTCATATTAATATAATTTGCGAGGTAATAACGTTTATCTGACTATGGATAAACTCCCTCAAAAAAATAATTATTCTACAATACTAACGCCCATTTGACGAGCTGTGCCAGCAATAATCTTTTTGGCTTGCTCAATATCAGTGGTGTTCAAATCAGGCATTTTTGCTTTAGCAATTTCAGTTAATTGACTATCTGTTAATTTGCCTACTTTTACTTGTAAAGGTGTACCTGAGCCCTTCTTTAGACCAGCCTTATCTTTGATCATTTCAGCAGCTGGAGCTGTTTTTAAAATAAAATCAAAGCTTCTATCTTCATAAATCTTCAATTCAATTGGCACCACTTCACCCATTCTGTCTTTTGAGGCATCGTTGAATTTGGTACAAAACTCTTGAATATTAACACCATGTGGTCCTAAAGCTGTACCAACTGGAGGTGCTGGTGTAGCTTTTCCACCGACTATTTGTAATTTTACAATTTGTTTAATTGCTTTTGCCATATAATTGTCTTACATTGAATCTCGCTCGTTCTTTACCTTTTTTACAAAGGAGAAGCCAAAGAGTGACGTGCGGAAATACTTAATTAATAAATTAAATTTTTTTAATTTGTAAAAAGTCTAGCTCAACTGGAGTTTCACGACCAAACATAGAAACTAGAACCTTGGCCTTACCACGAGCCTCATCAACAGCGGAAATTTTACCTTCATAATCTTTGAAAGGTCCATCAGTAATTTTTACTAGTTCGCCAATAGCCATGTCCACTTTGTATTCTGGCTCTTCTTCACCCATTCTATCCATCAAAGACTTTATTTCTTCTTCTGAAACTGGTGATGGTGTGGTACCAGAACCGATAAAACCGGTAACATTTGGCGTATTACGCACAACATACCAAGAAGCGTCAGTTACAATCATATTTACCAAAACATAGCCAGGAAAAATCTTTTCTTTGAGCATTTTACGCTTGCCATTTTTGATTTTAATTTTAGTTTCAGTGGGAATTAAAACATCAAAAATCTTATCCTCCATATCCATGGATTCAATTCTTTGACGTAGATTTCTACAGACATTTTCTTCATAGCCAGAATAAGTATGTAAAACATACCATCTTCTGCCTTGTTGTGATGTTTGCTTAGGCATAAATTATATTATTTTATACAAATAATTGTAAAATTTTAGTCAAAAGATAATCAATTCCACCTAAAAAAATGGCCATAACAATGGAAAGCACAATTACTATGCCAGTGTGCTGTATAGTAGTTTGCTTGGATGGCCAAGCCACTTTAGCTAGTTCTTGACGAGCTTCTTTGAAGTAGTTAATAAGCTTATTCATAATAAAAGGTTATATTGGTATTTTAAAACAGCTGGTTGGAAAGCTGTTATTGCTCCCAAACTATAGCAAAAAAAATATTTTTAGTCAAGACCCCAAAATATAGCAAAAATCCCACTTTTTAGAGTGGGATTGAGAAAAACTAAATATCTAGGTTTTGGACAGATTTGGCACGAGTCTGAATAAATTTCTTACGAGGAGCCACTTCTGCGCCCATCAAAATCTCGAAAGTTTCATCGGCTTTGGCTGCTTCCTGAATAGTCACCACTTTCATCAAACGAGTCTGCGGATCCATTGTGGTTTCCCATAACTGAGAAGGATTCATCTCACCTAAACCCTTATAATGTTGGATATTCACTTTGGCTAGTTTTTTGACATTAGCAGACGCTACTTCTTCTATTTCTTCTTGATCGGCCTGAGTGTTTTCTTCGCTCTGATTTTCTGTTTCGGCTGTCAATAAATCTAAATCTTTGATATTGTATTTCTTTTTGATATTTTCTAGCTCAGCTTCATTGAAAACATACTGAATGTCTTTGCCTTGCTGAACTCTAAACAAGGGTGGCTGAGCCACATAGATATGACCATTGCGAATCAACTCTGGAAAATGACGATAAAACAAAGTCAACAAAAGAGTACGGATATGCGCGCCATCCACATCAGCATCAGTCATGATAATCACACGCGCATAACGTAAATTTTCTAGGTTAAACTGTTCACCAATATTTGTACCTAAAGCAATAATCAAAGACTTGATTTCGTTGTTGGCTAACATTTTATCCAAACGAGCACGCTCAACATTCAAGATTTTACCACGAAGCGGTAAGATAGCTTGAAAACGACGATCACGTCCTTGTTTGGCAGAGCCGCCAGCTGAATCTCCCTCAACAATATATATTTCTGATTCTTTTGGATCACGACTAGAACAATCAGAAAGTTTACCAGGCAAAGTCAAACCATCTAAAGCACCTTTACGCAAAACCGTTTCACGAGCAGATCTAGCTGCTGCTCTGGCGGCAGCAGCTAATAAACATTTAGCTAATATTTCTTTAGCATCTCTTGGGTTTTCTTCCAAGAAAATATCCAAAGCATCAGCAAAAATCATTTCTACTATTGGTCGCACTTCAACGTTACCAAGCTTGGCTTTTGTTTGACCTTCAAATTGAGGCTCTGGTAATTTTACGCTTACGATAGCTGTCAAACCCTCACGCACATCATCAGAGGTTAAATTTTGATCTTTTTCTTTTAAGAAATTATTTTTACGGGCATATTTATTCAAAACTCTAGTGAGAGCCGCCTTAAAACCAACCAAATGACTACCACCTTCTGGATTGTGAATATTGTTGGCAAAAGCATACATCATCTCCCGAAAATCTGTGGTATATTGGAAAGCTATTTCTACATTGATGTTATCTTTTTCTTTATTAACATAAAAAACTTTTTCTTGTTTGGCTTCGTTGTTATGGTTTAAATGTTTGATATAAGAAGCAATGCCGCCTTCAAAATAATACTTATAAGATTGAGCTGCTGTGGCTACACGGTCATCAAAAATATTGATTTTGATACCCTTGGTCAAATAAGCTTGCTGACGTAAATGTTCTACTACAATATCCCAATCAAATTCAGTCACGGTAAAAATAGTTGGGTCTGGCAAAAAAATCTGGGTGGTACCAGTACCAGTGGCCTTGCCAACTGCTTTAACAGCAGAAACTGGTTTGCCGATTTTATATTCTTGTACCCAAAGTTTGCCATCGCGCTTGATTTCAGAACGCATCCAAACAGACAAAGCATTGACCACGGAAACACCAACACCATGCAAACCACCAGACACCTTATAGCCGCCATCACCAAACTTACCACCGGCGTGCAAAGTGGTCATCACTGTTTCTAAAGCTGATTTTTTGGTGACCTTATGAGTATCAACTGGGATACCACGACCATTGTCTGAGACTGAAACTTTGCCCTCAGGTAACAAGCGGACTTCTATTGTATCAGCGTGTCCAGCCATCGCTTCATCAATACCGTTGTCCACAACTTCCCAAATCAAATGATGCAAGCCAGCTGAGGCTGTGTTACCAATATACATACCTGGGCGCTTACGGACTGGGTCTAAACCTTCCAAAACAGTAATTTGCTCAGCACCATAGGCCTGCTCTTTTGTTTTCTTCTTTTTATCTTCTGTTGCCATATTTTTATCTAAATAATCCAGACTTATTTTATCATAAAAATCACAAAAAAACAAGCCAAAGTAGGCCTGTTTTTTGCTCTAAAATCAGCCAAAAATTAACGTAATTGGCTATCAAATTTTTTATTTAAAACTGCTAAAATTTGCTTCATAATCAACTCCACATCTGCTGATTCCAAAGTTTTATCAGTACTACGGAATTCCAAATGAAAAGCAATGGATTTTTTACCTTCTGGCACGCCGTGTCCAGTAAAAACATCAAAAGGCTCAAGATTGACAAGTAGTGGTGAAATTTTGATAATTTCTTTCATCAAATCTTCCCACAAAATATCTTCTGCTACCACAATCGCTAAATCTCTTTGCATGCTAGGAAATTTTGGTAAAGGTGTGTAAATCATATTTTGATTAATATATTTGACCAAAACAGAAAAATTTACACTCCACCAAGCCACCTGCACTTTGCTTGGCCCACTGTTAAACAAATCATTTTTTAACAAACCAAATTGTCCTAAAGTAACATCTTGCGTTTTGATATCATATACTAAACTAGAAAAAACATTTTCATTTTTTTCAAAAGACAATTTGATGCCAAAATAATCAGCCAAAGACTCCCACAAACCTTTAATACGCAAAAAAGTAGCTTGCCCAGTATCAACTGACACTTCAAGACCAGCAAAATGCTTGTCCTGCAAAGGTAAATATTTTTTCTTACTAGGGTCAGTGTGATAAACACTTTTATGTTTTTTATCAAAGGTTCTATCAATTTCAAAAATTTTGATATTATCAAAAAAACGAAAGTTTTCTTCTGCTTTTGCTAATAAATTTGGCAGCAAAGACAAATTCAAATACGCCTGGTCTAAGCTAATAGTATTTTTAACTTTGACGTGATCATTGAGACTAAGGTGTAATTTTTCTACCCAAGGCAAATTGGTAAATGGATAAGTATAGGCTTCACTATAGCCTTGAAATAAACTCATCCAAAATTTTAGATCCTTCAAAACTTGATGGGCAACATCAGTATGTGGAGCTTGTAAAAAAACTGCTGGTAAACTTGATTTAATATTGTCATAGCCATAAATACGAGCTACTTCTTCCACGATGTCTTCAGGAATAGAAATATCCTTGGTTGCTCGAAATGTTGGCACCTTAATAAAAAAAGTTTGATTTTTATATTCTACTTGAAATTGCAATCTAGTCAAAATATCTTTTATTTCTTTAGTGGGAATCTCGACACCAAAACGACTATTGATTAAAGTTTCTGGTACTTCCAAATTTATTTCTTTAAAAGGATTGTAATTGATATCTTGTAAACGACTGGCTACATAAGCTTCATCATTTAAAGACAAAATAAGTTCAGCAGCTTTGCGAATAGCTAATTCTGCTAAAACTGGATCCAAAGATTTTTCAAAACGCGCTGAACTTTCTGATCTTAAAGCCAAAAAACCAGAACTACGTCGAATATTGGAAGCCAAAAAATTGGCAGACTCCAAGATGACTGTTTCTGTGTCTGAGGAAATCTCGCTATTTTGTCCGCCCATAATGCCGGCTACAGCTACATATTTTTTGCTATCTGCAATCATCAGGCAATTTTCATTCAAACGTCTTTTGGTACCGTCTAAAGTGATAAATTTTTCTCCTTTTTTAGCAGACACTACCTGAATCTCTGGACCCTCAATCATACGAGCATCAAAAGCATGCATCGGCTGACCAAGCTCATACATGATATAATTTGTCACATCAACAATATTATTGATTGGTCGCAAGCCTACTGCTTGTAGACGATTTTTAAGCCATAAAGGTGATGGCTCTACTTTGACATTTTTTATTACTAAACCCAAATAACGAAAACATTTATCCTTGTCCTTCACACTAACCTTCAGCTTCATTTCATCTGCTTCTTTCAGTGGTGCTACTTGATAATCAGCCAAAGTCAGCCTATAAATAGCCGCCACCTCACGTGCTAGACCATATTGACCCCACAAATCAGGTCGATGGTTGATAGATTTGTTATCAATATCAATAATAAAATCATTGAGCTGTAAAGCTTGAGACAAATCTGCGCCTACTTTCAGACTTAAATCTGTTAAATCTAAAATTTCTTTGTCAGACTTAGCGGGAAATAAATTGTTCAAACCAATTTCTGAAGCAGCAGCTATCATGCCATGACTTTCAATGCCACGAATTTTTACTTTTTCTAAAGTAACCAATTCACCTTCACCATGCCATTTGACTTTTGAACCCACTGTCGCTACAGCTACCAGCATACCTTTGCTTAAATTTGAACCACCACAAACTATCTGATCAACACGAGAGCCGAGATCAACCTGACAAACCTGCAAACGATCAGCGTCTGGATGAGGAGCAATTTCTTTTATCTTACCCACTAAAACACCAGCCAAACTTGCTGCTTGATCTATCACTTCCTCGACCTCAACTGTAGACATGGTGAGATCATGAGCTAATTTTTCGGCGGTCAAATCTTTTGGTAATTTTAACCAATCTTTCAACCAATTTACTGATAAATACATATTAAAACTGTTTTAAAAATCTTAAATCACCTGATTGTAATAGTCTGATATCATCAATGCGATATTTCATCATGGCCATACGCGTCAAGCCAAGACCAAAAGCAAAGCCAGAATAAACTTTTGGATCCAAACCGCCAGCCTCTAGAACTTTAGGATGAACCATTCCACAAGGCATCAACTCTACCCAACCAGACTGTTTACAAACTGAACAACCTTGCCCACCACAAACTAAACACTTAATATCCATTTCAAAAGCTGGCTCCACAAAAGGAAAAAATCCTGGGCGTAATCTCACGTCAACTTCACGTTTGAAAACAGAAGACAATAAAGTGCGCATAGTAGCAATCAAGTTGCCAATATTTATATTTTTATCCACCATCAAACCTTCTAGCTGATAAAAAGTATGATCATGTGAGGCGTCAGTCGACTCATAACGGAAAACGCGTCCTGGAAAAATACCACGAAATGGTGCGCCATATTTTTCTAACATTCTCACTTGCAAATTTGAGGTGTGGGTGCGTAATAAATTGTCACCTTCCAACCAAAAAGTATCTTGAGTATCACGAGCAGGATGATCGGCCGGAATATTGAGCGCCGTAAAATTATAATAATCTGATTCTAATTGTGGCCCATCATAAACAGCGAAACCCATGGCCAAAAAAGCCTCTTCAATTTCATATTGAACAATAGTCGAAGGATTCAAATGGCCAATTTCTTTTTTGGTACCTGGTAAACTAGCATCAAAATTAAAATTTGTTTGTTTATTTGGATTAAAAGCTGACTCTGCTTGAGCAAACACTTCTGCTAATTCTTGTTTGATCTCGTTGGCTAATTTACCAATACGAGGTTTTTCTAGATCTGATAAATCTTTCAGAGCTTTTAAAATTTCATTGAGCTCACCTTTTCTACCTAAATATTTATTTTTTAAATCTGCTAAAAGCTGGCTGTCTTTTATCTCAGCCAATTCTTTTAAGATTGTATTTTTAAGATTTTGTAATTTTACTTCCATAAACTTCTGTTATTTATCTTCTGTTTTTTGAAAACTTAAAATAATAAATTCTAATAAAGTAGCAAAAATAATCAGCAACAAAATGTTCCACCAATTTAATAAATCTGCCACTTGCAAAATCAAGGCAATGATAAGAACCGCCGCAAAGATAAAAGCCTGGCGAAAAGATTCAGACACTATTGTTGAGGATAACTCTCTTTTTCTTTGCCATATTTTACGCAAAAATACTCCCAAGAGAGCCAGTGTGCCTAAAATACTCAAAAATAAAGAAAAATAAACAAAGACAAATACCAAAATATTGCCCTGCTGTGGGTCAAAACTGTTAATAACTAAGAAAAAACCAAGCCAGGCAAGTAGCGTGGCTCCGAGCATAGAAAAATTGTATGTTTTTAATTGCATGTGCTTTAAATATACTAAAAATGCCTTAGAAAATCAAGTCCCCTTCTAATGCAAAAAATACAGATCCTCTACTACTTCTGACTGAAATTTTTGATTTAAAACTTGGATAAACTCTGCTCTTTTGGCTGTAATCTCCTGTTCGCTTTTATCTTCCAAAATAGCAAAACTTAATACTTTATTTTTAAAATAAATAGCTTGGGCAGTATTTAAAATTGTTGCGCCAAAAAAACTAGACAACAAATTGTTGGCTTCTTGAATAATCATTGTTTCTGTAGCTTGGCGCCAAACTTGATGTTTGTTGACACGCCCGGAAGCCACATCTTTGAAGCTATCCCAAGACATAAATAAGTTTGCAAATTAGGCTTTGGCAAAAGGACAAATTTTATTAAAATCACAAGTTGAACAGGCCCAGCCAGGTGTGGCGGTAAAATCTCCTGACAAAATAGCAGCAATACTTTCTAAAATCCACAGTTTAGTTTTTTCAATTTCTTTATCCGTGCCCACAAAAGATACTGGTGTATTATTGCTCAAATAATAAAAAGTTAAATTTTTTACTTTAGTTTGAAAAACCACTTCAGCAGCTATCTGATAAATCAATAATTGCTTTTTATCTTCAAAAGTAATCTTCTCACCTTTAGCTTGGCCGGTTTTATAATCCATAATCTCCCAAGTATTGTTTTCTGCTACATCCACTCTATCAAATACGCCTTTGAGAGTATAATCTTTAACTTTGATATTAAAACCTTTTTCCAAAAATAATGGTACCGGCCAATTACCTTCAAATTTATAATAAAATTCTTTTAAAATTCTTTCGCCATCAAGACGATATTTTTCTTTTTCTAAAGCGCCATTGTACCAATCATCAATCCAAGACTCTGCATAAAAGTTTAATAAATCTTTTAATTCAGGCATTGGCGCTTGAATTTTTTGGCCAAACAAATCATTTTGTGTTTTTTCTCGACTCAAAATAATAGCATTAAAAAACTTTTGCAAAGTCGCATGCATAGTTTTACCAAAACTA
This sequence comes from uncultured bacterium, assembly GCA_903876815.1. Taxonomy (GTDB): domain Bacteria; phylum Patescibacteriota; class Patescibacteriia; order UBA1558; family GWA2-36-10; genus CAIRBL01. Next base: position 44,001 of record CAIRBL010000080.1, read on the forward strand.
AAACTTGCTTTACCCTTACTCTGCAGTTTCACTACATGCGAATAATAATATTGTCTTGGGCAAGTCTCATAAGCTTTGAGCTGAGAAAAAGAAAAAGTTTTGGGAATGACATTTTTTACTTTCTCGAATTTCGTGTCCACAGCAACGGGCTCTTTGACATCTTTATTAGGAACATCTTGAGCGGCTAGTTTAATCTCTTCGATAAAACGAGAAGGTTTACGCTCTCTGACTCCACCATAGTCCTTGGCAAAAGTAAGATAAGCTGCTTTTTTTGCACGAGTCATAGCTACATAAAACAAACGCCTTTCTTCTTGCAAATGCGCGTCACCACTAGGTAACTGCTCTTTGATAAAAGTTTCAGGCATAGCAATAGGGTCACGTCTTTCAGTGCTAGGAAAACGCAAGTGTGCTAAATTTGTGATAAAAACATATTTAAACTCTAAACCTTTTGAGCCATGTACGGTCATAATTTTGATAGCTTCAGGACCAGCCTCTGCATCTTGACGCATAGCGCCCTGCTCGCCTGATTCTAACTCCATTTCCATGGTAGCTAAAAATTGATGGATAGAAGGATCTAGGGCCTCTTCTTCCCAAACTCTAACTTTTTTAAAAAACTGATTTAAAAAATGGAGCTGTTCACGACTATAAACACTATCTTCTAAAGTCAATAATTTGAGATAGCCGCTTTCTTCCAGCCAAACATAAATAACATTTGAGGTTGGTTTTGATTTTGCCAATTCAGTGTGACTTTTGATCAAATCCAAAACATTGCGAATAATTTTTTGTTCACTAGCATCAATAGTGAGATGTCCATAATAATTTTGTAGAGTATAGTATAAACTCCAAGATTTCTTGTAAGCCAAATGATTGAGATTAATCAAAGTTTTGATATCTAAATTTACACAAGGCAGACTTAAAATTCTAAACAAAGCTCCCGACTCATGATAATTATCGAGCAATTTCAAGTAGGCTAAAATATCCAAGACAATATCTTGACCATACAAACCACGCGATGCCAAAAATTGATGTGGCCAACCAACTTTTCTGAGCATGGAAACAAAACCACTAGCTTGATCATTGGCTCTGACTAAAATCGCAAAATCTGACCAAGTCAAAGACTTATCTTTTTGTTTGAGATTTAAAATTTTATTCAAGATGCCATCTACTTCAGCATTTTTGTCAGCAAAAGAAAGCACCTTGACCTCGCCCTCGTCCTCACTATGACTGATTAATTTTTTATTTAATTTTTTCTTACCCACTTTTAGTTGCGCTTCCAAACGATCAGGGTTATTGGCTTTGATAAAATTATAAGCAGTGTCTAAAATTTTTTGACCAGAACGATAATTGTCTACCAAAAAAATTTGGGCGCTTTCAGGAAAATCATGTCGGAAACTCAAAATATTGGAAATAGCCGCACCTCTAAATTTATAAATTGCCTGATCATCATCGCCCACTACCATCAAATTATTTTTTGGTGAAGCCAAAATTTTTATAAGCTCATATTGCGCCCAGTTGGTATCCTGAAATTCATCGACTAAAATATACTTAAACTGCTCACGAAATTTGGCTAAAATCGCTGGACGCTCTCTAAATAAACGCAAAGTATAATTGATAAGATCACCAAAGTCTAAAGCATTTTTGGAAAGCAATAGCTCTTGGTAAACATGATAAGCGTTAGCAATTTCTTGTACTCTTTTTATTTCTAATTCTGCGTCTTGTCTATCTAAAGCTAAATCTGCATCTAATTTTAAATTTTGGGCGTATTCCAAATAGCTTTCTGGATAAACTACTTCGTCTTTACAACGCGAAAAATGTGAAAGCAAAGCGTGAATAAATTTGGTCGGATTACCTAGTGGCCTGTAATAATCCAAATCAAATTTATCCAAATTTTCCCTGACTAGCATCCAAGCCGCCGTGGAATCAAGCAGTTTAAAATCATTTGGCAAGCCAATATCTAAAGCATAATTTTTCAAAACTTTTTCGGCAAAACCATGAAAAGTATGAATCCACAGCTCAGCATAACCCAAGGGCAAAAGCTGATCTACGCGCTCAGCCATTTCACCGGCCGCTTTTTCAGTAAAAGTAACGGCCAAAATTTCCTCCGGTTTAGCCTTTTTTTTGGCAATCAAATGAGCAATGCGCTGAGTAATCACGGTTGTCTTTCCGGTGCCCGCCCCAGCAATGAGCATCACCGGCCCGGAATCGTGTAAAACCGCCTGCTTTTGCGCTTTATTTAGTTGTGTTAAGTCTACTGGCATATAGTCTATTTTAGCTAAAAACAACTTTTTTGGCAAAGGAAAAAGGCGACCTAAGTCGCCTCCTGTGCATCGTTTTGCAAACGTGGGTCATAGACAGAGTGACAATGCTCGCATTTGACCAGACCGCCAGCCTCATCACAAAACTCGCTATCGTATGAGCCACAATGAGGACATTGCGATTCTGGATAACCGCGAGTAAAAAGTGAAAAGAATTTTTTGACGCCCCATCCAATGATGATGACGACGGCAAGCAAACCAATGATCCGCCACATGTCGAGTCTCCCTTCTATGCGTTGAAATGATTTAAGGTTCTCTAATACTTATTATTTTTAACACAAATAATAAATTTTAGCAAAGGAAAAAGGCGGTACCTTGCGACACCGCCCCTGCTGTTCAGTTGTGCAGAATGTCCTGCTCAAAATCGCCACTCTTGATCTTACGCCAAGCAGTAACGAGGTAAAACAGGCACAAAATGCCAACCATGATGGAACCTGCATGGTCCATCTCTCCTCCTATGAAGCTTCTTTCACACCTTACAAACGCAAAGGTAGCATTCGTCAGGCTCCCCAGAAAATGGCTGCTCCAGGTCCCGAGGAAGCAACAAGATTGAATGCATGTCCACACCCATATCAGCTGCCTGCCGTAGATTCTTGAGTGCTCGCTCAAAATTCACTCGTGGAAAAGCGCCAGGATTTAGAAGAATTTCCTCTACATATTGCCGCAAGAAATCTTGTGCAATCTTAGTCCTTTTCTGTAAATGACGAATATGTTGCGCTCTCTCTTCTTCGGCCGAAGAAAAAGCACGACTACCGCCATAAGCACCACAGTCCCAGTGATTACATAGAACAACTTGCCTAACGCCATGCAGCCCAATAGACACCTCAACTAAGTTTCTCAGAGTGGTCTCTCCTACTTGACAACCAAGCTTGAGATCCTTCACTCCACCAGGATGGGTGTAGGGGTCAATGACATGACCGCCTACAAGATGTCTGGCTGCCCTCAGCATTGTTTCTGTCCACGCACCATCGACACAACCGATAAGTGCGCCATGATAGACACGCGACATAAAACCCCCATGTGTTTTTTGTGCCAACTCTGTTGTAAATGAAGCTAAGATATTCTACACCTATTAAAAAATATGTCAATAACTTTTTCTTTTTTATAAAAAATCAGCCCCAGCTTAAGCTGGGGCTGATGAAATATCTTTTATTCTAAAACTAAATATTCCAAACCTTGTGGTACAATTTTTGAGTAAGCTAAGACAATTTCTAAATCATCTGGTAATTCTTTTGCTAAAATGTCTCTGACAGCTTGTAAGTCTTTGGTATATTGTTGCTCTTCTGCTTGCTGTGAAGCAAAAGCATGACTACCACCATAGCCACCACAATCCCAGTGCCAAAGTAATAATAATTTTTTTACTCCATGCAAACCACGAGAGACAGTCACAATCTTCTCTACCAGCGATGTTTTAAAACCATTTAATTTCAAAACCTCTTTAGCTGCTCCTGGCCAAGAAAATAAATCAAAATCTGTATAACCTAAACCTTTTTCGACAAATTCTTGATCAGAAGTTCGAAAACGAAAATCCACACATTTAATAACTGCCAAAGGACATTCGTGTTTTTGTAAATTATCATTAGGTATTGTGTATTTCATATTTTTAAAAAGTTATTGCAAATTATGCATACCTTTTTGTTTGTATTTTCTCGCCACTCGCAAACGATTCAATTCTTTTTCTAAAGTAGCTGACAACATGGCAAATTGCTCACTATCAACATGTTCTTCTTTCAAAGCAGCTTCAGCGCGCTGTCTTGCTTCCTCTGCTCGCTGCTCATCAATATCAGCTGCATACTCTGCACGGTCTGCTAAAATAATCACCTCATCAGGCAAAACCTCAATAAAACCACCAAAGACCGCCATCAAACTTACTTCTTTGTTCTGATGTTTGACAATAATCTCTCCTGGCGCCAACTGGCTAATAAGGGGCAAATGATGGGGCAAAATGGTAATTTGGCCAGAAGTCGTCGAAACAGACAGCTGGTCAACCTCATCGGTCAAAACCACTCTTTCTGGGGTAACTATTTTTAGCTTAAATTTATCCATAAATAGAGCTTGAATATCTTAATCCTTAGTCTCAATAATGTCAAACACTAATTTTCTTGTGTGCTGACAACTTCATCTATAGTGCCTTTCATATAAAAAGCTTGTTCTGGCTTATCATCATGAATGCCATCTAAAATTTCTTTAAAACCACGAATGGTTTCCTTGAGAGTTACATATTGTCCTGGAGTGCCAGTGAAAGTTTCGGCTACGAAAAATGGCTGAGATAAAAACTTTTGTACTTTACGAGCACGAGAAACTGTGATTTTATCTTCTTCTGATAATTCATCCATACCCAAGATGGCGATAATGTCTTGCAAGTCTTTGTAGCGCTGTAAAACTTTTTGCACACCACGAGCTACTTGATAATGCTCTTCTCCCAAAACTTCTGGATCCAAAATAACTGAAGATGAGTCTAGTGGATCAACAGCTGGATAAATACCAAGCTCTGATAAACCACGAGACAACACCACGGTAGAATCCAAATGAGCAAAAGTAGTAGCTGGCGCTGGATCGGTCAAGTCATCAGCTGGCACATAAACAGCTTGCACAGAAGTGATAGAACCTTTGGTGGTAGAAGTAATACGTTCTTGTAACTCACCCATTTCGGTAGCTAAAGTTGGCTGATAACCGACAGCTGAAGGCATACGACCAAGCAAAGCTGACACTTCAGAACCTGCTTGCGTAAAACGGAAAATGTTATCTACAAACAACAAAACATCTTTACCTTCTTGATCTCTAAAATATTCAGCCATAGTCAGCCCTGTCAAAGCAATTCTTTGACGAGCTCCTGGTGGCTCATTCATTTGACCAAAAACTAAAGTAGTGTTTTTCAATACGCCAGACTCTTTCATTTCATGATAAAGATCATTACCTTCACGAGTACGCTCACCAACGCCAGCAAACACGGAAAAACCACCGTGCTCAGCAGCAATGTTTCTGATCAATTCTTGAATAACCACAGTTTTACCGACACCAGCACCACCAAACAAACCAACCTTACCACCTTTGGTAAATGGACAAATAAGGTCAATGACTTTGATACCGGTTTCAAAAATTTCTGTTTTGTTGTTTTGTTCCACGAAATCTGGAGCAGCACGGTGAATTGGCCAAGTTTCTTTGGTTGCAACTTCTTCTTTACCATCAATCGCCTTACCTAAAACATTAAACATACGACCCAAAGTCTCTTTGCCAACTGGCACGGCAATTGAAGCCTTGGTGTCTATAACTTCTAAGCCACGATTTAAACCATCAGTTGAATCCATCGCTACTGCCCTGACTAATTTGTCGCCCAAATGTTTTTGAGTTTCCAAAACAACTGTTTTATCTTTCAACTTCACAGTTAAAGCATTGTTTATTTCTGGCAAAACTTTTTCAAAATAAACATCAACGACTGGACCGATGATAGCTTTGATAATTCCTTTATTGTGTTCCATATAATTATTATTTGTTATTTTTAAGATAAAGCAGCTGACCCGGCAGAAATTTCTGCAATCTCCGCGGTAATGCCGGCTTGACGAGCTTGATTATATACTAAAGTTAATTCTGACATCATATCTGAAGCTGCGTCTGAAGCATTGCGCATCGCAAACATACGGCTGGAGTGTTCTGAAGCTTCGCTTTCTAACACTGCTTGGTATAATTGAACCTCCAACAAACGCGGTAAAAAATTATTTAAAATTTCTGCTTGGTTTGGTTCAAAAATAAACTCAGAAATTTTAGCTAAATCAGCTTTTTGATTCTCTTCTTTTTCATGAATAATATGACCTAAACGCTCATCTATTTCCGTTGAAAATGGTAAAAGCTGTTTGACATGTGGCATTTGTCTTAAAGAAGACATAAAGTCAGTATAAGCGACAAATACTTTATCATATTTTTTCTCTACAAAAGCTTGGAAAATTAATTTAACTATTGGTCTGATAGAACTAGAATCTTGAGTAATGTCATTTTTAGGAAAATCAGCAATCAAATTGAGCTTCAAGCGTCTAGCTTCATCTCGAACTTTGGTACCCAAACTAATCACATCAGTCACGGTTGATTCAGGGTGATGCAGCTGAATAGAAGCAGCTACTTTTCTGGCTAACTGGTTGTTAAAACTACCACACAAACCACGATTGGTGCCTATCAAAACAACAGCTACTTTCTTGACTTCTTTTGTCTCTCGAAATAAAGGATGATTTTTAGCATCTATTTTTTTTAATAAATGCAAAATTAATTCCCAAGTCAAATCAGCATAAGTACGCGTAGCCAAAACTTTATTGACTGCCTTACGCATTTTAGCCGCTGAGACTAACTCCATCGCCTTGGTAATTTTATTAGTACTCTTGACTGATTTTATTCTTCTTTTAATATCTCCTGCTCCTTGGGGCATAGTATTAATTTTTTACAAAAGTTTCTGTTAAATCTTCAAGTAAAGTTTTTAATTTGGCTTCTACGTCATCTGTTAATGTGCCTTCAGTTTCAATATGCTTGATAAAATCTTGACCACTTTGATCCAAACTACTAAATAATTCTTTTTCAAATTTAGCCAAATCTTTTACTTCAACTTTATCAGTATAGCCATTGATGACCGCATAAATAATAGCAACTTGTTTAGCAACACTCAAAGGAGTAAATTGTGGCTGTTTTAAAATTTCGGTAATTCTCGCACCTCTATTGAGCTGTTGTTTGGTAGCTTCATCAAGATCAGAACCAAACTGAGCAAAAGCTTCTAGCTCACGATATTGAGCTAAAGAAAGTTTCAGCTTACCAGCTACTTTTTTCATCGCTTTGATTTGCGCAGCAGAACCCACACGAGAAACCGACAAGCCAGCATTTAAGGCAGGCCTAACACCTTTATAAAACAAATCAGTTTCTAAGAAAATCTGACCATCAGTAATAGAAATAACGTTAGTAGGGATATAAGCAGAAATATCACCAGCTTGAGTTTCAATAATCGGCAAAGAAGTCAAAGAACCACCGCCACATTCAGCGGACATTTTAGCGGAACGTTCAAGTAAACGAGAATGCAAATAAAAGACATCACCAGGATAAGCCTCACGTCCTGGAGGACGACGTAATAACAAAGAAATCTGTCTGTAAGCAACCGCATGTTTGGATAAATCATCATAAATCACCAAAACATCTTTGCCTTTATCCATAAAATATTCACCCATCGCCGTTCCTGCGTAAGGGGCAATGTATGATAAAGAAGCAGACTGAGAAGCACCAGCCAAAACAACTGTCGTATAATCCATGGCTCCGGTTTCTTGCAATTTGGCTACAATACGAGCAATTTTTGATTCTTTTTGACCAATGGCTACATAGATACAAATAACATCTTTACCTTTTTGATTGATAATAGTGTCAATTGCCAAAGCTGTTTTACCGGTCTGTCTATCACCGATAATCAACTCACGCTGACCTTTACCGATAGGAATAATAGAGTCAATAACTTTGATACCAGTTTGCAATGGCTGAGTAACTGCTTGACGAGTAATAACACCAGGGGCAATTTTTTCTACTGGATAAAAATCTTTAGTCTTGACCACGCCCTGACCATCAAGCGGCTCACCAAGTGGGCTTAACACACGACCTACTACCGCGTCACCAACTGGCACTTGCAAAATTTTATTGGTGCGACGAACTTGATCTCCTTCTTTCAAAGTTTGATATTCACCCAAAATGATAGCGCCAACTGAAAATTCCTCTAAATTCAAGACTACACCGTAAATTTTCTCACCTTTAGAATTTTCAAACTCCAACATTTCTGAGGCCATCACTTCGGATAAGCCAGAAATCTTGGCAATACCATCGCCAATTTCAATCACTTCACCAACAGTTTCTACTTTGGCTGTGCCTTGAAAATCTTCTAAGGCTTGCTGTAAATTTTTTACTAAATAATCGTAGGACATAAAATTAATTATTTTAATTGACTAAAGATTTGTTTAAATTATTGATTTGTTTTTTGATAGATAAATCCAAAACTTGATCTTGATATTTTATTTTCATGCCTCCTAATAAACTCTCATCTATCGTCTCTTCAATGTTCAATTTTTTGTTGAGCTCTTTCTGCAAATACTTATCTATCACATTTACTGTTTCTTTATGCAAAGGGTGAGCGCTGGATATTTCTACAGCTAAAATATTGTGAGCTTCATTATCCAGATCTTTCAAGGCTTCTAAAATATCTTTTAACAAATATAAGTAATGATGCTGTTTTAAATACAACAAAAAATTTTCCACTACCACAGCAGCTTCTTTTTTATTTTTCTCTTTCAAAGCCAAGATTACGGCAGTGGCTAAAATTTTAACTTGTTGTTTTTTGTTCATGATTTTGCTTAATTTTTTTCCTTAAGGTCATGCAGGGCTTGTTTGATATATTTTTGATCAATTTCTTTGCTTAGATTTTTTGATAAAATCTTATCTAAAGCCAAAACTAACATTTGGGAAAACTCTTTTTTGGCCTCCACAAACATTTTTTCTTTTTCTTGACTGATTTGTTCTTTAGCTTTAGCGACAACCACCTCTACTTCAGATTTGGCTTTATCTAGAGTCAGCTTTCGATTTGCTTCTGCCTGAATATTTGCCTTTTCCAAAATAAGCATAGCCTCTTTTTTAGCTTCATTTAACTGTGCTTTAGCGTCTTTTTCTACAGCCAACAATCTATCTTCTGCAATTCGTGCATTGTCTAAGCCTGAGGCTATTTCTTGATTACGACTTTCCATAGTCTTTAGTAATGGACGAATAGCAAAACGCCACAAGACAAAAAAGACAATAGCAAAATTCACAATTTGCGCTAACATCAATTTCCAATTGACCCCAAATAATTCTAAAATTTCCATAATTTCTTTTTTAAAAACTTTAGCTTGGCTCAAAATATTTTTGAGCCAATAAAAACTTTCAAAAAACTATTTAATACTGAAAGCAATAATCAAAGCATAAATAGCGATAGCTTCGGCAAAAGCTGATACCAACAACATTGGGACCAAAATTTTACCAGCAGCTTCTGGATTTCGGCCGATTGATTCCATGGCTTTGGCGCCAATCTTACCGATAGCAATAGCTGGAGCAATACCACCGATGGCGATAGCAGCAGCTTTGGCGATTAATGTTAAATCCATAAAATGTCCTTTCTTGAAATAATTTGTTTGCGACTATTTTATTATTTTTTTATTTTAAGTCGACAAATTATTTCTTAATTAATACTTAATGCTTATTTACTAAAAAAATAAACAAACATCAAATATCAATTTAATGCTCATGAGAATGTGAGCTAGCAGCAATAGTAAAATAAACTAAAGTTAAAATGGCAAAAATCAAAGCCTGAATTACGCCAACGATGATTTCTAAAAACATAAAAGGCAAAGGCACGCCCCAAGCTACCATAGCAGAAATAGAAGAAAGCAAAACTTCACCAGCAAACACATTACCAAACAAACGAAAAGATAGGGAAGCAATTTTGGCAAATTCAGAAATAATTTCAATCAAACCGACAAAGAAAGTGATAGGGTTTACTAAAATAATAGTTGGCTCTTTTACAATTTTTTTAGGAATTTCAAGTAAGGCTTTGATATTTACAAATTTATTAAAATACTCCCAAGCACCGACAGACAAGACGCCAAAAATATTAGCACCCACCACTGCAAAAATACCTAAAGCTAAAGTAGTATTTAAATCGGCTGTACCACCGCGAAAAATATGATGACCACCAAAACTAACAGAGCCTATGCCCGGCACCAAGCCCAACCAATTGTTGATCAAAATAAAAACAAAAATCGAAAAAACTACTGGAAAAGCTTTTTTGCTTTTTTGTCTATCATTGGTCACCAAATCCATCATCCCTAGAGCACCATCAATCACTACTTCAATAAAACTTTGAAAAACACCAGGAATTCTTTTGGTCTGTTTACGAATAATGATAGATAATAAAATAATCAAAAAAACCGCTACCCAAGAAGTTATCAGTGAATTTGTCACCGGAAAACTTCCGATATGAGTAACCGGTTCTGCATATAAAGTTATTTCATGAGATTCAGCATGCTCACCCTCGGCTGCATGCTCACTGTCTAAAAGCGCCTCATCATTTGTATGAGTGTCTAGCTCTAAATCAGCTGAACTATTATGTTCAATATTTTCTTCTATTGTATGACTATTATCTTCGCTGGTCATGGTTTATGCTTTCTTTATCTTCTTCTACTTTTTTATCTTGTTTATTTACTTGCTTTAAATATTTCATACCGACAATACCGATGCCAACACAGGAGATGACAAAAGCCAAAGCTGTTAAACTTAAAAAATATAAATAGCCTGTATCATATTTAGCATCCATTGCACGGCCAGCAAACAAAGCTATGACAACCGGCACAGCTACCCAGCCGCTCATTTCCGCAAAAGCACTCAAAGCTAACTTAGTAAACTCTTTATCTGCTTCTTTATTGTTTTTGGAAAAAAAATTCATAAGCTATTCTTCTAAATCTTTAACTTTGCCAATTTTGGCCAAATCATCGGAATAAGCGCCTAAAAGATTATCAATCTCCGTCTTGATCACTACATAAAGGAGTAATAAAGAAATCACAGCTGCTACAATAACCATTGCAACTGACAACCAAGTATATTCTTGGCACAAAGCTGTCAAAAAATTAAAGCGACAACCATAAAAAGCAAACCCGATAAAAAAAGCTACAATAGCCAATAAACGAAAAATTAACATGCTGGTCGACGATTTACTTTTGATGGGCATAAATGTTTAAAAACAATAGCGCCATCAGTATACATCAGGCGCATGAATTAGTCAATATATTTTTTGTTAAATTTAGCTAAAAATAAGGAAAAATAGGCTAAAAAGGCTTAAAATTTTGTTTTAATAAATTCTGTAAAGGCAGAAAACAAGGGTTTGGTAAATTGTCCCAATCAAACCACTCCCATTGCTCACATTTTTCTGGCTCCATTGCTTGAACCTCACCTGCCGCATAATCAGTCATCATAAAAAGTGTAATATAATGTTTTCCCTCTTTGACAAAAATATCATTAGTCGCTGAAGCAAATCTAATATTTTTTATTTCAATGCCCGTTTCTTCCATAACCTCTCTTTTAGCACAATCTTCCCAAGATTCATTCATTTCTAAATGGCCACCCGGAAAAGCCCAATCACCTTCACCGTGAGCATTTTTTCTTTTGCCAAGCAAAATTTTATTATCTTTGATGATGATAACACCCACACCTACTCCTGGTCTATTTTGTTCCATATAGTTAAAATTATACTTAAATCAACCAAATTCCGCCCCGCGTCGCGGGGCGGAATAAAATGTTAATTACTCTATTCTTGGTTTTTCTATTTCTTCCAGTTCAAGTGCTCCACCCTGGCCACTGATTTTCAAAACATCTTTATCTATTTTCTTAAACTCTTTATTACTTAAATTATAAGTATTGACCACTGTACCAAGTTGTGCACCAACTTTTTTATGATACTCTGCGTAAACTAATAAATGCGTGCTAAGTTTTTCCACATTGGCTCTGATTTCTTTGGCTGACTCCTCTATCTGGAGAGCACGTAAACCCTGCAAAACTGTTTGTAAATAAGCAGCAAAAGTAGTTGGAGACACAATGATGACTTTGCGTTCATTAAAAGCATAGTCGATCAAACTTCTGGTGTTGACTTTGACTGCGCCTACTTCATTGATAAGCAAATCATAATAAATACCTTCAGCGGGAATAAACATAAAAGCAAAGTCTAAAGTACTTTCAGATGGACGGATATATTTAGCAGTTTCATCAATACGTTTTTTCAAATCATTTTTAAACTCTTTTTCTAGTTCTTTTTTCTTTTCAACATTTTCTTCAGAAATAATACGACGATAATTTTCTAAAGAAAATTTCGCATCAACTGGCAAAATTTTGTCTTTGATTTTTACCGCGGCATCAACTGCTTCACCGTTTTTGAAACGATATTGCATTTCATAGCTTTGCGGTGGCAAAATATTTGATAAAATCATTTCCAAACTTGCCTCACCTAAAGATCCTCTGTTTTTAGAATTCGTCAAAACTTTTTCCAGATTTGAAAGCTGATCAGTAAAACTCACTACTTGTTTA
>CAIRBL010000081.1 GCA_903876815.1 uncultured bacterium
CATTTACGATATTATTTATTATAAAATTTTTGCTTTATTATTAAGTATTGCCTTAGCTTTGAATATTTTTGTTCACATCAAAAAACAAAACTATAAAGTAATTGGTTCGGCAATTATGTTTCTAATTTTATTAGCTGTATTAATTATTTTTTAAAATATTTTATTTAAATAAATTTTTGTGTTATAATATCAAATTAAAAAAATTATGAAGAAGATTTTCAGTATTTTTACTATCACTAGCGTTATCTTTGGAGCAAGCTTGAGCTATAGCTTGCCAGTTTTAGCTGTAAGTCTTGAAACAACAGACAAAAGCATAGATTTCTTGGCTGATGAAAGTAAGACCAAGTCAAAAGAGAATAATTTGAGCAATAAAGACAATGAGCGTCCTAATAGTTCAAATAGCAAAAAGTTTCCTTATTCACAAGATCAGAGACTACAGCTCAATAGCATTAGCTTTAAAATGTCAGTTGATCAAAGAGAGTGGAAGCCTATTAACGGCACTTTAAATAGGGGATTTGCTATCAATATTCCCATTGAGGGAGTTCATTATGCTTATCGTTATTTAGAAGTAGCTGATAGTAGCGTCAATATCGATATGTTGCCTGGTGATTATCCGTTTGCTTTGGTTTCCGCTCCAGAGGCTTTTTATCGTTTTTATGAGCATTCAACTCAAGAAATGTATGATATCATCCATAATTATGCACCAATGTTTTATCTGCAAGCAGATGCGAGAAATAAATTTAGCTTAATCAATGGTACTGATGATGCAAGATATTGGAAAGTGATTAGTGATTGGCCAGCTGGTACTTATAGATTTTCTGGTAGATTAAAAGCAGAAAATGGTACAGATACAGAAGAAGTTATTTTATCTTTTGTGATTACGCACAATGCAGAAGAGCAAGCAGAAAATCATGTACCAGAAACAGTCACGGAAGAGTATTTTGTGGAATCTGGTCAGCCATTATTAATCAATGCATCTGCTGGAGTTTTGGCTAATGACATTGATACCGACGGCCCTAGAGCATTGACTGCGCGTTATGTAAATTTTGATAGCGTTGATTTATTACACGGTAAATTTAATTTAAGATCTGACGGTAGTTTTTCTTACCAGTCCAATCGTAGTTATGTTGGCGCTGCTTATTTTCGTTATCAAGCTTATGATGGTCGAGATTATTCACCGATCACTTTAGTCAAGATCAATGTCAGTGGAACTGGATCAAATCAGGTACCGCAAGCTAGTAGTGATGCTTATCACTTTGTGAAAAATACGCCTTTGGTAGTTTCTCCAGCGTCTATTTTGGATAATGATTCTGATCCTGACAATGGTCCCCAAGCACTAACTCCAAAAGTAGAAACTTGGCCAGCTCATGGCGTGATGATTATGGGTACATCTGGTCAGTTTAGATACGTGCCAGATACAAATTTTGAAGGAACTGATTTTTTTACTTACCGTGCTTTTGATGGTTTGAACTCTTCAAATTTAGCTAGAGTAGAGCTTAGTATTGCTACAGCTAATAATGTTGCGCCAGTAGCTAATGTAGATAATTATCAAACCACAGTAAACACAACTTTAAATATTTCTGCAGCAGCAGGAGTCTTAGTCAACGATCTTGATGCTGACAATGGCCCTCAAGCCATGACAGCTGTTTTAAGTAATAATGCTAGCAATGGTCAAGTAACTTTAAGTAGTGACGGTTCTTTTGTTTATGTACCAAGTGCCGGCTTCGTTGGTAACGATGTTTTTAGTTATCGTGCTTTTGATGGTGTTTTATATTCAGAAATTGTTAATGTTAATATTAATGTTGCGGCTGCTTCAGGCGGCGGTGGCGGAGGAGGTGGTCGTGGCGGAGGAGGCTCTGTGCGTAATCCGCGTAATCCTCAAATTTTCATCAACAATAACGCAAGCGTAACTAATACAATTTCGGTCAATTTGAGTTTATCAGCTGATAACATGATTGCTACTTATGCACCATTAGAAATGCGCATTAGTAATTTTTCAAATTTTGATAATGCCAGCTGGAGACCATATGCGACAACTACTTCTTGGTCATTATTGACTGGTAATGGCACCAAAACTGTTTATGCTCAATTCAAAAATAAGCGTGGCATGAGTGGTGTGGTATCGGATACTATTCAGTTTAGTACAGGTCAAGTTTTGGGTGATAGAGATTGTTCAAGTAGCGTTGGCATGTTGTTTGCTAAAATAAATACAAAAGATGCTACTGTTTATTATATTGGCTCTGATTGTAAAAAATATGCTTTCCCTGATCCAAAAACCTACTATACTTGGTATGACAATTTTGATAAAGTAGTGAGAGTGACTGTAGATGAATTAGATTTGTATCCTGATGGTGGAGTTATTAATTATCGCCCAGGAATTAAATTAGTCAAAACACAAGATTCAAACAAGGTGTATGCCGTTGAACCAAATGGTGTTTTACGTCATATTACTTCAGCAGCCATGGCAAGAAGTCTATACGGTGATAATTGGCATACTTTGGTGCAAGATGTTATTCAGGGTTATTTTGTGAGTACTTATACCAAAGGCTCTTCTTTGAATGATTTATTGCCAACTGGTACTTTAGCTAAAGAACCAGATAATGATACTATTTATTATATTCAAAATGGTAAGAAAAGAGCATTTTCTAGTTTAGCAGCTTTTAACGCAAATTATTTTAGAATGAAAGATGTTGTTATCCGCACAAATCTAGCCAGCTACACTAGCGGAACCACGATCAATCGTTTTGAAACAGAGCTAGTGCCATATAAATTAGCTCAATAATTATTATAAAATCAGTTTTATAAAAACCCTCTGTCCAGAGGGTTTTTATTTAGTTTAGATTATTTAAAATTTTTTCTACTGCTTCTGGAGTCTCGACTGAGACTAGAGCTTTTCTTAAACTAGCTGCATCAGGGCGTCCTTTGACATAAAATAATAAATGTTTACGCATTTCTCGAAAGCCTAATGCGCCTTTGTTTTCATATAAAAAATGTGCGTGTTGGATAGCGGTGTCTTTGATTTCTGGCCAAGTAATTTCTTTGTAAGAACCAGTGTTGAGATAGTCTCGAATTTGTTTAAAAAGCCAAGGTTGTCCATATAGCGCTCGTGATAAAGCTATGCCATCTGCTTGAGTGTATTGTAAGTCAGAAACCACAGATTCAATTGTTTGAAATGAGCCATTGATAAGAAAAACGCCAGTTTTGAAAGCAGCTTTAGCTTGTTTTAAAATTTCCAAATTGACCGGACCGGTAAAGGGTGTTTCATAAGTGCGCCCATGAATAATCATAGCTTTGACTGGCATATCACTTAAGGCTTGAATCAAGTCGAATACTGTTGTTTGCCCAGCCTCTGGTTT
Source organism: uncultured bacterium (assembly GCA_903876815.1). Lineage (GTDB taxonomy): Bacteria > Patescibacteriota > Patescibacteriia > UBA1558 > GWA2-36-10 > CAIRBL01. Next base: position 3,357 of record CAIRBL010000081.1, read on the forward strand.
GCCTTGAACATTGTTGAGGGCAATCCTACTTTTGACAGAAACAGGCAGATTAGTAGATGCAATTGTAGTGGCCACTATTTTTTTGACAGTATCCATGTCACGTAAAAGACAAATGCCGCCGCCATGACCAGCTACTTTTTTGGCTGGACAGCCAAAATTAATATCAATACCCATGACCCCTAAAGATTCCACCACTTTGGCGGCTTTAGGATACATATCTACTCGTTTGCCAAATAATTGGACTACAACTGGTTGTTCGGAGGCTTTGTATTCTAGCATTTTGAGAGTTTTTTGGCTGTCATAATGTAAAGCGTCTGCAGATACAAATTCAGTATGCACAACATCAGCGCCCCACATTTTACAGATTTGTCGCCAAGCAGAATCAGTGATACCAGCCATTGGTGTCATGGATAGAATAGGTTTATTTAGTTTTTCCCAAAAATTCTCCATATTATTTATAAAACTCCATATTTTATGGAGTTATAGCATAAATGTAGCGTTTTGTAAAAGGTTTTAGAACCAATTTTTTTTACGGAAAAATAATAAAAAGGCTATCATGATTACAAGCATGATACCAACTATCAAGTAAAAATCATAGGGATCATTGACAAATGGTGTATATTTTAAATTCATACCAAAAACTGAGGCTACTAAGTTGGCAGGAATAATGATGACGGAAATAATTGTCAAAATTCTCATGATATCATTTGATTTGTTTGAGATCAAAGATTCATTGGTTTCTTGAAAGGCATTAATGTTTTCTTTTTGGGTTTCTAAAATGTCCCAGATGTCTTTGGTTCGATCCAAGATATTACTGAAATACAAATTTGTTTGATCAGGCATGAAAAATTTATTTTTTGTGTCCATCAATTTTTTGATGATGTTTTTGTGAGCTTGCATAATTTTGCGTAAGTTCACAATGTTGCGTTTGATGTATAAAATTTCGGTGACAACTTTTCTTTCTTCGCCTTGGAAAATTCTTTTTTCTATATTTTCAATATCTTCAGACACATGGTCTAGCATGGGTAAAGTATAGTTTTGTAGGCGATGCAATATTTCATAAACCAAGTCCACTTGAAAACCAGACATGTAGGCGTCTTGACTATGGTCACTGTGTTGCATTTCTTGAAAAAAATCATTGATGATAGGATTGAGACCATCGGTAATAGTAATAACATATTTTGAACCGACAAAAAAATCAATTTCGCTAGATTCTATCTCCCTAGTGTGTCTATTGTAAACGGGAAAAGTCAAAATAAAAAAAATATAGTTATGATATTGACTAATTTGTGGCCTCTGGACTCTCACCAAACAATCTTCTAAATCCAAATGATGAAATTTATATTCAGCACCTAAAGCTTCTATTTCTTTACGAGTTGGTTTATTGATGTGAGTCCACGATAATTTTTTTGTTTTTATTTCTTGGATAGCCATAATGCTTTTTTTGCGTGATCCTATAGTATTATAGTATTTTTTTGGAAAATAGTAAACAAAAAATATTTTTTTGGAAAAGTATCTTATTTATGTTATAATTATTTTGACGCTTTTTTAGTTTACATGATAGATAGACAATCAAAATCTTTGTGGCATAGCATTTATAACTCCAATATTTTTATTGGCATTTTATTAGCTATTTTGATTTTGTCTATTTTAAAAGTTGGTAAAGAGCTGGCTCGTCGTCATCAAATCAATAAAGAGATTAGATATCTGAATCAACAATTAGAAGACGCACAGTTAAATAGAGATAAATTACAGGATCTGATCTCATATTTAGAAAGCGATCAGTATGTAGAGGAACAAGCTAGATCTCAACTAAACTTGAGTAAGCCAGGTGAAAAAAGAGTGGATTTATCTTTAGAACCAGAAAATTTAGCCCTGCAAGCTGAGGCAAATGATAAACGTTCCAATTTGAGAAAGTGGTTTGATTATTTTTTTAAATAAATAAGTTGAAATTCATGAAAAAGAAATTAATTATCTTGAGTATAATTTTAGCTGTTTTGGCGCTAGCTTCTTGGCTGACTGTACGTTTGATTTATTCTCATAAAATGCCAATAAGTTTAGCTGGTATTTTAAGTCGTTTTTATAACATTAAGGCAGGCGAAGTGATTGAGGCTAATAATACCTATGTGGTGTATTTGGCTGATTATTTGAGACATTATCGGGCTTTGGAAAATTTTAAACAAAATTTTCCAGAAACAAATACTGGTGATGTTTCTGACTTGGCTTGGCAGGCAGCTGTCAAAGAGCTGTGGGTGCAGAATTTAGCCAAAAATTTTGACATCACAGTAGATAAAGCTGAAGTTGAGCAGTATTTGGGAGTCAGCTTAAGCAAAGAAGATTTAGATAAATTAGAGCTTTTTGCTAAAGAAAATTATAAGTTATCCTTAGAAAGTTTTAAAGATAAAATTGTTAAAGCTAATTTATTGGAAGTCAAGGTTTATCAAAAATTATTAGAAAATTATAATGACAAAGAAGGCATCACTAAGGCACAAGATGCTTATGCGGCTTTAGAAGCGGGAGAGGATTTTTTGTCAGTAGCGCAAAAATATTCTACTATGCCAGAAACAGCTGAAACTAGCATTTGGCTCAAAGAAGAGGAGTTGTTGGGTTTTTATGAGCCGATTAAAGAAATGGAGATTGGAAAATTTAGTAAAATAGTTATTGTTCCCCAAGCCTATGTTATTTGGAAACTAGAAAATATAGTGACTGATGAAAATAGTCAAAAATCTTTAGAAATTCGCTCAATCGTGATTGATGCTAAAACTATGGATGATTTTTTTAAACAATATTTTGCAATTACTCGTCTTAATAAATTTTACTAATGAAAAAATATTTTATTATTTTAACTTTTATTTTACTTAGCTTTGCTTTTAAAGCGGAGGCAAAATTAGTAACCTTTCAAAGTACTCAAACGGAGATTAATTTAACTGATAATTTACAACTTCAGATAGCAAGTATCGATAAAAATAAACAAAATTGGGTTGTAAATTGGTCAGAGACAGCGGAGGATAATGTTTTTAGTTTACAAATTTATCCTAGCCAAAAAACCTTGATTTATAGTTTGAAATCTTTGGATCAAAGTCAGATTGTTTATAAAAATACAAATGAACCGAATGATTGGCGAACGACTACTAATATTAGTGCGAAGAAAATTTTGGTTAAATTAGATCCTAGTACTAGCACCACTCCTGTAATTAATAATGATAGTTTATTAGTTTTTGATAATCGTAAATTTATTACTAATAGTCAATCAACTGATAAAATGTTGACCATAGAATCTAATAATTCAGTAACGATTGATAAGGCTATGGCGCCTTTACAAAATCAAAATTTAGAGAGAGTTTCCAAATTTTATAAAATTAACACCACTGGTGATTATAATGTAAAATTTTATTATACTGACGATGATTTTCGCGCTAAAGACGTTTATGCTTATGATACGCAAACAAAAGTGTGGACAAAATTAGTCGGTTACAATGATGTGAAAGAAAAATTTATTTCAGTAGAGATTAGGGGCGCAACGCAATATTTAACCTTGGCTATTTTTGCGGATTTAGCCAAACAAGACGGGATCGCTAGTTTTTATGATCAAAGTAGATATAAGTATTTTAATTATAAAAATGGTAATTTTGCCGCCTCACGTGATTATCCAAAAGGTACAAAATTAAAAGTAACCAGATTAAAAACTGGTCAATCGATTATTGTCGAGGTCAATGATTATGGTCCGGAGCTAGCCACTGGACGTACAATTGATTTAGACACTCAAGCATTTAAGCAATTAAGCTCTTTAGGGGCTGGTTTAATTTATGTCAAAGTAGAACTTTATGATCCAAGTAACTAACCTATTTAAAAAATATGGCAAATCTACCCAAGCTTTAAAAGATGTGAATTTTCACATCGAGCCAGGTGAATTTGTGTCTATCGTTGGTCAAAGTGGTTCCGGTAAATCAACTTTGATTAAAATAATTATTGCCGAAGAAAAAGCCGATAAAGGTCAAGTGGTTGTTGGTGGTTGGGATATTACACGTATCAAAGAAAGAGAAATACCAACTTTGAGACGACAGCTAGGTGTGATATTTCAAGATTATAAATTATTAAGTAAAAAAACAGTGTTTGAAAATGTAGCTTTTGCTATGCAGGCTTGCGGTTTTAAGCAAAAAGATATCACCAAAACCGTGCATCAGATGTTAGCCTTGGTTGGTTTGAAAGATAAAGAAAATAGATACCCACACCAATTATCAGGTGGTGAACAACAAAGAGTGGCAATAGCTCGTAGTTTGGTGCACAAACCAAAACTTTTAGTAGCAGATGAGCCAACGGGAAATTTAGACTCTATCAACACTAGAGAAATTATTGATTTATTAAAAAAGATTAATAATTTAGGCACTACCATTGTTTTGGTTACACACAATAAAGATGTGGTCAATGGCTTAAAGAGTAGAGTTATTACACTAGACAATGGTGTTTTGATTTCTGATCAGAGCCAGGGTCGTTATTTACTATAAAAATAAAAAATATATGATAAGTTTTTTTCGGGTTATTAAATTTGCTTTCCAAGGATTTTTTAGAAATTTTTGGCTTTCTTTGGTAACAGTGACCATGATGTTGATGGCTTTATTTTCTACCACCTTATTAATCGGTATTGATTATATCAAAGAAGCTACCTTGGAAGGTGTAAATAAAAAAGTAGATATTTTAGTCTCTTTAAAAGTTGACACAGATAGAGAGGACGTGGAATTGTTAGCGACCGACTTAGAGACAATGACAGAAGTGAAGAAAGTGACTATTATTACGCCCGAAGAAAATAGAGTTTTATATGAACAGTCCAACTTGGACGAACAAGCCAAGAAAGTTTTGGAAATTTTTGCTCCAGATGAAAATCCTTTTGGTTTTTCTTTGGCAGTTCAAGCTAATAATTTGTCACAGTATGATGCTATTTTGAGTTTTATTGGACAAGATAAATATAAAAATTTAGTGGATAATAGTGATTTTAATGATTTTGATACTTTTGTAGCAAAAATAGAAAATTTATCTAAAGTGATAAATAAATATAGTTGGTATGTGATTTTAGCATTTTTATTGATTTCGATTGTGGTGATTTTTAATACTATTCGTATTAGTATTTATAGTCGCAAGGATGAAATTCAGATTATGAAGCTAGTCGGCGCTGGTAATTGGTTTGTCAAAATGCCTTTTATTTTAGAAAGTATTTTGTATGCAGTGGCTTCAGTGGCTTTGTTGATAGTGGTGGTTTATCCAATTATAAATTTTATTCAGCCTTCCCTGAATGCTTATTTTCAAGATGTGAATGTGATTAATATTTTAGAATATTTTCATTCGAATTTTTTCCGTATTTTTGGTTTACAATTTTTGGTTTTGGCTTTGATAAATATTTTGAGCACCTCTATTGCTATTCGTAAATATTTACGCATTTAATTTTATAAACATAAAACACCCTGGCATCTGCCAGGGTGTTTTTGAAATGTTTTATTTAGTTTCAGTAGGAAGAATGTCGATAAATCTGGTTTCTTTTAGTGAACCGTCAAATTTTCTTTTTTTGATTTTTCTAAATTTAATAAAACCAGAGATAGTAGCAAACAAGGTATCATCTACGCCTTTTTTGACATTTAAACCTGGATGAAATTTACTACCTCTTTGACGAACCAAAATATTACCGGCTTTTGCAAATTGACCAGCAAATAATTTGACTCCCAAACGTTTACTAACGGAATCACGGCCTAAACTAGTGGATCCGCCTGCTTTCTTATGTGCCATATACTATTCTTAATGTTTTTTACTTTAATTTAATAAAAGTATCAATATAATAGCTAATTTTTTCATTTATGTCAAGTAAATACCGTATTTAGCCAAAAAACTGTTTTGTGCCGTTTTTTGTGGTATAATAACACTAATAAAGCATTATATGAAAAAAAGCCTATATTTATTGATTTTATTCATAGCCTTGTTTATGGCGGCCTGTAGCCAGAAAACAGGTTTGGACTCAAATACTCAAGATTTGCCCTCAGTGAATGTTGATATGATAAACGCAAATAATGAGCAAAACAAGGATATTATGGGGGATTGGCTTTATTTTGCTTATGGTTCAAATATGAATTCTGATAGAATGCAGGATCGTTGTGGGGCAGATAATTTTACGGACTTAGGTAAAGCCAATTTAGTCGGCTATGATTTTTATTTTTATGGCAAAGGTCACGCAAATATTAAACTTTATGCCAGCAAGATGATTGAGGGTGTGCTGTGGAATATTAATGAAGAATGTTTGAAAAAATTAGATCAAGTAGAGGGTTATCCAAATGTTTATCAAAGACAAGCGGTCAAAGTCAATTGGCAAAATAAAAATATTTTAGCTCAAGTTTATATAGTAGAAAAAGATAATACAAGATCTAAACCTAGTGCTGAGTATTTACAAACTGTCTTAACTGGTGCTCAAGAGCATAATTTGTCAGAAAATTATATTCAGAAAATAAAAGCTTTGGCAGAATAAATTTTATAACAGATCTAACTTACGATAAGGCAGAATAAAGCGTCGTTTGTTTTTATTTGTTAAACGTTGATAGTATCTTTTGATAATACCACGTCTTAAGATAGGTATGTTGCGATACCAAATTTTAATTTGACGAATTTTAGACATAGTATTTTAAACAAATTTTCTTAAAACAGCTCTAACAATGCCTTGAATGGCTGGGTTTTTTGCATAAATAGGTTTCATGGTGCGATTGGCTGGCTGTAAGCGAATACGGTTTTCTTCACGAAAATATTTTTTGAGAGTGGCATAAGTATTATCCAGTAACGCCACGACTACATCGCCATTATGAGGATAAAAATTTCTTTCAACAATCACATAGTCACCGTCTAAAATCCCTTCTTCAATCATTGATTCACCTTTGACTTTGAGAACGTAGCTATTTTCATCACGCACAAAGCTTTGAGGCACAGCAATAGACTCGTTTTCTTGAATAGCCTCAATAGGCTCACCAGCAGTAATCAGTCCAACTAGTGGAAGCTCAATGGCTTTGCCGAAGCGTTGTGTGACAACTTCCAGAGAACGTGCGGCATTGTGGTTACTTGTAATCAATCCTTTGTCTTCTAGAGCTTTGAGATGCTCATGCACAGTGGCGGTGGAGGACAGGCCAAAGTAGTCAGCTATTTCTCGATAGCTAGGTGCGTATTCATTGGTCTGAATAAACTGTGTGACAAAGTCTAAAATTTCTTTTTGTTTTTTTGTTAAGTTAGACATATGATTGTTTTATTTATCTATTTACATTATATACCGAACAAAAACCGAATGCAAGTATGTGCCTGTGGATAAGTCTTTTTTGTTGATTTATAATTTAAAAAAAGCCCCAGCGGATGCTGGAGCTTTTGTTTATTGAATTTCTATATAGAAGTTTTCTTCTTCGGTCAGGATAAATAAACGGTCGCCTTTTTTATTAAACAAGTACATTTTCTTTAAAGGGTCTTCTAGAACTTTTACGTTGTTACGATAATCTCGACCATCTAATTCATAAATATGTGTTAAATTGTTTGTTTCACTGAGGAAGTAACTACCATTCGGGTGCCATTTAACTTCAGAGACAATTTGGGAAGAACGGTCAATAATTTCTTTATAGTTATCATTATAATCATACAAAATAGTTTGATAGCCATCATTGATGAGTAGAAACTTACCATAAATTTCTACCAAGGTAGCAGGAATAATCATGAGCTCTTCTTTTGGTCTTTGTAAATATAGTCTAGAGCCTAGAGATACTATCAAGTAGTCGTCGTCAGCTAATAGGGCGCGAATTTTACCTAAAGGTAAATTTTTTAATTCACGTACCACAATATCTTGTTCTTTGTGTAATTGTTGCACATGACCATTAGTTTTTTCATCAGTTTGTACGATGATATATTGTCCAGTGAGATCAAAATCAACGATGTTATCAATCTTTTTACTTGCTTTGTTTAAAGCAATGTTATAGCGCCACAAAGTTTGGTCACTTAAATACCATAAAACATAAGGGTCTTGGTTGTCCCATTTTATTTTATCTAATTTTGGTAGAGATAAAGTTTCAATTTTTTGTTGATTAAGATCAAAAATTTTATATTGTTTTTGTAAAATTAACATTTTTTGATCATCTGGTGACCAATCGATTAAGTTAGTATCTTGATCAAAGGTATAAGTAGCTGCTACATTTGCTTGTTCTGTATTGACGCGCCATAGGGTTTGGTTTTCTAGATAAGCGTATTTATCTTGATTTTTGTTGACCAGATAATTTAAAGCGCCTGGACCCAAAGCAACTTTTTTTTGTTCAGTCAAAAATAAAGCTACATCTTCAATAAAAGTAGTTTCACCAGTTTTGACGTTGAGTTTTTTGTGCCAATTAATAAAACCTTCTTTGCTTATTTCTATAAAGTGTTCTCCTGGTTTGACATTGGTAATTTGTGCTGGAGTTTTGTATTTACTCTTTTTTTGGTCAATAGAAATATTAGAATTACGTGGGTATGATTTAATAAAAAAAGCCCCATTTTTTTCAATCAAATTGCTATTAAAATTATAGCGATAGCCCAAAGAATAAAAAATTAATAATGGGGCTAAGATGAAAAATAGGAGGAAAAAGCTCAAATATGTGAAACGTCGCAAGGCTAAGCTCATTTTTTTGATATTCAATAAATGTTAAGTTTTACTTAAAATAAATCTTGTTTAATCTCAAGATTTAAGGTATGATAATATTATAACATTATTACTATACTATGTCTCAATTTATTATTCAAGGTGGTAACAAACTCAAGGGTTCGATTGAAGTGGCGGGTTTTAAAAATTCAACTACGCCAATTTTAGCTGCTTGTGTCTTAACCAAAGAAAAAATTACTTTACACAATGTGCCGGTCATAGAAGATGTAAAGAAAATGATTCAAATTTTGGTTTCCATGGGCGTCAAAGTGACTTGGTTGGATAAACATAGCTTAACATTGGATGCTGCTGATTTGGATCCAGAAAAACTAGATATGGATTTGATGAGTACCATGCGTTCTTCAATCCTTTTGATGGGCGCAATGGTTGGTCGTTTTGGTAAGATCAGAACTAAAGCACCAGGTGGTTGTCAGATTGGCGCTAGACCGATGGATACACATTTTAAAGCTTTTCATCATTTGGGTGTAGATGTGCAGTTTGATGGTAAGTATTATATTTTAGAAAAAAAACAAGCAGCAGATACGGAGATAGTGATGAATGAATTTTCAGTCACTGGTACAGAAAATATTATTTTGGCCGCCTCTATTAATCAAGGGGAAATCAAAATTCGTGTGGCAGCTGCAGACCCTAGCGTACAAGATTTGTGTTGGTTTTTGGAAACTTTAGGTTTAGAAATCAAAGGTATTGGCACGCATGAATTAACCATCAAGGGAACAAGGGTTTTGCATGGTGGCGAGTACCATATTATGCCGGATCCGATAGAAACTGGTACTTTTATCGCTTTAGCTGGCGTGACTAGATCAGAAATCAATATTTTGAATACGGCACCTCATTTTTTGGCTCTGGAGTTAGAAAAATTTAAAGAAGCTGGTCTTAAAATAGAAATTAGCAATTTAGATTTAGCAGCTAATAAACATTATAAATTAGCCAACATCAAAGTAGATGGCCGAGTGGATTTGCAAGCTGTTGGTAAAGTCCATGATATGCCTTATCCTGGTTTTGCTGCTGACTTGATTCAGCCTTTTACTGCTTTGATGACGCAAGCCAAAGGCACAACTTTGATTCATGATTGGATGTATGATGGTCGAATGAAATATATTTCTGAGCTGAAAAAAATGGGAGCAAATTTGATAGTTTCTGATCCTCATCGTGTAGTAGTAATTGGACCTTCTCCACTATATGGTAAAGAAGTGACAAGTTTTGATTTGCGCGCTGGCGCTACCTTGATCATTGCAGCTTTGGCTGCTACTGGCAAAAGCGTGATAGACAACGTTTATCAGGTAGATAGAGGTTATCAATTTTTAGATAAAAGATTAGCCGCTTTAGGCGCCAAGATTGAAAGAATTAACGACAAAGATTAATTTATGTACGAATTTGAAAATAAGAGTCAATTTAACAACGATAATCACAATTTAGATAAACACACAAAAAAAGCTTGGCTCAAAAGAGTAATGAAAACTTACGCTTTCTTTTTTTTCATTTTGTTAGGTTTTGTAGCTGGTGTTTTAGTGACCACGGCTAAAAACCAGCCAATACACACAAATGTTTTGAAAGATACAGCGAGTCAAATTTTAAACATTTTTTCTGGCTCAGATGATTTAGACCCTAAATTGTTTAATGAAGCTTGGGAAGTTTTGCATAGCAACTATTTTAAACGTAGTCAGATAGCAGAAAAAGATTTATTTTATGGTGCGATTGCTGGTATGATTGCAGCCGTAAATGATCCTTATACTATTTTTTTGGATCCAAAAGTCACTGAAGATTTTACTCAAGAATTAAATGGCAGTTTTTTTGGTATTGGTGCTGAAATTGGTAGAAAAAATGGCAATTTAGTTATCATTGCTCCACTACCAGAAACTCCAGCTGCAAAAGCGGGCTTAAGAGCAGGGGATAGAATTTTGGCAATTGATGGCAAAGATGTGAGTAATTTGTCGGTTGACGGGGCAGTGAGCTTGATCAGAGGAGAAAAGGGCAAAGAAGTTGTTTTGACCATTTTAAGCAAAGACGACACAACACCTAAAGAGGTCAAAGTTGTGAGAGATAAGATAGCTATTCCTAGTGTGACTTATAAATTTGAAGATGGTTTAGCTTTTGTGACCTTAAGTAGTTTCAACAGTGATACTGATAGTCGTTTTGCCAAAGTTGCTCAAGATATTGTGCACGATAATCCAAAAGGTGTTATTTTGGATTTAAGGAATAATCCTGGTGGATATTTGGATGTAGCAGTGGATATCGCTGGACATTGGCTACAAAATAATGAAGTAGTAGTCAGAGAAGTCTTTTCAAATCAACAGGATAGTAAAGATTATAATGCGCCAAAAGCGACTGATTTGAGTAAGTATAAATTAATTATTTTAGTCAATAGTGGTTCAGCTTCAGCTTCAGAAATTTTAGCTGGCGCTTTGCAAGATCATGATAAGGGAGAGGTTTTGGGCGAAACAACTTTTGGCAAAGGATCTGTACAGCAGTTGTTTAATTTAAGCGATGGTTCAGCGGTCAAAATTACGGTGGCTAACTGGTTGACGCCAAAAGGTAGAGTGATAGATGAAAAGGGCATTGAACCAGATCAAGCAGTTGAATACACCACTGAAGATTATAACAATGAGCGTGATCCACAAATGGATAAAGCCAAAGAATTATTAAAATGAAAGTAATTTTATTGCAAGATATCGCTAATATTGGTAAAAAAGGTGAAACCAAAGAAGTGTCAAATGGTTTTGTGATGAATTTTTTGTTTCCTCAAAAGTTAGCTATTTTAGCTACTGAGCAAAATATTCAAAAACAAAAAAGTGTTGTCAAACAAAAAGAAAAAAAGAAAAGCTTACAACAGGAAAATTATCAGAGAATTATGCAAACTTTAAATAAACAAACTTTAAAGTTTAGTGGCAAAATTTCTAGCCAAAATCATTTGTTTCAAGCTATTCATGAAGCTGATATCATAGCAGCGATTAAACAAAATTTTAAACTAGAAGTAGAACAAAGATGGTTTAAGGATTTTGTGGCTTTAAAAGATCTTGGTAAACATCAGGTTTATTTACAGCTACCAGGTACAAAACAAATATTCATTAACATCAAAATAGAGGCTTTATAGTCTCTATTTTCTTTAGTCCCGCTTTGCGGCGATTATTTTTTCACAAAAAGAAAAAAGTTTGGTATAATAGCACAGGTTGTTTTTAATTTTTTTATGAAAAATACAAAATTTATTTTTATCACTGGTGGCGTTTGTTCAGGTTTAGGCAAGGGTATTGCTTCAGCCTCAATTGGCGCCATTTTGCGTTCTTGTGGACATTCTGTCTTTACTTTAAAGCTTGATCCGTATCTCAATATTGATCCTGGTACTATGAGTCCTTATCAACATGGCGAAGTTTATGTGACTGATGATGGTGCAGAAACTGATTTGGATTTGGGCCATTATGAACGTTTTATTGATACCAATTTGTCTAAGCTTTCAAATCTCACTACTGGCAGAGTATATGAAAAGGTTTTGAAAGGCGAACGTAGCGGTGATTATTTAGGTAAAACTATCCAGATTATTCCCCATATTACTAATGAAATAAAAGCGCATATTAAAAAAGCAGCAGCAGAGTCAAAAGCTGATTTTTTATTGATTGAAATCGGTGGTACAGTTGGTGATATTGAAGGTGAGCCTTATTTAGAGGCAGCTAGGCAATTTCACCGAGAGATTGGTACAGATAATGTATTGTTTGTTCATTTGACCTTATTGCCCTTTCTGATGGCTTCAGGAGAGCTCAAGACTAAGCCAACTCAGGCTTCAGTGCGTGAGCTTTATCGTCGTGGTATTCAGCCAGATATTATTTTAGCAAGATCAGACAAACAAATAGATAAAGAGAGTATTCAAAAAATTGCTTTGTTTGCTGACGTTGAAGAAAAAGCTGTTATTCCCGCGCCAACTGTCAATACAATTTATGAAGTGCCGATTAATTTTGAAAAAAAACATCATATTTCTGAAATTATTTTTGAGCGGCTCAAAATGCCAGTCAAAAAAGCCAAGCTTGAGGAGTGGGAGAAATTAGTTAATCGTATCAAAGCCAATCACCGACAAAAAATCGAGATCGCTTTAGTCGGAAAATACAACCAAAATTTAGATGCTTATTTAAGTGTGGTAGAAGCTCTTAAGTCAGCTTGTTATTTTAATAACTTAAGTTTAAATTTAGTTTGGATAAATGCTACTAATTTAGAAAAAAACGATAAAGAAGAGTGGGAAAAATTAAAAAAATGCAAAGGTATTGTGGTACCAGGTGGTTTTGGCTCTCGAGGAGTAGAGGGTAAGATCATGGCTGCCAAATACGCTCGCGAACATAAAATATCATATTTAGGCTTGTGTCTGGGCATGCAAGTAGCAACTATAGAGTTTGCGCGACATGTTTTAAATACTCAAGATGTTAATTCTACTGAATTTAATAGCAAAACAAAAAATCCAGTAATTCACATTTTACCTGGACATCACGAAGCAGAAAGTAAAGGTGGTACTTTACGACTCGGCTCTTATCCTTGTGTGTTAGACAAAGATTCTTTGAGCTTTAAAGCGTATGGTCAAAGTAAAATAGACGAAAGACATCGTCATCGCTATGAGTTTAATATGGACTATAAAGAAGTCTTAGAAAAAGCTGGTTTCAAGATAGCCGGCATTTCTCCAGATAAAAGATTGGTAGAAATAATAGAGCTTGCAGACCATCCATTTTTTGTAGCCAGTCAGTTTCATCCTGAGTTTAAATCCAGACCATTGCGTGCTCATCCCTTGTTTCGGGAGTTTATCAAAGCAAGTAATAAAACAGCTAATGTGCTATAATAAAGAAAATAATTAATCAAAAAATATATGGAACAAGAAACATGTTGTACAAATAAACCATACAAGTTTATTTTCAAAATGACAGGTATTGTATTGATTGCAGCAGTATTAATTGTTGCTTTGGTGCGCGATCGGATAGTCAATAATCAAAACTGGCAAGTGTCAGTGGCTGGCATTGGTAAAGTGTCTTATATGCCTGATGTAGCCAAAATTAATTTTGGTGTGCAAGTGGATAAAGCAAAATCCGCCGAAGAAGCTCTCAATACTTTGAATGCTAATATTGATAAAGTGATGAAAGCTTTGACAGATTTGGGTATTGAACAAAAAAATATTACTACCCAAAATTATTCTCTATATCCACAGTATGATTATATTGATGGTGTGTCTAAACCAGCTGGTTACAGTGCCAGTCAACAAGTGACAGTTAAGATAGAAAAGTTTGCGGAAAAAGATAATTTAGTCGGTAGAGCTATAGCCGAAGTGACTAAGGCAGGCGTGAATCAAATCAATGGTATTAGTTTTGAAGCGGCTGATATTGAATCTTTAAAAACTGAAGCCAAACAAAAAGCTATTGCTGACGCTAAAGAAAAAGCAAAAGTGATGGCTAAAAATACAGGTGTGCGCTTAGGTAAAATTATTGGTTGGTGGGAAAATTATTATCCAGTGGATTCATATATGGATGGTAAGGGCGGTATGATGAATGAGGGTGTATCTTCAGCTTCGGTGCCAAGTGGTCAATATGAAGTTACAGTAGAAATAAATTTGAATTATAAAATTAAATAGCAGTTTAATTTAAAAAGACTCCCTGATGGGAGTCTTTTTTGTATAAGTTTTATTTTTTAATAAAGCCTTCAATAGCTTTTAAAGTTTCCACTGGCACCATGTAAACGACGGTATTGCTTTGGTCTGAAGCCATATCATTGATAGACTGTAAAGTTCTTAAGTGCAGAGCACCTGGAGTTTTAGCTAACATTTCAGCGG